>JANPIJ010000036.1:0-3234 GCA_031424955.1 Ferruginibacter sp. | reverse complement strand
GATAACTTCCCTGGCGGGGGCTCTTTCTTTTTGGTTGCTGTCAGACGGGGACCGTCAGACAGCAACCAAAAAGCCATCAGTAAACAGGCGGGCTGTTAACTAATGGCTTTGGTTTTCCGGCTATACTTTCTTAATAATTCTTACAAATTGGCTGTTTTCAATTTTTTGGGAAATTTTACTTCAAAACTCATCTCTTTACCATCGCGTTTGGCTTTAATGGTATAAGCAGTTTTGGCTTCGGACGGGAACAATTGTTCACGGGCATCATCGGTGTTTTCAATTTTTACTCCGCCGATTTCGGTAATGATATCATCTTTTTTCAAACCTGCCTTTTCAGCAGCAGAACCTTCTTCTACGTCAATTACTTTTACATTTCCACCTTCTTCCATATCCTGAATTTTAAGTCCTAACTTTTTTTGACGGGGAAATGAATTTTCAAGCTGTATAAAAGGCCTGGCATCGAAGTTGCGACCAGGAGCCAATGACTCCAGTTCAAGCAACCTGTCTTCATTCATCAAATCCGCATTGGGTGTTCCTGAAATACGTGGTAATGTGAATGATCTTACATTGCCACGAGGCTGGCCGTAGGCAAAAGCCATAGGAGCTTTCATCTTTCTTTCTCCGAGGGTTGCTTTTACGCTGCCTTCTTTACCATTTCTTAAATAGGTCACTTTCACCACCTCTTTTGGCTTTTTAGATGAAATGATTTTTGACAGATTTTCTCCATCTGCAATTTTATCATCTCCCACCTTGGTGATGATATCATCCTTTTTTAAACCGGCTTTTTCTGCAGCACTTTCTTTTGATATTTCCATGATCTTTGCGCCTTCTGTCACTTTTTCAGTCGTTACTCCCAAAAATGGTTTTATAATTTCCTTCCCTTCTTTCCATTCCTTCATAAATTCGTTACCAAATCCCATTGCATCAGGCGAAAAGTTAAATGACATGGTGCCATCACCGTCCCGGATGATCATCTTTCTTTTATTGATGGTTACTTCATCGTTCTTAAATTCAGAGAGCGGTTTACCATTTACGGTAACATTGTCTCCATTAATTTCAACTTTCAGGTTAAGGTCCTTACCTCCTTTATTGCGAATGATAATTTCCTGGGTTTCTTTTTTTTCCGGTTTTTCTTTCTTTTCAACCCTTTCCTTCTTTTCGATCCTTTCTTCAATCTCAATTTTTTCTTTTTTTTCATCCTGTGCTTTCAGGCAGGTTGGCAAACTTATAAAAGCGATGGCGGCAACCGTAATCAATACTTTTTTCATGATACTTTATTTAATGTACGAAGTTTTTAGTAGATCAAAAATAGGGGTATTTGCCGAATTACGAAAAGTTTCGCACACATATTTAAGGCTTTAACAAAATTTTTATTGGTCACCAATTATACGCCTTGTATTGGATTAAAATGCCGGTCGGTTTTTTAACCTTGCAACGCGGCATGTTTATCTGAATATTGTTAAATAAGTTCACTGATGTGCTTATGTATATTAAGGGCGATTTTCTCAGTGGGTACATCATTGTCGTCTTTTCCAAAAGGGTCCTCAATTTCTTCGGCAATTAATTCAAGACTGGCCAACACATAAAATATGAATGCTACCACCGGTATTACGTAATAGCCCAGTGTAAATACATACCCGAAGGGCAGGGTCATTACATAAAAGAAAATAAATTTCTTTATAAATACACTATAGGAAAAGGGAATAGGCGTGTTTTTTATCCGCTCACACGCCCCGCAGATGTCAGTAAAGGAAGATAATTCTGTATTTAGAATAATCAGTTGATCCCCGGTTAATTTTTCTTCTTTGTGCAATTGCTGAATGTGTTTAAACATCAGCAGGCTTACCTGGTTGGGAATATGTTTTTCTTTATCAATGTGTTTTAAGGCCGGGTGATGAATATCTTCTGCGAATAATTCAACCCTGGTAGTTTCTGCCCGCAGGTGGTGGTGCAGGGCATGGGCATAGGCAGGTATGATTTTTCTAAAGAAGGTTCTTTGCTCCTTATCGTTTTCGGGAAGCATTACTGAAAGCTTGATGGCAAGGTTACGGCTATTGTTTACCAGGGCGCCCCATAGTTTTCTGCCCTCCCACCAGCGGTCGTACGCAGTATTGGTTCTAAATACCAGCAGCATGGAGATGGCGAAGCCCAACAGGCCGTGCATTACAGGAATATTTTTAACATGGCTGTTTTCTCCCAGTTTAAAATAAGATATTTCGAGGACAGCGATCATCCATGAATAGATGCAAATAGCAATTATAAGAGGGAATAATTTACGAAATGTATCCGCTTTGTGAAAGCGGAAAATAAACGTAAACCAATCCCTGGGGTTGTAACTGATCATATCAAAATATTTTGCCAAAGTTATGCCCCTAAACCCTGAAGGGGAACAAGTGCATTGGCCTTGTGGATTATTATTTTTTTGAAGAGGATTTTATTATTTCCTGAATTGCTGCCAGTCGGGAAAGGCTATTATTTAAAGTGCTCTAACTGCCATAAAAACTTTTACCCGTTCATTGTCCTCTTCCACTTCTTTTATGAACTGCATGCCAATCTTATGCAGCACATTAATAGAACCGGTGTTTTCAACATGGGCTTTACCAACAATTTCTTCCAGGTTTAGCTGGTTGAATCCATGAGCTACTGTGTATTTTGCAGCCTCCGTAGCAAACCCTTTGCCCCAGGCAGACTGATATAACCGGTATCCCAAATCAATCTCATCTTCCTCTTTCAAATACTTTAATCCGCACCAGCCAATAAATTCCTGGTTGTCTTTAGTATGTATTGCCCAGCGGCCGAGCCCGGCCTGGTATTGTGGTAAAATGATGTTGGTTAATACCTGCAGCGCTTCCTCATCACTTTTCAGCGTGGGCTCATGCACATATTTCACCACTTCCGGATCGCCGTTCAACTGATGCAGCAACGGTGCATCAGCCAGTGTAAACCGGCGCAATATTAACCGGGGTGTTTCTAATATGATATGCATGAGTAATGAGTAATGAGTAATGAATAATGAGTAATGAGTGGCATTCCGTGAAAGGCAAATGACTATTGTGCCGGGCTATTAAAAAGCGCTCATTCACCATTCACCATTCAATGTCGTTGACTTAAGGAAATAGACCTAAAGTTATTTATTAAAAAAGAGTTCTTTGACAATTTTTGTAAAACATTTGTGG
This sequence comes from Ferruginibacter sp., assembly GCA_031424955.1. GTDB lineage: Bacteria > Bacteroidota > Bacteroidia > Chitinophagales > Chitinophagaceae > Ferruginibacter. Next base: position 58 of record JANPIJ010000036.1, on the reverse strand, counting down.
TTATTTTTGGTGTATAAGATTATAGGGGCTATTGCAAAGAACAAAACACCCCTTCACC
>JANPIJ010000035.1:0-26668 GCA_031424955.1 Ferruginibacter sp. | reverse complement strand
ATCTTCTTTCCGATGCTTCCAAAGCGCTTGCCGGTTGTGATTTGCTTTCAAACTATTGGCTACCTTAGTTCTTTCACATCATCAATGTACCGGCGATGCCGATGGCCAGGTTGTGATTTGCTTTCAAACTATTGGCTACCTTAGTTCTTTCACATCAAATTGGGCCGTCTTTGCTGTTGCATCATAGTTGTGATTTGCTTTCAAACTATTGGCTACCTTAGTTCTTTCACATCATACATCCAAATGATGCAGGTCATGCTGTGGTTGTGATTTGCTTTCAAACTATTGGCTACCTTAGTTCTTTCACATCCGGGGTAACATTCCAACGTAAAGCGTTCTAGTTGTGATTTGCTTTCAAACTATTGGCTACCTTAGTTCTTTCACATCGGCGGTTCCACTTTTACGCTTACCGTTAGAGTTGTGATTTGCTTTCAAACTATTGGCTACCTTAGTTCTTTCACATCATTCCATAGTACATACCGCCGCAATACGTGTTGTGATTTGCTTTCAAACTATTGGCTACCTTAGTTCTTTCACATCTCAATGAAAAATTGAACGACCTCGATGCTAGTTGTGATTTGCTTTCAAACTATTGGCTACCTTAGTTCTTTCACATCTTGAAATAATCAATATCAAACCGTTTATTGGTTGTGATTTGCTTTCAAACTATTGGCTACCTTAGTTCTTTCACATCAGGATTGGCTCAAAGTCTTTCCTGGTGTGGATTTTAACTGTTTTACAGGATAAATAATCCGGGATTAACCTTGTTTTTTCATTCCTGTCATTGATATTAAAACATTTCTAATTGTTGGCCGGGCGATGCAGCCTTGGTTGGTTTTTGGCTATGGAATATTTCCATCATGCCAAATTGCTTATCGGTAATACACATGATGCCTATATGGCCTTTTTCCGGCAGTATGAGTTTAACCCTTTTTATATGTACGTCCGCATTTTCCCTGCTGGGGCAATGCCGCATGTAAATGGAAAACTGGAACATCTGGAACCCGTCTTTCAATATTTTTTTTCGGAAGATGGCGTATATTTTCCGCTCCCTTGGAGTTTCTGTAGGCAGATCGTAAAATACTAATACCCACATAATGCGATAAGCGTTTAAGCGGTTATTCAAATTGTCTGAACTTTGATTTTTATGATTGCTTTGATTTTTTGATTATTTCATATCATTCATTCCTCACAATATCAAAAGTTATAATTGCTGCAGATGCGCCGATAGTTCTGTTAAACTAATCTCATTAATCAATAAAATCCTTTTAATCATAGCTCAGACAAATTCCGGGTACATGATTTTTCGTTGCTTGCCTTCAAAGCATTTTGCCAGTGATGCCGTTGTTTTTTGAACCGCTACCATCAATGGGCTTTTTTCATCATTGATCCTTACATCCATTGCCGGTATATTCAGCAACTCTTTTTTCATATTGGGTGTTAATTCTAAAAAATTGCCATTCAGGTTTACAATATTCAATACCACTTTGTCTACAAAGGGCCGGTAGGGTTCCATGATATCATCCGCCAGGCAATAGGCATTGTATTGGTTCCGGTGAAATATGCCAAGCGTTGGCAGCAAGCCGCTTGCCACCAGGTTCCTGGCAACTACGGCACGTAGAATCGCGTAGCCATAGTTCAATAAATTATTGGGTGGGGCTCCAAATCGTTCTCTTTTAAAATCGGGGAATATCTGGAAGATGTTTTTCCAGAAATAAACGGCGGCTACCGCTTCATGGTTTTCACTGTCGCCGCTTTTCACCTCGCTTGCCCAGTTGCGCATGTTCTTTACCGGCACCCGGGTAGTTTCAAGCAAGGCGGCCTGGTTATTTATTTTGCAGCTCACAGTTTGCTGCCATAGTTGCTTCTTCAATGGTACAGTGGCTTCTACCTGCGCCTGGAATTTGGCGCTTTGCAAGGTATGCCCGTCTAAGTTTAATAACATGCCGGTAGGGTGGTGGCTGTTATCACAGGTTATAAAAGCAACATTATTAGCCAGCAGTTTTGCTATTACAGCCTGTGTGATGGTTATTTGCTGATGATCCAGTATCAATATCCCTATATCTTCAATGGGTATTATTTTCGTTTCACCCGTTTCGGGGCTATCAAATATCAACTGCTCATCTTTTGTTTTAAGATATGCAGGGTTGCCAAAGTAAAGCGTTCGTTTGATCATTGCATTGCTTTAATTTTACCTAACCTATCTAATTTCACTTTTATTGCTTTTATTGTTTCAGATTTTTTCATGAATGGCCCATCCTTCAAGTATGAATCTTTAGACGTTTTTAAAAAATTGTGTTTAACTAATTTTATAACCGCATATCCTTCACCAGATGGGTTTAAGCCTAATTCTTTTACCTTAAAAAGCCTGCTTTTCAAATCGTCAATTGAATCCCAATCTATTTCAGATTCGGTTTTCTCATAGGTTATAATAAAATCGCCAGCTTTTAGATAAGGACAGGATTTCATCAACGGTAAAAATGATCCGTCTTTTTGTAACTTTTCATCGGGAAATAATTTTTCACCTTTTCTTCTTCTATCAACAGCTTTAAAGAATGATACTATTTCGAAATCCCTTTTTATTTTGATTTTTCCTTTTTTATCTGTTTCCTTACTTTCATAAAGAGCCATTACATAATTGCCATCAGCTTCAGAATATCTATTTGTATTTACGATGTTTTTTTCTTCATCTTTGGCGATAAGCTGGATTAGATTTCTTGAGTTTTTATTTGCAACACGAATCTTCTTAACAACTGGTAATGGGCTTCCATTTTTGCTCTTGGGATTGATTGGCAATCCATTTGGATATTTGGCTATGCTATAAACGAATAAGGGATCTGATAAAAGAGATTCCTCACTAAAGGCTTTGTCGCCATTATCTCCATACCTATCCAGGCGCAGCTCCAGTATTTTTCTTAAATTGCTATCTACTATTTTATCAAGGCTTTTTTTGTCCTTAAAATTTTCTCCATTTACGGTTACACTTTTTACATAAACTGCATCTTTGGTAAAACCCTGGTTTTGTGGATTTTTCAGTTTCCCATAAAAGTTATCTCCCACTAAACTTCCCCTTGGAGCAATTGTTTTTTGTTTGATTACAGATGAATCGTCTTGTGAATGTTTCTTTGTTTGAATTCGGTTTTGCTTTGAAGTAATTAATCTTTGCTCAGCTTTATGATAGACCAGTACAGATTCAAGTGCTTGTTTAATTTCGGAATAAGATATGGGCAGATCGATTCTTTCCCTTGTTAGTTCCCCTTTTTCGTCGTACAATGATGCACCTTGCAGTTCCCTTAATTGGTTAAGCGTGCTCAAACGTTGAATAATAGCTGGGGAGCATAAAGCAATAACAATCGAATCCAATAAATGGTGCCTATGATCTGATCTGTCTTTCTTTCCTTTTGCTCCTCTAAATTCGCCAAACTTTTCAAGTTCCTGCCACCATTCGTAGATTGGGTTTTTGGTTTCAGCCTCGTATTCCGCAGTTATTTCCGGTGTAAGGTTTTTCCAGTCTGTTTTAGTAACATCAGTACTGTAAGCTTTACGTTTTCGATGGTTTTCAAAATCTCTTTTATAGTTTGCAAATTCCCTCGCATAATTGTCAATATTAATTCCGGTTTCTTCCTCATATCTTACTTTGTCTAATAGGGAACCTAATCGCCAATCATTCTTTCGAAGTTCACCTGTTGCAAAACCATTTGTAAATTGAACATCTCTACACACTTCCTGCAATTTTTGTCTGACATAAACAGCTATGTAAGAAGAATTTCTTGATTGAGCATTGGTAAACGATTGTTCAACCTTCTCTTTTAAAAATCTTTCATCAGCCTTTTCTTTACTAAAATCTTTTACCCTGCTTTGAAATATTTTGAATTCACCAGCGCCTTTGTTTTTCATAAACTCGTAGGCAGTTTGATTTCCTTTCTCCTTATTGATATAGCTAAATGTTAAGGTCTTATTGGTGAAGCTGTCATCTAAGCACCTGCTATACGGTATAATGTGCTCTACTTCTATTTCAGGGCTGAATAATTTTGATAAGGAAATGATTTTTCCGGAATACGGGCATATTCTGTTACAATCTAACCAAAGCAAATGTTTCTCCCTATCTTTTCTTTCTACCAATTTTTCAAATTCTTTAAATTCGGGATCATTTCTATCTGCTCCTAATTCAAGCCATAATTCAAACTTGTTAATAATGCTATCATACTTTTGAATATCTCTTGAAAAGTTTAATTCGCCTTTTTGTTTTTTTTCATTTAGAAACCTTGCATATTCGTCCCTGCGTTTTTCAGTATCAAGATTTTTTCTTCTGATGCCCTCTCTTTCTTTTTTAGGTTTTTTAAATTCTCTTGTACTTTCAATTCTTATTGTGAAATCTTCCTGATCAATATCATGAACTTTTAAAATTGTATTAACTAATCTTATTGTTTCTCCAACAGCTTTTTCCACTACCGGGTTTCTCAATTCGTTATTTGAAAGTTGTTTGATTTTTTTATTGAGAACAGTAATTTCTTTGTATTCATCTGATGCTTGTACATAATTAGAAAGAATTAGTGCATCATGTTCATCGTTACCATTTTTCATGAGCGGTAGTATTTTCCCTAATACTTTACTCGAATAATTGGCAAAGCCCTCCTCCAGCCCCATTTCAACAAGTCTTGATGCTGTAGTAGGATCAAAAGCCCACTTCCAAATAAGAGTATCTTTAAGCCATTCATCATCTTTAGCCATATATAGAATATGCCAAAGGTTTTCCAACTTATTTTCTTTTTTGAATTGACTAAACTTTTCTTCTCCACATGCTGTGTAAATAGCATACAGCGTTTTGTTGCCCTGAAAAGTTTTTTCATTTTCATTCGCATCATCGTAATTAAATTCATAATTTTTTTTATTGGAAAGCCCGAGTATATCCAATACATCTATGTTTCTGGTTCCATCTTTCTTCTTTCCACCTTCTCTTAAATTCAGGGATAAATTTGTTTGTAAGTACTCAAATATTTTTTGTTTCCAATCCGGTGGTAGTGGCTGTAAGAAAATATCATTTATCTTATCCGTATATCTTATGTCTGCTAATTGTTTCCAAATCCTAAATTCCTGGAATAACAATGAACTTGCAGGGGCTGTTCTTTTGTTTTTTTCAAATTGACATTTGCCAATAAATTTCTTTTGACTTTTTAATGGTCTTTGATAGAAGATAGTTTGATGCTTAATTTTCCAGAAGTAGGTGTCTTTAAATAATTTTAGTTTAGCTCTTTTTTCCTCAACAGGTAACTGGCATATTTCATCATATTCTTTTTTGCTACCAGTTAGTTCAGGATAATATTTTCTTTGTTCATCCCAAATAAGATCGAATTCATTTGCATACATTTCTCTGCCTACAAACCTGCCTTCTCTGCGAATGCCCCTATTGTTTTGCAACCAAAAGTTTCCTTCATTGTCAATAGCACGCTCATCAAGAGGCTCGTCAATATTATGCCAGTTGCCATCAGTGAATGATTTAGCCGATTTTTCATACATCTTGTGAAAGTATTCTCCGATAGTTCTTGCATTGTTTGACAACATTGATGTACCTAAATTCTTTATATCCTCTTTTACTACTCCATCATCCTCTTTTTTATCTGAAAGGGTTTTGCTGTTACTTTTAAAGCCTCTGTGTTTATTAATTAACAAAAACATCCTGCCAATTTCTTCAAGAGGTATTTGCTTATCCAATGCTTTTGCTCTTAATTGATATAATTCGGATGCCTGATAATTTTCTTTTACTTTAAAAGTGTCAGTAAAATTTGGAAGCATATTCAAAATAGAAAAAAGCTTCTTTAGGTTTTTTCTACGAAGCTTATATCGGAAATTGGTCCTGCTTGCCCTTCGGTAAGTTCCTCTTTCCATATTTTTTGTTGATTCTATACCATTCTTATCTACGTTAGTGCCAATTGGAAATATAATAATCCCCTTATCAAATATCTTATTGTCCTTTAACAAAACCCACCCAATTGAATTGGTACCAATATCAAGTCCTAAAATAAATTTTGCCATTTTTATTGTTTTATATTTTTTACAATTACTTTTACATTGAAAGCTTATCACAATAAGGATTATTCCTTAGACTGATTTAAGTCTGCCTCTCAGTTCGGCTGGAGGCTTTTTTATTTCTCTTAATCTGTTATACCATCCATTAATCAGGATATTCCAAATAAAGTGCCACTACTTCAGGAATAAAGAACTATAATTCGCCACATCCTGCACGTCTGTGATCTATATATAAACAATGGATAATAGAGGGGCTATCCTTATCATGCGATATAGTGTAATAATTTAATTCAATTATTTCTAATGAATTCTGTTCTCCTGATTTTATATTTTTATCAATAATCTTAAACGTGTAAAATGATACATCTGCGGTAGAATAATTTACTTCTCTTGGGTATAGGTACATGTAGTAAAGGATTGATCTGTAGTTAAATATAAGCAAACGAAAATTATAAAGCTGTTTATTTTTTTGGATTTATTCAAGAGTTGCACCAAGTGTAACAGGGCACTACTCCTCTATACAAGTTATTCAAACCAATCAATGAAGTTTTATCTTACTATCTCCAACTGATAGGCAGTAATTAAAATCACTTTTTAATGCTGTGGAATTTCTTCCATTACTACTTCTCCTTCCTCCCCCTTACCACCCAATACAACAACCCCAACGCAACTACCACCAATATCGCTTTGCCCTGCCAGCCAAAGCGGCCAACCTCGTACACAGAATAAGCTTCCATCAACAGCGCCGGTATTTTGCCCAATGAGCTGGCCAATACAAAAATGGTGAAGGAAACCTTTCCCATGGCCGCTGCAAATGTTACCAGGCCGGAGGGCACAAAGGGGATGAGCCTCAGTGAGAGCACCAGGTAAAACGCTTCTGTATTGCCGGCATTCATCAGCCTTTTAACTTTCGGGTATTGCTGTAGCTTTTCTTCTACTGCATGTTTAAATCCTTTGCGATACAATACAAATGCAATGGCGGCGCCAATGGCTTCGCCGGCGAAGGAAATAAATGTACCGTTCCAAAAACCAAAAAAAAGAATATTGGCAGCGGTGATGAATACACTCGGTATGATGCCGATCACCGCAATGAGTATGCTGATGCAAATGCTGATAACAATGGCAAGATGCGGGTAGGTTTTAAAAAGTTGTAACAGGTAGTCTTGCACGGGAAGGGGGTTGAATGAGTGATGAATGATGAATGATGAGTGATGAGTAATGAATGATGAGTGATGAATGATGAGTAATGAATGATGAGTAATGAATGATGAGTGAAAAATGACGGGTGTATCATAAGTAGCGGGTATTTAGTAGAGACAGGCTATTTCGACTACTCCCACTCATTATTCATCACTCATTACTCATATAATCTACTCCCACTCATTATTCATCATTCATCACTCATTATTCATATAATCACTTCCATTGTAAATCCCCTCTTTCCTTTCACACTTTCCAAATTGAAACTGCCGCCAAAGGCTTCTGACCTTTCCTGTATGGTTGAAAAGCCTTTTCCATATTTCAGGTGTTTCAGGTTAACGCCGGGGCCATTATCATAAATACTCATTTTTATTTTTTTGCCTTGCCGGGTAATTGTTAATATTATTTTAGTGGCGGTGGAGTGTTTGCTGATGTTCACAATCTGGTGTTGGGCGATCCGGTAAAAGGCGGTCTGCAGCATAATGTTCATCTTTTTAAAATCTATCTCATCTGCCACCAGCGTATAACTGATTTTGTTTTTCTCCTCCAGTATCAGCAATAATTCTTCCAGTGCAAACCGAAGGCCCAGCGATTGCAGGGAAACCGGTGAAAGCATTTTGGATAACACCCGGATGCCTGAAATGGATTCCATCAATAACTCCTGTGCTTCTTCCAGCCAGGCCAGGCCCTTTTGATTTACATGGCTTTTGGCCTGGGCAATATGCAGGTTAATGGCGGCTAAAACCTGGTTGATATTTTCGTGGAGTTGTTCGCTGATATAATGCCGTTCGTTTTCTTCGGCCTGGAAAACAGCTTTATGCATGATCTGCTGGTGTTCCTGTCTTATCTTTTCAAATTGTTGTTCCAGCGAATCCAGTTCGGTCAGGTCCTGCATGGTGCCGATCAGCCTGATGGGTTTGTTTTTGGTATTGCGCACTACAAACAACCGGTCGAGTATTAATTTATAGGTGCCGTCTTTGCAACGAAAATGGTATTTTCCCCACCATACCGTCTCCGTACCTTCCAGTAATTCATCCAGCGCTGAAATGATCCGGTGTTTATCCTGCGGGTGAATATTATTTTGCCACCAGGTTTCGTTATCAGCCAGTTCGGGATATCCGTGACCGAAAAGCTCCGTAATACCATCGTTATAAAAAGATTCCTTCGTTGTAAAATCGTATTCCCAGATTCCTTCCTTGGTAGCCAGTGATAATAGCTGAAACCGGTTGATGGATTTAATAAATTCAGTATCGGGCAGCGATTTTTTTTTCATTCAATTGTAACAATTTACACCCGCTAAATTAGGAAATACAATTTATGAAAAACCAGTGTTTGAAAAATGAGGTGTATTCCTGGTTGCGGACGAAAGAAGTTCCCAGGGGTTGCCAACATTCGGGAATCTTATGATTAAAAGCATGTTTTATGAAAGATGTTGGCAATACTGTACGGAAATTTGGATTGTACCCGTAAAAATGGTGTATTCCACCCGGGTATTTTATTATCTCCCGGCGATCACTTACCGGCGATTGGCGGGTATTATTTCTTTTGTCCCCTGCTGATCGGCTTTCCGTATTTTTTCATCATCCGGTCTTTCTTCTTCATAATAAAATTCACCTTGCTGTTTTTGGCGGATTTCTCGTGAAAGGCTGGCCCGGACTCTTCTTTCTTAGGTGCTTTTACCTGGATGATCTTCATAAAGACCTTTGGCTTTTCGTCTTCGGTTAACACATCAGAGATGACCAGGTTGGCGGGTAATGGCAAAACCGGCACCTGGTATTTCATCAACGTTTCTATAGCGCTTAATAAGGGCTTTTCCTTTTCTGTGGTGAATGTGATAGCAATACCTTTTTTATCTGCCCTGCCGGTACGGCCAATCCGGTGTATATAGTTCTCCGGTACTTCCGGTGTGTCGAAGTTGATCACATGCGTTACTTCCGCAATATCAATTCCACGGGCCACAATATCGGTGGCAATGATAAAGCGGTAATTGCCTTCCTGGAACTGTTTCACCGTATTAAACCGGTGGTTTTGTTCTTTATTGCTATGAATAACACCCGCGGTGCCCGGAAATTTTGCTTCCAGTTGCTCATACAACTGGTCGGCCAATTGTTTGGTTGCTGCAAACACCAATACCTTCGTCATGGTTTTATCTTCGGTGAGCAGCAATTCCAGCAGGTTTACTTTTGTATAAAAATTGGGAACCTCATACCCGGTCTGTATAATGTTTTCCAGCGGAGTGCCTGTTGGGGCGGCTTCTACCCGTACCGGGTCGTTAAAGTAAGTGTCAATCAAAGCCTCCACTTCATCCGTAATGGTGGCGGAAAATAGCAGGTTTTGTCTTCTTTCGGGCAAAAGATCCAGTATGTTTTTTAACTGTGTGCGAAATCCGAGGTTGAGCATTTCGTCCACCTCGTCTATTACTAATTTCCGGATCATTTTTGTTTTAAATGCCCCGTTCATGGCCAGGTCGTACAGCCTGCCCGGTGTGGCCACCAATACATCCACGCCTTTTTCTACCTCGGCCTTTTGTGTATTGATATTAACCCCGCCGTATACGCCCACCACTACCACACTCATGTAGGTGGTTAAGGCTTTTACTGTTTCTGTAACCTGTGCCACCAGTTCCCTGGTAGGTACAATAATGAGAATTTGCGGTGCCTTATCCTTGCTGAATTTCCATTGCCGCAGGCAGGGCAGCAGGTAAGCAAAGGTTTTGCCTGTGCCGGTTTGCGCAATGCCGCACACATCCTTACCCGACATCACAATAGAAAACACCTTTTGCTGAATAGTAGTGGGATTGGTGTATCCAAGATCATCCAGTGCTGTAAGCAAAGGGGTGTTTAAATTTAAATCGTCAAATGTCATATCTGTAAAAATGAGCCGCAAAGGTAGTTTTTAATTATTTGCTGGCTTTTTGAGCGGAGTTTCGGGAGGTGCATTTCCAATTTACTGCATAAAACCGGCATCCATTGCCATTTGCAAGGTGGTGTTCCGGGATGGGCCGGCTTCATTTTCTTCATTTTAAATAATTGTTTTAAAGATTAACTTGCAGGAGTAACCTCCGTTGGTTACATGAAATCTTTTAGTCAGTAAATTATACAATATGCAAACTCAATCCTTTTCGAACGACACCACTGCTGATAAGCAATTGCTTATAAAAATGGTGCTGGATGCCTGGTATAGCCACAATACAAGATTCAATAAATTACTGGATCAGCTAACGAATGAACAATCGATGGCTGAAGTAGCACCCGGAAGAAACCGCGGTATTTACCTGGCCGGCCACCTGGTAGCGGTGAGTGATGGAATGCTACCCATACTTGGATTTGGTGAAAAATTATATCCGCAACTGGACAATATTTTTATCTTTAATCCGGACAAGTCGGGCCAGGAAATGCCTTCCATTGATGAAGTAAAAAAATACCGGGATGAAATCAATGCAAGGCTTTCAGAACATATCAATCAGCTACAGCCGGATGATTGGTTTGCAAAACATGAAATGGTGTCCGCAGAAGATTTTGCGAAGGAACCCCACCGGAACAAATTAAATATCATCATCAACAGAACGAATCACCTGAGCTACCATTTGGGGCAACTCGCCCTTTTGAGGAAGCCGGGAACCGGGGAATAAGAAATTAAATGGTTAACACTTTTCCTTTATTATCCGGTCTGACGGTCCCCGTCTGACCGGATAATAAAGGATTTGGCTAGTATGATTCAGTAAAAGCATTCCTGCATTTGCAAGGGCAGCAGCTTTACGAGGGCGCTTCCCGTCAGACGGATACCGTCGGACGGATACCGTCGGACGGGAAGCTTGCAGCTTTATAATCCTTTCTGACGGTCCCTGTCTGACAGGATTGTAAAAAGAAACTTGTTGGCAGCAATGCAGAATCAAATGTCAATGAATGAACAAGTGAAACATATTGTCGAATCACTTTTAACAGAGGCTAAGATATTGACGGAAGAAGAAATTGCCGCAATTGTTTCTCAATTTCGTTTTTCCTTTCCTGCCTCCTACATTGACGTCCTAAGATTTGTAAACGGACATGAAGGCGATATTGGTCCAGACTCTTGGATTTGCCTGTTCCCAGTAGAAGACTTGGGAGAAGAAAACAATGATTAGAAAATTTTGATGGAAGATATTCCCGATTATTTCTTGATAGGCAAGGATGCGGCGGACACAGGGTATGCATTTCACAAGGTTCAAGGGACATTTCATTCATTTGGATTAATGTCAAACTTCGAAACGGATTTCATTTATTTTATGGGGCACGACTTTTATGAATTTCTTGAAACTTTATATAATTATAGGTTCAAGACCTAGCAACCTTGATGCACTGCTGCCAACAAGGGGTTTGCCCAAGATAAATAAGGCATTACAATTTTTGGAAAGATAACAGCTTTTATACTCCTCAAGAGGTAGAAAAGTGAACGATGTTTTGTAGCGTAATCATTTAAACCTTGTGTAATATAGTTTGAGATATCCGGTCAGACGGAGACCGTCAGACCGGGTGCCTGAACTGCAACAGCAAAAACAATAAACAGTAAATGTTCCTAATCCGGTATCAATCCAATTGGTACAATAAATTCCCACCGGTTTCTTACGCCGGGGTTGAGCAGGTCCCTGTCGAGCAGGTGAGAGAACCGAAAGCCAAAGCTAACCGGCAATGCATTCCATACCCTGGTGTCAAAATATATTTCAGCACCGGTGCTGCGATTTTTAACATCTGTGAGTACCCGGTTTACCCTGGCACGGGCCACCGTATGATCATAAAAAGCGTTTGCCCTTATACGTTGAAAAAAGATCATATTGCCAAAGCCCCAATCGGGATAAAATAACGGGAAATGATAGTTAACCCCCAGCTTATACATTTGCCGGGTACTTAACGCTTCATATCCTCTTGAATAGGAGAAATTGTTGCTGAACAGGTTAACAATGGTGTCCCTTTTTTGATAAGATGCATTGATAACAAGGCTGTGATTGGTAAGCAAACCCGGGAAATAAAATGCACTGTTACCAACCAGTTTATAACTATCAAAAATCGTAAATGAGTTCCTGTAAGAAAGAGATGCGCTTTGCGCCCAGCGTGGATTAATATGTTGCCTGGCCTGGCGATTGAAATTACTGAATGTTACAAATGCATTCATGTATTTTATCGCCCTGTTGTTAAAAATATTTTTGCTGATTCCCCTGTACAATACAATCTGCTCAATATTGTATCCACCACCAAAATTTAGAAACTTCGTTGTTCGGCCGCCAACAAAGCTTAGCGGAATGGATATACCGGCATTTAATTTTGCGGTACTAAAGGGAACTGATCTGCGAAGTGCGGTATCAACATAACTTCGGTTGAATGTATACTCCGTACCCAGGCTTAATAATGGGAACCAACCGGCAAAGGTTTCAGATAAGCCAATGGTACTGGTTTGGTCGGAGCGGTTGTAAGTATACCTTGCAGTAGTGCTAAAACTACTGAGTACATTATTGCTGTAAAGGTTGTAACTGTATTCAGGATCGTTTACTTCGGGCCGCCAGCTATGAAAATTAAAAAGGTGAAAACCCTTCCTGTAACTGGTTACCTTACGGGTGGTATCCTGGATGGTATTCAATATCCCGGCCCCTTTTTGGTTCAGTAAAGAGGTGGTGTATAGCTGCGGAGGGGTACTGAAATTTTCGGCCGGTAATGGCTGCCAGCTGATTTCTTTTATATTGGTTTTACCCAGCATAGATCCACCTGCAGTAAAGGCACTAAACAATATTTCACCTCTTGAATTTACTGCAGGCTGGTAGATACCATTGGTATTATTGGTTAATTGAAATATTTTTTTATCACTCAATCTTACGGCAAAAAGTTTATCTGCATTGGCATTCATGCCGCTAAAGTAAACGGTGTCGCCTTTTACAAATGGGTAGCCTGCCACGTTAAAAGAAAAAGGAACCAGGTTTTCGGTTTCGCCATTGTTCAGATTTATTTTTAACAGGCACATTTGTCCTGCGGGGTTTCTTACCGCAGATACTGCTGTATTGTTATCAATGTATTTTGATTGTGTAAAGAAGTAATTATGCGGATTGGGTAATTCCATTTTTATTTCCCCTGTAATGGCGTTGATGCGTTGCAGGAAGTTGGTGCCATTGGTGTTCACATATACTGCCAGTACTTCGGTGCCATCTGCATTGATATCCGGTGAAAAGTATTTGGACCGGAAGGTCAATTGACGCTGTTGCTTTGTATGAATATCCAGTAGCTGGATCACGCTGTAATTCCTGTTGTCCCAGCGGGGATCCGACAGGTAAGCGGCATATACAATCTTTCCGTTTTTGTATGAATAATAATCATCCATCACATAGTCTTTTACCCGTATCCTTTGTTCTGTACCGTTTACCAGTAAATAAAATGAATTGTTCTCTTTGTATGATTGCTTTGTTACTACAATGGAATCATCGCTCACATAGTAAGGGAAAAGATAATCCACTACATTGTTTTTTTTAGCATCCGTAATTAAATTGAGTGGGGGCGTACTTTTTTCTGTTGCCGACATGGAGCGTTCCTTAAAATATTGCATGGCATCTTCCCTAAACTGTGTGTAGGTTTTTCCTGAATGTTTTTCAATGGCTTTATTAAAAGCAAAAAACAATCCCTTAAACTGAACCGCATCACTGGTAACTTTTCTCCAGAAATCTTCCCCGTATTTTTCATAGCCATAGGCCACCAACTGGTACCCCAGTTCATAATGGTTGGGTGTATAATCTTTGAGCGATCCGCTGCGCAGTTTCATCCAGGAATATTTTTTATCTCCCAGCCACAAAGATTTCATCCCATTGTAAAACGACGGCATTCTTCCACGCCCCTGGGCACTAACCAGGGTTTCCTGCCATACAGCATCGCCTTCAAAAAAATAATCGGGTATGGTTATTCCGTTTGCCAGCAATTGCCCTTCCTGCCCAAGGAAAAATGAAAATACTTTGGTAAGGCCGTTGTTGAAATTACTCAACTGCTGAATATGCCTGTTTTCATGAATGATCAGGTTGTCATCCCAGCGCAGGCTTCCTGTATTGAAATTGTTTTGATCAGGTGTCATATACAACTCACTCATGATGGGAGCCATTCGTACATAGGCATTGGGGATGGTGGTTTGGTTGAGTAAAACAATATCCCATTTGCGCTGTTTGCCACCAATGCTATAAGCGGTCGTTTGTCCCAGCAGCCCGTTGATGCTATTGATCCTGTTTGCCTGGCTGTCCAATCCGGTGGGAAAGATCACCCTCGTATGGGCATTGCTGATCTGTTTCCATTTTATTGATGCCGGGTTGCCACCAAATTGTTGTGCGTGGAGATAAACCGGCAAAAAAAATATAAGCAAAAGGATTGCAATTCGTTTTCCTGTAATCATGAAGATAAAGTTAATGGTTTATGTCTGATGGCTGATTTTTTGATGTCTGATTTCCTTTGGATGGCAAAGTTTTTTGATTTAGCCAATAGAGCCCGCTTACTGGTTCAATCAAAAGAAGTAGTTAGTATCTCTGATTTATAACATGGTGAAAGATTCATAATGGTATGCGGTAGAAGTGAGTGATAAAGCTGAGGGTTATGTCTGATGTCTGATTTTTTGATGTCTGATTTCCTTTGGATGGCAAAGGTTTTTGATTTAGCCAATAGAGTTCACTTATTTTCTGAAATAGTAGAATAAATAGTCAACCTGATAAATGAATACATCGTTAATTAGAAAAAAGTCAGACATCCAAAATCCGTCATCAGACAATCTGAAAAATGAATGCATCTTCAATTAGAAAAAAATCAGACATCAAAAAATCAGCCATCAGACATTTGCTTTTCATTCATCAGCGATTTCATGCGCCTATCACATATTCATGTGAGCCCATATCCCATTCATCTTACTAAAATGACAATTCATCCAATATGCTGGTTTTTGCTGTAACATTTTTTGATTGCTTTGCGTCATAAACCGAAATTAAAAAAATAATTATAATGAAAAATTTTACAATCGTCGCAATGTTGATATTGACGCTCTTTACAACAGGTGCCATGGCCCAGCAGAAAGCCAGCGTAAAAGGCAATGTGACCGATAACAGCAACAAAGCATTGGCTGCTGCAACGGTATCATTGCTACAGGCCACAGATAGCAGCCTGGTAAAAGCAGCCATCAGTGATGGAGGAGGCAAATTTGATATTCCCGTTTCAAAAACCGGCAATTATTTACTGGCTTATTCATTGGTAGGTTTTGAAAAAAATTACTCTCCCGTTTTTTCAGTAAGCGAGGGGCAAACCGTTACTGCTAAAACGGTCACCCTTTCACCGGTTGTTTCTAAATTGCAGGGAGTAACCATTACCTCTAAAAAGCCAATGATTGAAGTAAGGGCGGATAAAACCGTTTTTAATGTAGAGGCGAGTATTAACGCCACCGGGAGCAATGCCCTGGAGTTATTACAAAAAAGTCCCGGCATACAGGTTGATAACAATGAGAATATCAGCATGAAAGGTAAAACCGGGGTACGTGTTTATGTAGATGGTAAGATGATGCAACTGGATACAAAGGACCTGGCTGCGTATTTGAAAAGTATCAACAGCAATGATATTGAAGCCATTGAAATGATCAGTAACCCCAGTGCGAAATATGATGCCAGTGGCAATGCAGGCATTGTAAACATCCGCCTGAAGAAGAACAAAAAATTTGGTACCAACGGAAGTGCGAACCTTGGTTTTGTACAGGGCGTTACACCAAAGGGCAACGGGTCGGTAAACCTGAATTACCGGGATAAAAAAGTAAACCTTTTCAGCAATGTGGGCGTAAATGTGGGGGATTACCAAAACATTTTAAAACTGTATCGTATACAGAAAGATACGCTGTACAATCAAAAAAGCATTAATACCAACAGCAATAAAAGCATCAATATAAAAGCAGGAGCCGATTATTTTATCAATAGCAAAAGCACTATTGGCGTAATGGCTACTACTAATTTTGGTGAATCAGAATTTACTAGTGTGAGCAAAACCCCTATCACTTACCAGCCTACAGGGGAGTTTATTAAAACATTGGAAGCCCTGAATAAAGTACCAGGCAACCGTACCAACGCCAACTTCAATGTTAACTACAGGTATGCTGATACCAGTGGCCGTGAAATTAATTTTGATGGCGACTATGGATTGTTTCGTGGCACGGGCCGCAGTTATCAGCCCAATAATTATTATGGTGGCAACAACAATTTGTTATACAGCATCATCAACAGGAACAGTACACCAACAGACATCGATATTTACACCGCCAAGTTAGATGTGGAACAAAGATTAGGTAAGGGTAAAATCGGGTATGGTGCTAAGACATCTTTCGTTACTACTAAAAACACGTTTGATTTTTTTAATGATAATTCAAGTGGGGTACCTGTAAAAATATTGGATCGCAGTAATAGTTTTACTTACAAGGAGAATGTGAATGCAGCTTATGTAAATTACCAACGGCAGCTTAATACAAAATGGAGCCTGCAGGCTGGTGTAAGGGCTGAGCAAACAAACAGCGATGGTACTTTAACAAGGGCCGACGGAACAGTACAGGCTGATAACAGGGTTAAAAGAGACTACCTCGATTTCTTTCCAAGTGCAGCGCTTACCTGGAATGCCCACAAAAAGCATGCATTCAACCTGACTTTCAGCAGGAGGATTGACAGGCCAACATACCAGGATTTGAACCCATTTGAGAATAAGCTGGATGAGTTAACCTATGAAAAGGGGAATGCATTTCTTCGTCCGCAATATACCAACAGTGTTGAGCTAACTCATACGTTTTTGGGGATGATTAATACCACAGTAGGGTATAGCCATGTAAAAGACTATGCAACACAGGTAACCGATACCACCGGTAATGCTACCTATGTACAACAACAAAACCTGGCAACACAGCGGATCATTAACTTTAATATAGGTTCCCCGCTTCCAATAAAAAAATGGTGGAACGGGTATGCCAATATCTGGTACAATTACCAGCTGTTTGATGGCGCAATCGGTAATAAAGCATTGAGTGTAAATATCCCATCTTACGGAGCCTATATGCAACATAGCTTTACGCTAGGGCACGATTATACCGCTGAGCTAAATGGTTATTTCAACGGGCCCAGTGTTTGGGGAGCTACCTGGAGAACAAAGTCGCAGGGCGGTGTAGATGTTGGCTTACAAAAGTCAATTCTGCAAAAGAAAGCAACCATCAAAATATCGGCGACGGACATATTTAGAACCAGTCCATGGTCTGCGGTTTCTGATTTTGGAGGCTCTTATATCAAGGGCAGTGGTTCATGGGAGAGCCGGACATTCCGCATCAATTTTAACTGGCGCTTTGGAAGCAACCAGATTAAAAATTCAAGAGACAGGAAAACAGGTTTGGAAAGTGAAGCAAAGAGAATAAAGTAAGCAGCAGGTATAGGCCATTCCATCATAAAAAATCCCCCGAAAGCTTCGGGGGATTTTCTTTATCTCCCGGGCCCTGAAAGGGAGGGTAAGATTTTAATCCGATGAGACTACATTTACAGGGATGCGTGCGAAATGTGCTGGATAAATATCTGCACTGCGACAGCAATGAGGTATCAATTATATTCATACTCAAAATATCCCAATAGTATATTTTCCTTCGAAAAGCATTTTTCAATTATTCGAAGGCCATCATTATACACATACTTCCAGGTATTATAATCATTGTTCACGCCTTCTTCTACCGTTACCATTTGAGTTACCTGGCCGGCACTATTGTATTCAAACACAAAATCAGGTTGTAATTTATTTTTTACGGTATTGAATTTTACAATATCTGTCAGCCTGTTTTTATCGTTGTAATAATAGTAATAGTGTTTGCCGTTTTTACCCATGTCATTTTCATCAATGATATTCCCTTTTTCATCTGCAGTAAAAATTATCCACGATGAATCATGCTGGTTTCGAATGCGCAACATCTTTGCCGGTCGGCCCTTTTCATCATAGCTGTACTGATGCTCCTCCAATAGCCTGGTACTAAAATCATCGTCACTGGAATGGGAACTGGAAACAATGCTGGTGATATTTCCTTTGTCATCATAATAATAGCGGGAGGTGGTAACAGAGAGTTCTGAACTGTCTGTTGATTGTATCAATTGGTCGTTACTATTGTAAAAGGCTGTAAGCAGTGCTTTACCGGTAATATTCGATTTGGTGTAGGTTTCTACCCGGCGATAATCTTTACTGATTTTTTTCTCGCAATAAAAGCCAGGGCTTGGGTCCCGGTTGCCTTCAAAACTATGAACGAGTATATTCCTTATTTTTTGTTCTTTCAGTACTGCTCTTTCAGCCAATACCTGTTTATTACTTAATATATCCTTATAATAATACTGTGCCTGGATGGTATAGGTAATGGTTGTAAGCAATAAGAGTGTTGTAAATATGATCGGTTTTTGCATGTATGTAGTTTTCATCGGTAAAAATAAGGTAGTGCTGTGTAATATTTAAATGTGATCCGTTAAATCAGTATAGAAAAGTATGATTCCTGTTTTACAACCATTAAGGGCCTCCTTAGCGTATAACGAAATTTTACCTGCTTAATTGGTGCCAGAAGTGTAGTTGCCAGTTATCTTCATTATTTTTAACAAAAATCTATATAAGTGAGTCATCTAAAAGAGCGGACTGAAAAAATATGCCTGAATTGTAATGCCCAGTTGTTGGGTTCATTTTGCCATATATGCGGGCAGGAAAATATTGAACCAAAAGAATCAGCCTGGCATTTGATTACCCATTTTTTTAATGATATCACCCATTTTGATGGAAAGTTTTTTAGTACTACCGGGTTATTGATCAAAAGGCCGGGGCTGTTACCCCGGGAATATATGCTGGGAAGAAGAGCCAGCTATTTAAATCCTATCCGGATGTATGTTTTTACTTCCGCTGTATTCTTCCTTATCTTTTTCTCTGTTGTTCATATCACCGACCGGAGTTTTGAAAATGCCATAAAAATAGATGGTAAAACTTTTACTGAAATCAGGAAGTTAAACCCGGACAGCCTGAAAGCTTTAACTGCAAGGAATAATAATGGAATATCTGTACCCCCTGCATTGTTAGAAACATTTTTGGATAGCATCAAAAATGCATCCGCCTTTCACTTTACCGGCCGGGAGTATAGTTCAAAGCAGGAGTATGATTCTTTATTAAAAAATGGGATTAAAAAACACAACTGGATCGAGCGGCAACTTATTTACAGGGAAATAGATATGAATAAAAAATACCATAACAGCGGAAAAGGAATCTTTACCTCCTTTCTGTCGGTGTTTTTACACAGCATTCCGCAGATGCTTTTTATTTCACTACCCATTTTTGCGTTATTGTTAAAATTATTATACTGGCGTAAAAAAGAGTTCTACTATGTAAGCCATGGTATCTTTAGCATCCACTTTTTAATTTTTGTTTTTATAGTCATGCTATTGATTTTAGGCATAGGGCAGTTAAAGGAGGTATTACAGTGGGAACGGCTGGTTTATATTCAACGCCTGCTTGGATTCGGGATATTTTTTTACCTGTATAAGGCAATGCGTAATTTTTATCAGCAAAGAAGGGCAAAAACTATTGTCAAGTTTATATTGTTAAATATATTGTCCTATTGTATGTTGATGTTTTTATTTATTGTTTTTATCCTGTTCTCTTTCCTGAAAATTTAATTTAAATATATGCAACAATCTAATGCCGGTTCCTTTTTACGGTTGGTGAAAATAATGGATGAGCTAAGGCAAAAATGCCCATGGGATAAGAAACAGACTATTGCAACCCTTCGCCAGTTGACGATTGAGGAAACCTACGAATTAACCGATGCTATTACAGAAGGAGACTGGAAAGGGATCAAAGAAGAGTTGGGCGACATCTTGTTGCACATTATTTTTTATGCCAAAATTGGATCCGAACAAAACCAGTTCACCCTGGATGAAGTGATCAATGGCGTATGTGAGAAGCTTATTTTCCGGCACCCGCATATTTATGGGGATGTGGTGGTGGCAGATGAAGAAGATGTAAAAAGAAACTGGGAAAAGCTGAAGATAAAGGAAGGTAAAAAATCGGTACTAAGTGGTGTGCCAAAATCATTACCCGCTACCATAAAAGCCATGCGGTTGCAGGAGAAGGCAAAACAGGTGGGTTTTGAGTGGGAAAATAAAGAGCAGGTTTGGGAAAAGGTAGAAGAAGAAAAGGCCGAGCTGTTTGAGGCAATCGCTTCGGGGAACCAGCAAAACATTGAGGATGAATTGGGTGATGTTTTTTTCTCTTTAATAAACTTTGCAAGGTTTTTGCAGGTAGATGCTGAAAATGCACTGGAACGAACGAATAAAAAATTTATTGACCGGTTTACCAAAATGGAAGATACCGCTTTAGCTACAGGAAAACTGCTGGATGATATGAGCCTGGATGAGATGGACGCTATATGGAACACAATAAAACGGTCGTAAGTAAATAGGGTTCACCCCTCCGCGGAAACAGTAATTAAAATTTCACTTTGCAGACAAGAAAATCATTGAAACAATTTGTGATCAGGCACAGTTATTTATTGATAACCGCTGCCTGGCTCATCACCATTTCCTTTATTATTGATAATTATATTACCGGTAATTCTTCACCAAAAACAGTTGCTAAGAATATCAGCAACTTCATTTCCCGCCAGGAAGATGATTTTGATTTACTAAGCGGGGATACCTCACTACTAAATAGTTTGGCCAATCATACCAATAGTGAAAAGACGTTAGAACAGATCACAGATAAAGACTATTTCCTTTTTCTCTACGACAAGGGCGAAACGGGCAATTACAACCTGCTTTTTTGGAGCACCCAGGTAATTGAACCATTGGGATCGGTATCAGTGATGCAGACTAAAAGTGGTTTTATTCAGTTGTCTAACGGGTTTTATATATGGCGAATCAACACTTTCGACAATATTATTGCAGTTGCGCTAATTCCGGTAAAATGGAATTATAGCATCACCAACGATTATCTCAAAAATACGTTCACCATCGGGAAGAATATTGAGAATGTTTACACCATAACTGAAGATGACGGCGGTACGGTCATCAATTCGAAGGAAGGAAAACCACTCTTTTCACTGGTGCCCAAGTCAGTCAACATTACCGAACATAATAATCTGCTGGCCTCCATTTTCAGGATGATCGCTGCATTTTTTGTATTGATTTTTGTGCAGTTTGTGGCTACCTGGATTGTACAGAAAAACTTTTTTAAGGGGGTATTGTTTTTAGTACTGGTAGTGACCGGTTTAAGAATAGTGAGTTATTTTTTACCTGTTCCGGTAAATTTCAGGCAGTTCGATTTGTTTGATCCGGCAATTTACGGATCCAATATTATTTTAAGATCACTGGGCGATTTATTGATAAACGCCATATTGTTTTTATGGGTGATACTTTTTATTCGTTTTTATATACAGGAAAAAAGGGTAGTTATACCGGTTCGTAATCTTTGGTTAAAGTGGCTGGGGGTGGTAACCGGGTTAAGTATATTAATCCTATGCACTATACTTTGCGGGCATATATTCCGGTCGATGGTAGCTGATTCTAAAATTTCTTTCGATGTAATCAATTTCTATACCCTTAATGTGTACAGCGTAATTGGATTTGTAGTATTGGGTTGTTTGGCAATCGGTTATTTTTTTATAACGCAAATAATTATTTACCTGCTTCAGCCGCTGTTACCAAAAAACATAATGGTCCTGCTGCTGGTGGTAACGGTAACAGGGTTACTGATACTAACAATAAGGATCAATGAACAGGATGCCATATTTGAATTATACCTGCTGATATGGTTATTGATATATCTTTTATTGCTGAATAATAAATACCTCTTTTTACTGGCTTCAGAAATTATCTCATCCCGTTTGATTTTTTGGTTATTCTATTTTTCCCTGTCAATCGCTTTTATCATATTGGTTGAAAATAGCAATAAGGAAATCGCTCAGCGAAAGCATTTTGCAGCAGCATTGGCCACAAAGGCAGATCCAACCAGCGAAAGGCTGATGAATACGGTTTTAACCGATTTCAGGAGTGAGGCCCTGGCTCCGGTTTTTGATAAATTTAAACAACAAACTTCCAACAAAATATTAAAAGATAGCTTGTTGAATGATAATTTTACAGGCTATCTCAATAAATATGATACAAGGATATTTACTTTTGACGCGGATGAAAATTCTTTGTTCAATGAAGACTCTTCCTCTTTTACCATGCTAACCACCATACTGAAAACACAGGGTAAGCCTACCAAAATTCAGGATCTCTATTATTACGATGTTTCTTACGACCGGTTTAACTATATCAGTAAAAAGGATATTTCAGATGCCGAAGGTAAGTTATTGGGTTATGTGTTTATTTTGGCCAGTCCTAAAACTTATAAGGCGGATGCTTTATACCCTGAATTATTTTTAAAAGGCTATGATAAATCGATCGAGAACTCCCCGGTTTATTCCTATGCTGTTTATAGTAAATCAAAACTGGTTGGCAGTCACAATGAATATGCATTTCCCCTGCTGCTATCTTCGGTGCAGGTGCCGCAAACTGAATTCGTATCAATCGGGAAAAAGGGCTATGATGAACTTTGGCACAAAGCCGGAGTAGATAAAGTAGTGGTCATCGTAAAGAAGGATAATTTTTATATAGAAGCCATCACCTTGTTTTCTTACCTGTTTTGCGCATTTTTATTTGTGACCGCTTTTTTTTGGGCGCTCAATGCGATTATACGTTCCCGGTTGCGGTGGCGTGAACTGAGAAGGTATTGGCAAATGAGTATCCGGAACCAGGTGCATAGCACAATCATTTTTATTAGTCTCACCTCGTTTATTATAGTAGGGGTTGCTACCATATTGTTTTTTATTGACCGGTATAATAATACTAACCGGGAAAAATTAAGCAGTATTATACGGGTAATGCAAAATGAGGTACGCAATTCATTGTCCGATCTCATTGTTTTTGATGATGTGATAAAAGTATATGACGAAGGCTTCAGTGAAGAACTGGATAAAACCATTGCGAAAATTTCTGAAGTGCATGCGGTGGATATTAACCTTTACGATTTGGAGGGTACCCTGCGGGCCTCCTCACTGCCACTACCTTATAACAAAGGGATTGTGAGTAATAAGATGGATCCCGTAGCTTACTACCACCTGAATCATTTAAAGGAAATTCAATTTTTTAAGGAAGAAACAATTGGCTCCTTACAATTTCTAAGTAACTATGTGCCGGTGATAGATGAAGCAGGAAGGGAATATGCCTATCTGAATATCCCGTATTTTACCTCCCAGACAAAATTGCGCCAGGAGATATCCAACTTTTTAGTAGCCATCATTAACCTGAATGCATTTATATTCCTGATAGCAGGCATCGTAGCGTTCTTTATAACCAACCGGATTACAAGGTCTTTTTCATTTATCAGCAATAAGATGAAGGCGGTAAATATCGGTCAAATGAACGAGGCGATCGTATGGAACAGGCGGGATGAAATAGGGGAGTTGGTAAAGGAGTATAATAAGATGGTGGCAAAGCTCGACAATAGTGCGGCGGCGTTGGCAAAAAGTGAAAGGGAAGGGGCATGGCGTGAAATGGCAAGACAGGTAGCGCACGAAATAAAAAACCCGCTTACCCCGATGAAATTGAGTTTACAGTATTTGCAGCGGGCTATCGATGCCAATACCGGCAATGTATATGAGTTAACGAAAAGTGTCGCCCGCACGCTGGTTGAACAAATAGATCACCTGAGCCAGATTGCAGGAGAATTTTCACAGTTTGCAAATATTGGCAATCCACGGAATGAGATTTTCGACCTGAATGAGACATTGAAATTGTTGACACAGTTGCATACCATAGAAGATAACCTGGAACTTACCTGGAAGCCGGTAAAGGGTAGCGTAATGATTGATGCAGACCGCACTCATATCAACCGGCTGTTTACCAACCTTATTCAAAATGCTTTGCAGGCCATACCAGATGGAACAAGGGCAAATATCGTCATGGAGGAAATGTTGTCGCAAAATAGCGTGCTTGTAACTGTTCAGGACAATGGATCTGGCATACCCGAGGAAGTGAGATCAAAAATTTTCACGCCTAATTTCACCACTAAAACATCGGGTACCGGGCTTGGGTTGGCCATGTGTAAAGGAATCGTAGAGGAAACCAAAGGTAATATATGGTTTCAAACAACGATGGGCAGGGGCACTACCTTCTTTGTAGAATTGCCATTGGTAAAGTATTAAATGTTCTTCACCAGTTTCCTGTTCAATAAATAGGCCTCCAACTCCTGTAAGCCAAAACTACTGAAGTTTCTTTCTTTGGTAAGCATTGCTTTTTGTGCTGCCAGCACTCCATACCTGATATCATCAAACCCTTCCGGCGAATGAGCATCCGGATTTATCGAGATCAACACATTTTTCTCAAGCGCATAGTCTATATGCCGCCAGTCAATGTCAAGCCTGCTTGGGTTGGCATTTAATTCTATCACTACCTGGTTAGCTACGCAGGCATCTACAATCCGTTTATGATCCACAGGGTAGCCTTTTCGGCTCAATAACAACCGGCCGGTCATATGGCCTAAAATGGTTGTGTACGGGTTTTCAATGGCTTTCATCAGCCGTAGCATCGCTTTTTCTTCGCTCATTTTTAAATTAGAATGAACAGAAGCGATCACCAGGTCGAAAGTTGCCAATATTTCATTACTGTAATCAAGGTTGCCGTCATTTAGGATATCGCTTTCAATACTTTTGAAAATTTTAAACGGCGCCAATTGAGTGTTCAATTCATCTATATAGCGATGCTGTTCTTTTATCCTTTCTGGTTCAAGTCCATTTGCATAAAATGCACTTTTGCTATGGTCACTGATAACCAGGTATTCAAATCCTTTCGCAATGGCGTTTTTTGCCATCTCCTCAACGGTATTGCTTCCATCGCTCCAATTGCTATGGGAATGTATAATTCCTTTGACATCGTCCACCCGTAAAAGTGGTGGCAACGCATTTAGTTTTGCCATTTCAATGATACCCGTTTTCTCTCTTTGGCTCGCTGGTATAAACTGTAATCCGGCCTGCTTAAAAATGGCTTCTTCGTTGCTACAATTTGCGTAATTAAACGAAGGATATTCTTGTGAAAAAGAGGAGGCAAATTCTGCAGAACATTCTTTCATAAAAACCTGTTCTATCATCGGCTTGCTATCACAGCTGTATAAACGAAATTTTAAACCCACTGATGCTCTATAGAGAAGATCAAATGCATTCTTTTCTAGCAGTTCAAAGTCTGTTACCCCGGATAATTTTTGTGCTATGTTGAATATCGAATCATTAATTACAATCTCCAGTTCATTCACGATTTCCAATTGTCTTTTATACGCTCCGGTAAAGGCGAAATTATTTTCAGAAAATAATTTTATAAAAAAACTATTTATGCCTTCAAACATCGAATCTATTTGAGAAAATAAGAAACTTCCTTTGCTCTTTAAATAAAATTCAATCGTTTCAATTACGTTTTGTTGTGTTTTTTCTCCGAAGCCTTTGTATAATTTTAACCGGTTTTCTTTACAGGCGTATAATAATTCCCCGATACTTTCTATCTCCATTTCTTTCCAGATGGTAGATATTTTTTTTGGACCAATGCCTTTTATGTTGAGCATTTCCATCACACCCGGTGGTGTTTTTTCAATCATATCATCCAATACTTTTAAAGAACCGGTAGTTAATAATTCAATCACTTTTTTTCCTGTTGATTCACCGATGCCTTTTATACCGAATAATTTATCTGCAGGCGTTTCGCTTAACTGCATAGGCAGCTTTTCAATATTAAATGCAGCAATGGCATACGACTTTGCTTTAAAGCTATTCTCATTGTGTATGTCCATCAATTTGGCTAGAAGTGAGAAGGAGTCTGCTATCTGGTAATTATCCATACCCAAATGTAAAAGGATTTTATAGAAAACCGAATGTTATTTTAAAAGAAGAAGGAACAAAGGATAGACTTGTTAAGGGGGAGGGGAGATAATATTATGGAAACGAGTAAAAATAAAAAGTCCCGGCGTGAGCCAGGACTTTCGTATTAGTTTCGCTTTCAAAAAAGCAAAGCCTACTTCTTTTTTGGAGCAGCTTTTTTTGCAGGAGCAGCTTTCTTTGCAGGAGCAGCTTTTTTTGCAGGAGCAGCTTTTTTAACTGGAGCAGCTTTCTTTGCAGGAGCAGCTTTTTTTGCTGGTGCAGCTTTCTTTGCAGGAGCAGCCTTCTTAGCTGGTGCAGCTTTTTTTGCAGCTTTTTTTGCAGTTGCCATGTTCTTTAAAATTTAATTGGTTAGTAAATAATACTTAAAAGTAAAAATATTTTTTTACCTGCCAAAAAAAACTTTAATTGGCTACGCTGTTGCTTCGATAGCTTTTACTGAAATATAACTCTTATCGCCTCTTCCTTTTTT
>JANPIJ010000034.1:0-10961 GCA_031424955.1 Ferruginibacter sp. | reverse complement strand
TTTCTTTAACCAAATGACCGCTACTGAACGCTTTACCAAACACGCCGCAAGATATACAGGTAAAACCCGGCAAACGTACACCTGCCGCCCCTTTTACAACGTCTACCCTCCAGCAGGAAGCAAGCCGGAAATTAGGATATGGTGTAAGCAAAACCATGTTGCTCGCCCAAAGATTATACGAAAGTGGAAAGATCACTTACATGCGTACGGACAGTGTAAGCCTGGGCGAAACCGCAATGGATGCCATTAAAGCCGAGATCAAAAGCAGCTATGGAGATAAATACCTGCAGGTGCGCCAGTACAAAAATAAAAATGAAAGCGCACAGGAAGCCCATGAAGCCATCCGGCCTACCTACATGGAAAACCATTCTGTAAATGATCCCGAATTAAACCGCTTATACGAGCTGATCTGGAAGCGCACCATTGCTTCGCAAATGAGTGATGCGGAATTGGAAAAAACAATCGCTAAAATTAATATCAGTACCAATAGCCAGGAACTAACAGCTACCGGTGAAGTGCTAAAATTTGATGGATTCCTGAAAGTTTATTTAGAGAGCAGTGATGATGAAGATGATGATGCAACCGAAGAAAAAGAAGGTGAAAGCAGGCTCCCCAATTTAACACCGGGGCAGGTGCTTTTCTTTAACCAAATGACCGCTACTGAACGCTTTACCAAACACGCCGCAAGATATACAGAAGCTTCATTGGTAAAGAAACTGGAAGAATTAGGTATCGGCAGGCCAAGTACCTACGCTCCTACTATCTCAACGATTATTAAAAGAACCTATGTTGAGAAAAAAGACAAGGAAGGCGTAAAAAGAAATTTCAGGATTCTCAAACTAAAGAATGATCAAATTGAGAAAATAATGGAGCAGGAAAATACCGGCGCCGAAAAATCAAAGTTATTTCCGACCGATCTTGGTTTGGTAGTGACGGATTTTTTAAACCAGCATTTTACCAAGGTGATGGACTATTCCTTTACCGCCAATATTGAAAAAGAATTTGATGAAGTGGCAGATGGAAAAATGCAATGGAGCAAAATGGTGGAAGACTTTTACACCCCTTTTCACAGTGGGGTAGCACATACACTTGAAACCGCTGAAAGAGCCGTGGGTGAAAGAGTATTGGGTGTGGATGAAAGCGGCAAGCCAATTACAGCAAGAATGGGGCGCTATGGGCCAATGGTACAAATAGGCGCCCAGAACGATGAAGAAAAACCACGATTCGCAAAACTGAAAGCCAACCAAAGCATAGAAACCATTACACTGGAAGATGCACTGGAGTTGTTTAAATTACCATTGACTTTAGGAGAACACGACAACCTGGAAGTAAGTGTAAACATCGGCCGCTTTGGCCCATATGTAAAATGGGGGGAACAATTTGTTTCTATTCCAAAAGGGGAAGATCTTTCCTCCGTTGATCTTGACCGGGCCATACAAATCATTCATGCCAAGCAAAAAGAAGATGCACCCATTGGATGGTTTGATGAAAAACCCATAACAAAAGGTAAGGGGCGTTTTGGCCCTTTCATAAAATGGAACGACCTCTTCATCAATATTCCGAGAGCGTATAATTTTGATATCCTTACACAAAAAGATTGTGAAGAGCTGATTGAAAAAAAGCTGGAGAAAGAAGCCACGCTTTTTATCCGCCAATGGCCCGAAGAAAAGATTGCGATTGAAAACGGCCGCTGGGGCCCGTTCATCCGCTTCGGCAAAAAAATGTTGAAACTAACGGCAGGCGCCAACGGAAAATATACCCCGGAAGAGTTAGCTACCGTGGAACTGGATACTGTTAAGAAAATGATACTTACCCAGGAGCCCAAAGCTTTTGACAAAAAAGCACCTGCAAAGAAAAAGGCTGCGGCAAAGAAAGCGGCGGCAAGTAAAAAATAATTTTATTTCTTTTGAAAAAGGAGGTCGATCTTTCCATGTTTTTTAAAAACGCGGAAAGATCAACCTCTTTTTTTTCTGCTCAATCAATTCAAAGCGGATTAATGCATTAGCGGATGCATTTCATAATATCAGAAATCCTTACCCATTGCCACTAAACACTTATTAGAAATTGGAGAAATCCACAAGTTAAATCCGCAGGCAAAATCCGCCGCGGCGGATTGAATGTAAGTAGCCGTGGGTGAAACCCATGGTTACTGATAAAATGTTTTAACAACCCGCCGCGGCGGGTTGAATATAAAGCACAATGGTTCAATCCGCCGCGGCGGATTGTTGAGAATAAAACATCTCCTCCCCGGGTTTTACCCGGGGCTACTCAAATTACACCCTTGCAGGGTTTGATGCAACGGTATTAATTTGCGAAGGACAGGAGTTCTGAAAATGAAACCATTTATAAACTTTCCCAACACACTCCTTAATCACACCTGTGGAAAAGTTTAACTTCTTTATATTCCTGCATTTAACGAAATTCATTATCAAATAAATAATCTTGGTAGAAAACAAAGAAATATCAGCCCTTTTTCATTTAATTGACGATCCGGACGAAGAAGTGTACAGCACCGTTAGTACTAAGCTTATCTCATTTGGTAAAGGAATCATTCCAAATCTTGAAAACTTATGGGAGCATACCAACCGCGAAGATGTACAGGAAAGAATTGAAACGATCATACATAAATTACATTTCAGGGATCTTACAGAAGATTTTATTGATTGGAAAAACGGCAGTTGCGAATTATTAAAAGGCGCACTATTAACCTCCCGGTATCATTACCCTGAAATGCAGGAATCGCAGGCATTACAGGAGATTGAAAAACTGCGGCGTAATATCTGGCTGGAGTTAAATAATTATCTTACACCACTTGAACAGATCAATGTAATCACCAGTATTTTATATAATTATTACAAACAAAAAGGTGTTGAAATATCTTATAGCCAGCCTGAAGATTTTTTAATTACCAAAACACTGGAGACTAAAAAAGGCAATGCCATCAGCAATGGAATTTTATACCTGGTGCTATGCGACCGGCTGGACATCCCGGTAAAAGCAACCAATATTCCGCGGCAATTTATTTTGGGTTACTTTGATCCTCAATACCAGTTTATGAACCCGGTCAGGAATACATCTGAAAAGATCAATTTCTTTATCGACCCGCTAAATGGAAATATCTATTCGCATAAAGATGTGGAGAATTATTTCAAACGTATCTCGGTGTCGCTCTCTCCTTCTTATTTCAGGCAGTTGACCAACAAGCGCATCATCCGGTTTTTGCTGGAAGAATTAAGCAAATGCTTTGATAATGACCGTAACCGGTACAAGATGGAGGAATTATTAACGCTCGTAAAATTATTAGATGAATGATCTATCATGTAGTAAATGCTGCCAACTGGAAGGCTGCCCTGGCAAAGGGTTATTATGAAGCGGATTCATTGGCAACGGAAGGTTTTATTCATGCCAGCAAAGAAAACCAGGTAAAGGGCGTATTGGAAAGATACTATCAAAATCAAACGAATCTTTTACTGCTGCACATTGACGAAACCAAGCTAACCGCTGAACTAAAGTATGAACTGGCTCCTTCTGTGAACGAAGCATTTCCACATATTTTTGGAAGACTCAATATTGATGCAGTTATAAATGCGACTCCGCTATGATCACCTGGGATGATTTCGAAAAAATAGATATCCGGGTTGGAACAATATTAACTGCCACGGACTTCCCCAAAGCGAAGCAACCTGCTTATCAACTTACCATCGACTTTGGAGAGGTTGGCATAAAAAAATCTTCGGCACAAATAACAACGCTCTACAGTAAAGAAGAACTTGCCGGAAAACAGGTGATAGCCGTAATAAATTTTCCACCCAAACAAATCGCCCATTTCTTCAGCGAATGTTTGGTATTGGGCGTGTATAATGAAAATAAAGAAGTTGTATTGCTTCAACCAACACAACCCGTAAAGAATGGTTGCAGGATAGGTTAATCTGGCGAAGATGAGTTTGATTTCGGGATGAAGCTCAAGGGGTAATCAGGCAGCAAATAAAATCCTTAAAACCGATATTGATTTATCATTTGTCTTTTTCTGCCAAATGGTTATTCGCAACCAGTATCATCCATTCCATTGTAAAAGGCCTGCCCTCCTGAACAGCTTTTAATTTTGCCAGCTTACTTAATCCGGCCAGTTCATCCTGGTAATCAAATATCTTTCTATCATCATTAAAACTTGTCAAAAAAGAGATGGCATGTGTTTCTTTAAAAATATCTGTAAGGTATTCTTTAATAGTCCGGTCATTAAACGGATGAAGTTCAATCACCATATCACAGTTCCGGTAAATTTCTTTATCAGGTTTAAGAAACAGGTTTCGCTCATATCCTTCGCAATCACAAATAATCAACGACCTTTTTGAAAGATCCATCTTCCGCAACTCTTCCGCATCACAGAAATTACCTGTTACAATTCTATCCGATACGCTATTATTCAGTGCCATCTCCCGACAAAGCTTAAGAGCCGTTTCATTGATATCATATGCAAAAACCCTGGCCCCAGGATATTTCATTGACATTCCAATTGCATAGTATCCTTCTGCACATCCTATATCAATAATATTGGAATAGGTAACATTGCTTACAGCTTCAAAAAAAGGTAAAAGTTCATATTCGTAACTGCCAAGTAACTTAGGAAATAAACTGCTGCCAAAGGAATTGAAGGATGGATAGTGCAAGCCTTTGAAAAAACCAGTACGTACTGTACGGTCGCTAAAAAACAACTTCAATTCTTTCATCGCATTGGTATGTTCGTGCAAAGTTCTTTCGTGTTTGAAATAATCACTCAACCTGATAAAAAACAAAAAGAATGGCCAGGAAGCTTTTGCAGTTACCAGGGGCCTAACCGCCCTGTTTATCACTTTTTTCATTCCCTGTTTAATTGCCATTTTTAAATTTTTAAAAAATTCTCAAAAACCGACCGACAGTAAACGTATTTTTAATGCTACCTGATATATCAACTCTATAATAAATGCCGCACCGGACCTGCAAAATGCCTGTTCGCTGTTTTGGAATAATCACAACAACCTAAAAATGTAAATTGATCTTCAGCCGTTATAATAAAAACCCGGGATGTGTGCCTGGTACAGATTTTTTGATTAATTATTAAAGGATTCAATGCAGTCCAAACTTCAAAAATTGATGCAAGTGTTTTTTGCTTCCAATGAAGAGGAAAACCTTTTTTAATCCGGAGGTTGGTTAATAATGAATGTTAACTGCTGCCAGGTGAACACTATTAATTCCCCTTTGCTAAGCCGGTTCCTGAAAATGGGCCAGTGCGGGTTATCATTTGTTATGATACCGGTAAATACAGCATGCCGCGCCTAAAATATACCCGCTAACAATTTTGACAAACAATCAACCTCAAACGCTCTCCTGGTGAAACCTTTCTAAAAACGAACTGACCTTCTTAAAATTATTTTTATTCAATGTAAAGAAATGATTACGGCCTTCTTTCCTGCATTCAATCAGTTCACTGTCTGACAGCAGCCGGATATGATGCGAACAGGTAGGTTGCGAAAGCCCGGTAAGCCCCTGTACATCGCCACAGCAAATCTCTCCTTTACGCGAAATTTCCTGCAGAATGGATAAACGACAGGGATCCGCAATGGCATTCATCGCTTTTTCTATAAATTTACTTTCGCTCTTCATCGTATTCATGTTGATCTATATTTCCGGTTCAAAGAAATTGTATTTTAGTCAATCGAACAAACATTCATCCAAATTTTTCAATATATTTTTAATGCCCATGCATTTTTCATTTTTACAATCACCCATTGGCCTCATTGAAATAAAAGCGACAGACGAATTTATCACTGCGGTGCTCTTCAGGCCCTCTTCAATGGACACTCCCGCCTGCAATGAAACTGGGGAAATAAGCGAAACCAGCCATCCACTTTTAACATCCTGTGAAAAGCAGTTAACAGAATACTTCGCAGGACAAAGAAGACATTTTGATTTGCCAATACAACAGGAAGGATCAGCCTTTCAGCAAAAAGTATGGGCGGCATTAACAGGCATTCCTTATGGAAGAACGATCAGCTACCTGGAGCTCTCCAAACGTATTGGGAATGTAAAAGCAACCAGGGCGGTTGGTACCACCAATGGTAATAATTCAATCAGCATCATTGTGCCTTGCCATAGAGTGATCGGCAGTAACGGATCTTTAACCGGTTACAGCGGTGAATTGTGGCGAAAAAAATGGTTGCTGAATCATGAAGGAAAATATGCCAATGGAGTGCAGACATTATTTTAGATAGCCGAAATGTCTGATGCCCGCCCGGATGACCTGGTCGGACGGGGCTGATTTTTTGATATCTGATTTTATTTGACCACTAAGTGCCAAAATAATTTCAATTCAATAAAGAGGATTGCCTGAAATGGTGATCCCTTTTTATCAAGGCACAACAACTAAGCTAAAGATAAATGTATAGTTCAGTGAGATGATTGCACAACACTATAGATATGAGTACCGGAGGCGTTACGTGAACTACTTAAATAACTCCCCGGAACATAGTCCCGATTTTTTATCGGGAGGGGATGGGGGCAAAATGTGCCCTACCCCATATCACTGGCACTAAAGGATAGCGGTAAAAGTTGACTGGCTTTTTCAATGATGTATACTTCCCCTTTCATTCCACTCATAATAACCCTGATCGGATGTTTCACACGTTCTTCATACTCAGAAAGGCTTTGCCGGCAAATACCACAGGGTGATATCGGATGAGCGCTTTCTCCATTCAGGTTATCGTAACTGATAGCGATGGTATTTACCACCACACCGGGGTATTGTGAAGCTATAGAGGAAAGCAATACTCTCTCGGCACAAATACCAACGGGGTAAGATGCATTTTCCTGGTTAGTACCCGCCACCGTTTTCCCATTTGCCAGGGCGGCAACCGCCCCCACTAAAAAATTGGAATAAGGTGCATAGGCCTGCCTGGTAATTGCCCTTGCAGCCGACAATAATTCTGCGTCACCAGGTGATAACTCTTTCTCCGAGCTGTACACTTCTACTGAAAAATGAATGTCTTTTTTAGTCATAAGTTTTATTCCTCCTGCTTTTAACCCCCCGGTGTTTATTAAAGCATTTTGATAAAAATACAGTATTGCCTGTTTAAATAATTATAACGGCAAAAAAAATCCTCCCGGCACCAGTACCGGGAGGACAAAAAATTTGGGTGAGTCACCCAAATTCTTCAGCATTATCTTATCACATTAAATAGTCTTTTCCAGCGTGGCCCTTTTTCCCAGCTAAACCATATCAGCGAAGCCTTACCTACCACATGATCTTCCGGTACAAAACCCCAATACCGGCTATCCAGCGAGTTGTGGCGGTTATCACCCATTAACCAATAATAATTCATTTTAAAAGTGTAGTTGGTTGCTTCCGTTCCATTCAGGAAAATTTTACCATTCCGGTTTTCAAGCTCATTGCCTTCATAAGTTCTGATACAACGTTCATACCGAACATAATTATCCGCGGTGAGCGGAATACTGGTTCCTTTTTTGGGAATCCACAGCGGGCCAAAGTTATCAACGCTCCAATGCACCACTGTATCATAAAAAGGATATAGTTCGCCGCTGATTGGATTAATCTGTACATCTACTTTCACCACATTTTTTAAAGCGGCTACTTTTTTCTTTTCTTCCTGCGTCATATTGATGATGTACATTCCGCCATTATATGTCATAAATTCTCTTTGTTCAGGATCGGTATGAATGCCAAATGACTGTAATACCTCTTCATCCAGCGGACTGCTTGCCTGCACATTATAAAAAAGTTCCGAATCTTTTGGAAATGGCTGTGCCACATCATTAATATACAAAACGGTATTCCTTATTTCCAGCTTATCACCGGCAATGGCAACACAACGTTTAATAAAATTTTCCCTTTTATCAACCGGACGGGTAATGATCAGGTCTCCATAATTCTGCCATACCCTGTCTCTGCCAATTTCCCTTACCGCCTGGTAATAGGTAATTTTAGAACCAAAGTTTTCCTCGTCGTTGATGAGGGTATCATTGGTAGGAAAATTAAATACCACCGCATCATTTCTTTCAACAGGTTTTGCAAACCACCTGGTGTAAGGTATTTGTATCCATTCGGAATATGATTTTGTATTAAGGCCGGGAATAGTATGATGTACAAAGGGCATTGCCAATGGCGTATTGGGAATACGCGGTCCATAAGCCGATTTACTTACAAATAAAAAATCATTCACCAGTAAAGTTTTTTCCATAGATGGAGTAGGAATGGTGTATGCTTCAAATATAAAAGTTCGTATCAATGTGGCGGCCACTACTGCAAATGCAGCAGCATCTATCCATTCTCTGCTGGCCGATTTTTTATAATTATTTACTACCAGTTCACCGGCAAACCGTTCGCTTTTGGAATAACCCAGGTATGGAAAATAAATGAATGGTAAAAAAACAGTCAACGCATGATGCCAGAAACCAAAGCGGCCGAAATGCTCTACAAATTTGATGGTAATCCATATAGTAACAAACTGCCCTGCAATTGGAAGCAGTTGGAAAAAGAACCACCACTTCTTTAATTTTATTTTTTCAATAATACACCAGGTATTGTAAAAAGGAATAAGCGCCTTCCATGCCGGGATCCCCGCTTTTTTAAACATCCCATACATACCAATATGCCAGCCAATTGTGGCTACTATAAAAATGATCAACCCAATACTCATAAGTAAAATTTTATCAGCGCCAAAAGTACCATAATTAAACGTTTGACAAGGATTTGCAGGAAAAATGTTTTGAAATGTTTAACAGGCCCATACCTGATAATTAAAGCATATTTAATTATTACGCCACATTAGCTTAACATACACCTGGTGGGCCCCGTTCAATTTTGTATGATTTACCTAAACCTGAAAAAATTATTGCCGCTTTATCAATACCCCGTTAATTAGTTTTATTATCTTAACACCCAATTAAAAATATCTTTATGGTTGAATCATTTGAAAAAATTCCGGTACAAATATTTGCCACACCAAAAGAAGGTTCCCTGTTTGCGGCTGGTGAAATTGCCAGGCTTATTAAGCAAAAGCAAGCCGTGGGACAAAACTGTGTATTGGGCCTGGCTACAGGTTCCTCACCAATCAGCCTGTACCGCGAACTGGTGCGTATGCACCGGGAAGAAGGATTGAGTTTTCACAATGTTATTAGTTTTAACCTGGATGAATATTACCCACTGGAAAGGGAAGCGGTACAGAGCTACTGGAGTTTCATGCATCAATATCTTTTTAACCATGTAGATATTAAACCGGAAAACATTCATATCCCCGACGGAGAGTGGAAGAAGGAAGACATCAAAAAGCATTGCCTGGCGCTGGAAGAAACAATTGATGCTGCAGGTGGCATTGATCTTCAGATACTGGGTATTGGCAACAACGGGCATATTGGTTTTAACGAACCCGGCTCCAGCATTTATTCAAAAACAAGGCTGGTCACTTTAGAAAATTCAACACGTATTGCCAATGCCAAAAATTTTCAGAATATTACCAGGGTGCCAAGGTTGGCAATTACTGCAGGCATCAGCACCATCATTAAAGCAAAACGGATTATTTTATTGGCCTGGGGAATGAAATCGGGCATTGTTGCAAAATCGGTGGAAGACAATGTTACCGAACATGTGCCGGCGAGCCTGTTGCAAACCCACCCCGATTGCTTATTTGTAATTGATGAACAGGCGGCGGCCGAATTAACCCGGATAAAATACCCCTGGCTTACAGGCGAAATAGAATGGACTCCAAAAATGATTCGAAAAGCGGTAGTAAACATGACATTAAAAACGGGCAAACCCGTATTAATGCTTACCAACAAAGATTACAACGATTACTCGCTGGGAGACCTTCTGGTAGAGAAAGGGGATGCATACGAAATAAATTTGCAGGTGTATTATATGTTGCGGGATAGCATTACCGGCTGGCCCGGTGGCAAACCCAATGCGGTGATTCCGGGTCATCCGGAGCGGAGTGAGATACAGCCAAAAAGATGCGTGATCTTCTCCCCGCACCCCGATGATGATATCATCAGCATGGGCGGTACCTTCATGCGATTGCACGACCAGGGGCATGAAGTACATGTAGCTTATCAAACCAGTGGTAACATTGCTGTAACAGATGAGTTTGTAACCCGCTTTCTCGACTTTGCGGTAGGCTTCGAAGAATTAAGTGGCATTGATAGCAGTATTTCGACAGCGATATTAGACAAGGCCCGTAGCTTTCTTGACAACAAGAAAACCAACCAGGTGGATACGGACCAGATCAGGCAGATAAAAGGGCTTATCCGAAGATGTGAAGCCAGGGCAACCTGTAGGTATGTAGGTTTAAAAGACAACCAGATACATTTTCAAAATCTTCCCTTTTATGAAACCGGCACCATTCAAAAAAATCCAATGGGTGAAGAGGATGTAATAAGAACGGTAGCCTTACTGCGCCGGTTGAAACCACACCAGGTATTCTGCGCAGGCGATTTAGCCGATCCGCATGGTACCCATAAGGTTTGCCTGGATATTATTTTTGAATCGTTGAAAAGGATAAAAGCAGATGGCGATGAGTGGTTAAAAGATTGCTGGGTATGGCTATACAAAGGCGCCTGGCAGGAATGGGATATATCGGAAATTGAGATGGCCATTCCAATGAGCCCGGACCAGGTGATGAAAAAACGGTATGGCATATTTATTCACCAGTCGCAAAAAGATATGGTACCATTCCAGGGTGATGACAGCCGTGAATTCTGGCAAAGAGCCGAAGAAAGAAACGCCAATACAGCCGACCTGTATGCACAGTTGGGCTTAACAAAATATGCAGCGATGGAGGCTTTTGTAAGATGGCATTACTAACACCCTTGTATAATATATGCTTTTATAATGTTGTCAACTAAGTTAGTAGTAATTCACTTGCTAGGCATTGGCGGATTTTGCTTCATCACCACTTATGATGTTTGAAAAGCGT
>JANPIJ010000033.1:0-22946 GCA_031424955.1 Ferruginibacter sp. | reverse complement strand
CGAAATTCAAATCAGTAAGGTAGATTCATGTGTAAGTTAAAGGGTCAGCGTAAGGGGCTGGCCCTTTTTTATTAAACTGATTACGGAGTCTTCTTAAGGCTTTCAATAAAACAATGCCCTGCAACATTTACCCTTTCGCTTTCATTGAATGCTAGTGCTAATAATAACAGCTAAGTATATCTCCATTTTTAGTTTCATCTCCTGGTGCCATTCTCCCATAACCGGTACACATATCGTTAATTAATCTTTATGCATTCAACAAGACTGCTTGTTGCATTCATTATTTCAGTAACTTTAGAAAACCCCATTTTATATGTTATGGAGAAAATTCAATGGTGACCCCATTCAACTACCTATCAAAGCAGCAGTGGAGGACACTATCAAAAGAGAAACAAAAGCAGGCTACCATCTGAAAGTTTGCATCGGTACCGACAGCCAGGTAAAGGGTAAAGAAACCGAATTTGCTACCGTCATTGTATTTTTAAGAGAAGGCCACGGTGGCTTTATGTTCATTCACAATGAAAAAACTTTATTGAAGTACAGCATTAAGGAACGTATGCTGGTAGAAGTAGCCAAAAGCATTGAAATTGCTTATGAGCTATGTGACCTTTTTACATTGTATGACGTGGACATGGAAGTACATGCCGACATCAACACCAACCCGCAATTTAAAAGTAATGAGGCATTGCGGGAAGCCATGGGCTATATCCTGGGTATGGGTTTTGCTTTTAAAGCGAAACCGGAAGCTTTTGCGAGCAGCAGTTGCGCCAATAAGGTAGTTAACTAAATAAAAGCTGCTGTACTTTAAAAAGGGAGGTATCAATTTGAATTATTTAATTTCAATTTTATTCTGTTCCCTGCCGTCTTCCTGTCTGCCATCACCAGGCGCCTTTCTTTAATTTAACATTTTTATTTAAGTGTTCTTTACCTGATTACAGAATACTTACTACAACTTTATTGCACTTGCAATATCTTTGCGCTCCATTCAAAATATTTATACTATGAGCGAAACAGCACTTACAAAAGGCCAGATACAAACCAATAAGGGTGTATTAACCTTTGAATTATACGATGATGCGGCACCCATCGCAGTTGCCAATTTTAAAAAATTAATCAGCCAGGGGTTTTATGACGGTCTTACGTTCCACCGGGTAATACCCAATTTTATGATACAGGGTGGCTGCCCCAATGGAACAGGTGCAGGCGGACCTGGGTATACCATTCAATGTGAAACCAAAGGGGCCAAACAAGTCCATGACCGTGGCGTAATGTCGATGGCACACCGCGGCCCAAATACAGGAGGGTCACAATTCTTCATTTGTCACAACCGTTCCAATACCAAACACCTGGATGGGGTGCATACCTGTTTTGGGAAAATAACGGAAGGATTGGATTTAATTGATGATATCAGGGGCGGCGACATTATGGAAAAAGTGGTGT
Source organism: Ferruginibacter sp. (assembly GCA_031424955.1). GTDB lineage: Bacteria > Bacteroidota > Bacteroidia > Chitinophagales > Chitinophagaceae > Ferruginibacter. The sequence goes on along the minus strand of JANPIJ010000033.1, from coordinate 21,506 downwards.
TGATCAATTAATAATTTTTTTAACCAATAAAGCCATTCACCTGTAATTGTATTATAAGTGAATGGCTTTTTATTTGGGTGAAACCAAGTACACTACTACTGTTAAGTTAGGCGTGATTTGTCAGTAGTGAATGGTCAATGGTGAATGGGCAAAATATGAATAGTCTGCATTCATCGATATCTATTCACCATTCACCATTGACCATTCACGCCTAACTTAACACCATTAATTTTTCATGAGCTGACTTAAATACATACCATGAAATCCATTTTATTTTTTTTTCTACTGTATGGCGTTGGCAGCTATGGCCAGGTTTCATTTTCCGATAGTATTATTACCCGGTCTTCACTCCGGCAAAGCGTATTTTTCTTATCACAGGATAGTTTGAAAGGACGACTCACCGGTTCGGTTGGTGCCGATGAGGCGGCAAAATTTATTGCCGCAAAATTTGATTCAATTGGATTAATACCCGCCGGTGGAAACCACAGTTACTTAGACCATTTTACCGCTGACTATAACAGAAAAAAAAATCCTGCCACGAATGTTATGGCGATGCTCCCGGGTGAAAACAACAATGACAGCCTGGTGATTTTTTCTGCTCATTATGATCACGTAGGTCAAAAGGATGATATGCCTTACAACAAGGAATATAATTACAAGGATGAAATTTATAATGGAGCCAACGATAATGCTACCGGGGTAGCCGCTTTATTAGAACTTGCCCGATATTACAAAGCAAAAAACAACAACCGCTACACAATAATGTTCGTAGCATTTTCAGGGGAAGAAATGGAGATGCTAGGTTCAACCTATTTAATGAATAAAACGAATCCTGCAATCATACAGGCAGTCATCAATCTTGAAATGCTGGGAAGACCGGTTGGCGGAAAATGCTTTATCGCTTCATTCAGGAACAGGCCCATCAGGAATTTGTTAAATGAATACCTGCAGAGAAATTATCCCGCGGTAAATGAAAAATTTTTTATCGACGATCCCTATCCCGATGAAAACCTTTCTAAAAGGAGTGATCATTATCCTTTTGCCAGGAAGATAAAAAATGCGTTTACCATTATGGGAAGCTCGCCCACTGATGAATACTATCATTCTGTAGATGATGAGTACGAAACGATTGACTTTGATTTTTTATGGAAAGCAACTAAAAATATAGCGAGGGCCTGTGAGCAATTTACCAGGTGAGTAGGCAATGGTGAATGGTCAATGGTGAATAAAGAAGTCTTTGGTTTGACGCACTTAAAAACTACACTGATAATTTCAATCAAAACAGTTCCTGCACCATACATTATATTCCCTATCTACTTTATAAACTTTCTTCTCCTGCTACTCCCCTTTTACCGCTTCATTTTGCTCATCAATTAAAGCCAGGATTTTATCCCTGCCCAATTTTTTGGTAGCACTGGTTACAAAATGCTGGGGTAAAAACTGCCAGGTTTTTCTTAAACGATCTAAAAAAAGCCTCACGTTTTTTGCTACCACTGCCTGGGTTTCCTTATCTGCTTTTGTAAATACCATCGCAAATGGTATTTCCCATTTATCCAGTTGGTTTAAAAAATCAAGATCCAGTTTTTGAGGAGTATGGCGGGCATCAATCAATACAAACACCATTTCAAGGTTTTCTCTTTTGCGCAGGTATCCTTCAATCATTTGTTCCCAGCGCCTCCTGCTTCGGATACTCACTTTGGCAAAGCCGTAGCCTGGCAAATCTACCAGGTACCATTTTACATTTTGCCCGTCTTTGCCGGTATTGATGGCTGAGGCGGAAGTAATTTCAAAATGATTAATCAACTGGGTTTTTCCGGGTGTGCCCGAAGTTTTCGCCAGCTTATCGTTGTTGCTTAGCATATTGATTAAGGAAGATTTGCCCACATTACTGCGACCAATAAACGCATACTCCTTTTTATCGGGGGCAGGACATTTCTCAAAATCAGGACTGCTGATGATATACTTAGCTGATTTGATTAGCATGCCGCAAAGATAGGAAGAAGGTTTACGGTTTACCGTTTTCTGTTTTCTGTTTTCTGTTTGTTAACGCCGGATAGCTTTTTCTTGGAATAATTTAATAGTCAACAAATATCTATGCCCTGTTGTTTATTCAACCGCTTAATGCCTGAAGTTGAAACTATTAACGCTCAGCATTTAATCTTCGATGCTTATAAACCGTAAACAGTAAACCTGCTTATCTTTGCACGCTATGACACAATTTGATCATGACAAGGTGGTACCGCTGATAAATTCTGAACTTTCCAAGAAAGAACAGGTTGCGGATATGTTTGATAACATCGCCTACCGCTATGATTTTCTGAACCGGTTTTTAAGCGTGGGTATTGACATACAATGGCGAAAGAAAGCGATCAGGCAGTTGAAGGAGAAAAATCCTAAAATAATACTGGATGTTGCCACCGGTACAGCCGATGTGGCGATTATGACGGCACGTATTTTGCAACCCGAGAAAATAATTGGGATCGATATCAGTGACGGCATGTTGGGTTTTGGAAGACAAAAAATTGAGAAGCTTGGTTTGGGGAACCTTATTGAACTGTTAAATGGAGATAGCGAAACAATAAAATTCGATGACAACTCGTTTGACGCGGTAACTGTGGCATTTGGGGTACGTAATTTTCAAAACCTGGAGAAGGGATTAAGTGAAATAAAGAGGGTACTGAAGCCCGGGGGAAAACTGGTGGTACTTGAGTTTAGCAAGCCAAAAGCCGCCATAGTAAAACAACTATACAACGTGTATATGAACGTAGTGGCCCCCAATATGGGCAAGTTATTTTCGAAAAACCGCAATGCATATAAATATCTTGATGAATCAATTAAAAAATTTCCTGAAGGCAAAAACTTTACTACTATCTTAGACAACCTGGGATACACAAACACTTATTGTAAACCCTTGAGCTTTGGAATATGCAGCATCTATTGCGGAGAAAAATAATCTCTTGTATTATTATTTTATCGGTTTGTAACCATACCGCTTTTTCACAATTGCGGTATGGAGGTTTAAACCTGCCCGATCATGACAGCAAGTTGTACCATTTTGGTATTAACCTCGGCATGAATAAATCGCATTTCAGTTTTACCCATCATCCACAGTTTCTTGCCCAGGACAGCGTAATGGTAATAGAAAGTATTAACAGTACGGGTATTAACCTGGCATGGCTGGTTAATTTAAATTTAAGCCCCCATTTCGATTTAAGGACCTATCCCCTCAATCTTACCTTTAGTGAGAAAGCATTTGAATATGCGTTAACTTACCCGGATGCACCTGCAGGCGAAAGCCCGTTAACGATTAAGAAAGTGCAGTCAATTACGCTGAGCCTGCCGATACAGGTAAAATTTAGCAGCGACCGTATCGATAACCTGAAAGTGTACACCATTGCCGGAATAAAGTTCGATTACGATATGGCAGCCAACGCCGGTAAAAAGAACGCGGATGATCTTATTAAATTGAAGCCATTTGACTATAGCATTGAAGGTGGTATCGGGTTTCACTTCTACTTCCCCTATTTCGTATTATCTCCCGAATTAAAAGTAAACTGGGGATTATCTAACCTGCACAGCCGGAATGCCGGTCTAAAATTTTCCAGCAATATTGATAAGATCAACTCCCGCATGATCTCCTTTTCATTAACGGTTGAGTAACAAATGAGCCTTCATTTTAAGATAGCGAGAATTGGTTTACACAAGATTAGCATAGCACCAGTAGGATAACCCAATGAAGTTACCCAATGGTATTCAAGGTGTACCCATTCATAAGTTTTGTATTAACCTCCCTTTAGGGGATGGGGTGGGCATTCCTCAATAATCATACTCCCGCTTCGCAATATTGAAACGAATACCGGCAGTAACCAGGGTGATATTATTTGGTGTATTATCTACTTTATAATTTCGTTTTTGGGCCACCAGGTCGAAATATAAATTTTCCCGCACTTCGTAGCTCAACTGCAGTGTGCCATTGAAGCAGGTAGCTTTTCGGCCGCCTCCTATATTATAACCATAATCGCCATTCCGGTTTGAGCCTGTATTATCCAAAAATGGATTGCCGCCAAAATTTCGCCCGGTTAAACTATCAAGCCCCTGTCTGTAATAAATAATTTTTGCATTTACATACCATTTTGGAAAAGGCTGGTAACGCAGTATCCCGATAAATTCCTGGAAATTGGCACCCAGCGGATGTGCCAGTGGCTGGTTATAATGTGTATAGTTTGCCACCATATTATAATGCGAATAAGTAAATGGCCTCACCCTGTTTGATTCAAACTGCAGGTCAAGATTTGATACGCCAAAGGCATCCAGGTATTTGGCCCCTAATTGCACACCCCATTTATTGGCCCACCAGCCTCTTTTGGCTGTTATCTCACTAAACTTCAATTCATCCAGCAAAAGCTGTCCGTATAACTGTACCCGATGCGCCACATTTGCCTTAAAATCAAAACCGGCAAGCGCATTATCCGGGCTGCCGAGCGTACCTTCTATGTGCCGGTAAAAAATGATCGGGTTCATGTATTGAAATTCGAAATGATTTTTTCTGCCAAAAACAACTCCCTCAAATAATCCCACATTCAGCCATTTGGTAAGGTTAATACTCAGGTGATGCATTGCCGCATATTTCTTGTCGAGTAAAGTGTCGCCCGTCTTTACATACTGGGGCTGTATCTCCATGAATAAATTCTGGTAATTGAACTTCCAAATTTTGGTGTTGAGTTTTAGAAATAAATAGCTATTACCAAAATCGCTCAGGAACAGGCTCCGGTATCCATTGCCAATAAAATTTTTATCAAAGCCAAATTGCACATCGATATATTTAGCCGCATTAAAAGTTATATATCCTCTTGCATCAAAATAATCTACCCCGGTAGATTTAAATATTTTATAAAAGCCAACTCCGGGCACCGCCCTGAAAGCGGCTACCCTTTGCTGAAAAAATTTTGGCCCACGTTCCTGGTTATCGGTAATGGTGGTAAAAAACCCGATCTTTTTGGATATCATTCCCCTTGCATTGATACCACGGGTGTTTAAATATATCATTTCATCATTACCACTTTCTTTTCCTCCATGCACCTGCAATATTGGATTAACAGCCAAAAAGAAATCCTTTTTATTCACCTCAATCATATTTGCTTTGTTGGTATACAACGATTTCAGAATTGGCTGCTTACTTGCAAAACTTTCTTTTGACCCGGTTACCCATTCCGTATTGTTCATTAATAATCTGTTCATATTGTATTCATCCACTTTGCTCAGTTTAAGCTTACCGGATTCACCTGATAAATTTGCACTTTTATGAATACTATCAATAAATTCTGCCTGCGCTACTATATACCGGCGGTTAAATGGCTTTAATGTGGAATAATTGAGATCGGTGTTGGTTTGCTGCTTAATCTCGAGACGGTCGGTAAAATGATAGCCTTTATCACCCTGCGGCAGGAAAGTAGATTGCGCTGTAGCAAAAACCGGCGAAATAAAAACGAATAGTTTGAGTAAGCTTTTAATAATTTGCATTGTATTTATTTAGTTAACGAAACGTTTATATTTTTAAGATATGCAAAAATACCTTTTTAAAAACATAGCATTGGTGAATGAAGGCAAAATTGATTTTGCCGATGTATTGATAAACGGGGAAAGAATAGAAAAAATTGGACCACAAATAAAAGAAAAGGGAAGGGTGGTGGAAATAAATGGAGAAGGCAAGCATTTATTACCCGGTGTAATTGACGACCAGGTACATTTCAGGGAACCCGGGCTTACACATAAGGCTACCATTTACACAGAAAGTAAAGCCGCTGTGGCCGGTGGTGTTACCAGTTTCATGGAGATGCCCAATACCATACCCAATGCCTTAACATTACAGTTATTGGAAGAAAAGTATAACGTGGCGGCCAATACCTCGCTGGCCAATTATTCCTTCTTTATGGGTGTTAGTAATACCAATTCAGAAGAAGTATTGAAGGTAAATAAACACAAAGCAAATATTTGTGGTGTAAAAATATTTATGGGTGCCAGCACCGGTAATATGCTGGTAGATAACTACGGCACCCTTGAGCGAATATTCAGGGAAAGCGAACTGTTGATTGCCACACACTGTGAAGATGAAAAAATTATCAAGGCAAATTACGAACAGATAAAACAAATAAAGCCGGCACTTTCCGCATCGGACCATCCGTTGATCAGGGATGATAACGCCTGTTATGAATCATCTTTGGCGGCCATTCAAATTGCAAAAAAATACAATACCCGCTTACATATACTCCACATCAGCACCGAAAAAGAACTGCAGTTATTTGGCAATATGTTGCCGTTAAAAGAGAAACGCATTACTTCTGAAGTATGTGTGCATCATTTACACTTTACTTCCGATGATTACGAACGGCTTGGCTATAAAATTAAATGCAACCCGGCCATAAAAGCGCCTAACAATAAAGAAGCATTGTGGAAAGCATTGCTGGATGACCGGTTAGACGTTATTGCAACTGACCATGCCCCGCACCTTTTATTTGAAAAAGAGGGAGATTATGAACATGCACATGCGGGCCTGCCACTGGTGCAACATCCTTTGTTACTGATGCTACATTATCACCGGATGGGGAAAATCAGCCTGGAAAGAATTGTGGAGAAAATGAGTCATGCTGTGGCGGATTGCTTCCATATTAAAGAAAGAGGGTATATCAGGGAAGGTTATTTCGCCGACCTGGTGCTGGCTGATTTGCAAACTTCCACTACCGTTACAAAAAAAAATATTTTATACAAATGCGCCTGGAGCCCACTGGAAGGTTTTACTTTTCCGGCAAGGATTGAAAAAACCTTTGTAAGCGGAAAGTTGGTTTACGACAATAATATATGGGATGAATCAGTTAATGGCCAGCGATTAAAGTTTGCCCCCTAGCCTCCACCGCGGTGGAGAAACTGAAAATGCAGAGCCATTGTGATACATCAATAAAACCTGAATGGAAAAAGTTCAACCTGTTAATGGGATTGGTTGCCTTATTTATTCGTCATTCTTATCACCGGCACAATCATCTCTTCGAGGCTAACGCCTCCGTGCTGAAAAGTATTTTTGTAATAATTTACAAAGTGATTGTAGTTATTGGGATAGCAAAGGAAAATATCGCCCTTTGCAAAAATAAAGGATGAATTTACATTTGGTACCGGTAAACCTGCTTCCCTGGGGTTTTTAAAAGCCAGTACATCTTTTGGTTCGTAATTCAGGTTCCTGCCATGCTTGTACCGAAGGTTGGCCGTGGTTTGTTTATCACCGATTACTTTTGCAGGTGTTTTTACCCTTACACTTCCATGATCTGTTCCCACAATCAGGGTAATTTTTTTATCCGCAATTTTCTTCAATGCCTGGTGAAGCGGTGAATGGGCAAACCAACTTTCCGTAATACTCCGGTAACTGGTTTCATCTCCCGCCAGTTCTTTCAGTACTTCCATTTCTGTACGGGCATGGCTCAGCATATCCACAAAATTATATACGATCACGTTGATGTCATTCTGCAGCATGTTGTGGATATTATCCACCAGTTTCTGCCCGTCATGATTGTTGGTGATTTTTGTATAAGAATATTTCAGGTCGCCTTTACCTAATCTCTTAAGTTGCGCCTTAAAAAAGTCCTCTTCAAACATATTTTTCCCTCCCTCTTCATCATCATTTTTCCATTGCGCTGCAAATTGCTTTTCAATATCAACCGGTAACATACCTGCAAAGATGGCGTTTCGGGCATACTGGGTAGCGGTGGGTAGGATACTATAAAAGGTTTCTTCTTCGTGGATACGAAAGCTTTCCGCAAAAATGGGTTGTATGGTTTTCCACTGATCAAACCTTAAGTTATCTATCAAAACAAAAAACAACGGGGTTCCCTTCTCCAAATGGGGCATTACCTTAAACTTTAGCAGGTTATGACTCATAATAGGGCCATCAGTACTTTTTTCTGCTACCCACGAAGCATAGTTACGGGAGATGAACTTAAAAAATTCGGTATTCGCTTCTGTTTTCTGGGTTTGAAATACTTCCTGCATTTCGGGGCTGTCGCTCTTTTTCATTTCCAGCTCCCAATATACCAGCTTTTTATATATCTCCATCCACTCATTATAGTCGGGGTTATTGCTGAGCGCCATAAACAAACTGCGGAATTCCTGTTGATATGCAGAAGTAGTTTTTTCCGCTACCAGTCTTTTATTGTCAATCAGTTTTTTTAGGCTAAGCCATACCTGGTTGGGATTTACGGGCTTTATCAAATAATCACTTATTTGCGACCCGATGGCTTCATCCATCAGGTTTTCCGCCTCATTCTTTGTGATCAATACTACCGGGAGATTGCTGTTTACCTCTTTAATCTGCTGAAGGGTTTGCAGGCCGGTTATGCCTGGCATGCTTTCATCCATTAATACCACATCTACTATATTATTTTTCACGTATTCCACTGCATCAAAACCATTGGTTTTTGTTTGCACTTCATAGCCCTTATTTTCTAAAAACAATATCTGTGAAGTAAGGCTCTCTATCTCGTCGTCTACCCAAAGTATTTTTGAAATGCTCATGTGTATGGTTTACTGTTTTTAGTTTACTGTATTTAAATCCGTTACTGTTTTATGAAATTAATTGCTTCACTTCCTGAACCAGCACCATTGCTATTCATCATAGTCGTACATTTTCGTTCCGACCAGGAGCAAAGCAACCGAACCGGGCAACAGTCACTGCAATATTTGTGCTACCATTTGACTTTTATCGAAGCGTTGATATTTCGGCAGGTTTAATAAACGTAATAAATACGATCCTGTTACTCTGCCCCATAGCTTGCAATTCGTACAAATTTAATTTTTTAACCCAAGGCTTACCCGCTTTATTTAGCTTTGTGCATCTTTTAACAAATAAGCATTTAAATTGAATGCAAAACATTCCACGCAGTTAAACACAAAAAGTAACAACCCGTAATCTACAAATACTTTAATGTTATCCAGAAAAATAATTAACGACCCTGTTTACGGATTTATCACTATTGATGATGATCTCATCTTTAAGATTATTGCACATCCATGGTACCAGCGGCTTCGTCGCATTCACCAGATGGCGATGGCAGTGCTGGTTTACCCGGGGGCTGTTCATACCCGGCTGCATCATTCACTGGGCGCTTACCATTTAATGCGCAATGCATTGCACGAGTTGAGAAATAAGGGAGTGGAAATAACGAAAGAAGAAGACCAGGCCGCCAAAATTGCCATCCTGCTGCATGATATCGGTCATGGCCCCTTTAGCCATGCGCTGGAAAATGTGCTGATTGAAGGAATGCACCATGAGGCCATTTCCCTGTTGCTGATGAAAGACCTGGATCAACAATTTAACGGGCAGTTGCAAATGGCATTGGATATTTTCACCAATACCTACCATAAAAAATTTTTACACCAGCTCATCAGCGGACAGTTAGATGTTGACCGGATGGATTATTTAACAAGAGATAGTTTTTTTAGCGGTGTAAGTGAAGGCGTAATAGGCTACGACCGCATTTTGAAAATGCTCGCCGTACATAATGGGGAGCTGATGGTAGAAGAAAAAGGCATCTACTCAATTGAAAAATTCCTGGTATCCCGACGCCTGATGTACTGGCAGGTTTACCTGCACAAAACGGTGTTGTGTGCCGAGCAAATGTTGAAAAGGATCATAAAACGGGCAAAATACATTAAGGCCGCTACGCAATTACCACTGCACCAATTTATTAATGAAGCGGTTGAAACCGTAACGCTGGAGCAGTTTTGTAACCTGGATGATTACGATGTAGTGTCGGCAATAAAAGGTTGGTGTACGCATGAAGATAAGGTTTTGTCTTATTTGTGTAAGGGCATCATCAACCGGAATTTGCTGAAAGTGAAATATTATGCAGACCCGTTAAAGGAGGATTTAATGGAAGAAAAAAAGCAGGAAGTCATACAAAAAATGATGCTTTCCCCGGAAGATGCAGGGTGGTTGGTATTTACCGGGGAAGCTTCCAGCAGCACCTATAATTTTGAAGATGAACAGATCAATATATTATTTAAAGACGGATCTGTAAAGGATATATCCGAGGTAGATGATGCGCTCATCAACCGAAACCTGAGCGGCAAGATTAAAAAATATTACATTTGTTATCCAAGATAGTGGTTGACAATTAGTTGTTAGTCAGCATCAAAAAAACTACTGATAATTATATTACCACTACTTAAATCTAAAAACTATGCAATTCTCTGCAGTGCAAATAGCCATCATGATCAATGGTAAAGTAGAAGGTAATGCTGATGTAACAGTAGCATCTTTTGGCAAAATAGAAGAAGCGGTAAAAGGCCAGCTTGCTTTTTTGGCCAATCCCAAATATGAGGAGCATTTGTACAGCACCGGGGCGTCGATCATTATTGTGAATGAGTCGCAGGAATTAAAACACCCGATTTCGGCCACCCTTATCCGCGTTCCAGATCCCTATACCGCATTTGCCACCTTATTGGATAAATACCAGCAGATACAAACACAGCAGCTAAGCGGAATTCAGCAGCCGGTTTATATTGATGTGACCGCTAAAATAGGGCAGGCTGTTTTCATCGGAGCTTTTTCATACATTGGAGAAAATACTATTATCGCCGACGGGGCCAAAATTTTTCCAAATGTGTACATCGGCAACAAGGCGGTCGTTGGTGAAAACTCAATCATTCATCCCGGTGTAAAAATTTATCATGATTGTGTAATTGGCAGGAATGTAGTTATTCACTCAGGTACGGTAATTGGCGGCGACGGGTTTGGTTTTGCACCCCAGGCAGATGGAACTTTTAAAAAAGTACCCCAGATTGGAAATGTAATTATTGAAGATGATGTGGAAATTGGCTCCAATACCACCATCGACCGGGGTACAATGGGTAGCACATTAATAAAAGCAGGTGCCAAATTAGATAACCTGTTGCAGATTGCCCATAATGTGGAAATTGGAAATAATTCAGTAATTGCAGCACAGGCAGGCATTAGCGGAAGTACAAAAGTTGGTAACAATGTGATGATTGGGGGCCAGGTTGGTATTGTTGGCCACCTGGTAATTGCGGATGGCACTAAAATAAATGCACAAAGCGGGGTAAGTAAATCCATTAAAACACCCAATACTGCTGTAACAGGCTCCCCTGCCTTTGACTATACTGCCGCTTTGAGAAGCCAGGCCATCGCAAGAAAACTACCCGAACTGGAAAAAAGGATCAAAGAGCTGGAAGAAATGATGAAAGAAATAAAAGATAAGGCAGGTATTTAAACTAAAACCATCGGCATAAATCAAAACAATAATCTTACTTAATCACCTCGACAGGGTAGTTTTTTCCTTGATCGCTATTTGAATTGCCAGCCCTGCAATAAACAGAAACCGTACCGCATAACATACTTCATTTTTGATAGCCTGCAAACCGGGATATTACAACAGGATGCTTTACCTGGTGGAAATTTCATCACTCCGTAGGATAAAATAATCAAATGTCGCTATGCTTCTGCCAGAAATCTCCCTTCGTGATTTTCTATGGATATATAGATTTATTTTACAAATACCGAACGCATCTAAATTTAAATATCTTTGCCAAAATTTTGAAGAACGCATGGACGCAAATTTCAATCCCGATAAGCAACATACCCTGGTTTCCGAAGTTCATATTTCAGGCACGGGCCTTCACACCGGCATCGATGTAGATATGACACTTAAACCAGCCAATCCAGGTTTCGGTTTACAATTTCAGCGGGTAGATTTACCCGGTATGCCAATAATAAAGGCCGATTGTGACCTGGTAACGGATACCTCCAGGGGAACTACCCTCGAGTTGGGGGAAGCTAAAGTAAGTACAGTAGAACATATTCTTGCAGCACTGGTAGGCATGGGTGTAGACAATTGCCTGATTGAAGTAAACGGGCCGGAAATCCCCATCATTGATGGCAGCAGTGAACCTTTTGTTGAAATTATTGAAGAAATAGGGGTGATAGAACAGGATGCCGCCAAAGCATGGTACAGTATCGATACCAATATTTCTTATTACGACGAAGAGAAAAGAGTGGAAATAACCGCACTGCCTTCTACCAATTATAAAATCACCACACTCATAGATTTCAATTCGCCGGTTCTGGGAACACAACATGCCAGTTTAAAAAGCATAAGGGATTTTAAAGCGGAAATAGCCCCCTGCCGTACATTTTGTTTTTTACATGAGCTGCAGGCGTTATTGGATAATAACCTGATAAAGGGAGGAGATATCAACAATGCCATCGTAGTAGTAGACAAACCACTTACTACCGAAGAAATGAGCAGCCTCGCAAAGGCTTTTGGTAAGGAAAAGATGGAAGTGAAAAGTGAAGGGTATTTAAATAACCTGGAATTGCGTTTTCCCAACGAGCCTGCAAGGCATAAGTTGCTGGATGTTGTTGGCGACCTTGCACTCATCGGGTATGCGGTAAAAGGCCATATCATCGCCAACCGGCCGGGACACAGCAGTAATGTAGCTTTTGCTAAAAAAATAAAACAATACATTAAGAAAAACAAACACACCAAGGGCATTCCTATTTACGATCCAAATCAACCACCGATCTATACTTTACAGCAAATAGAAGCTACCCTGCCACACCGGTACCCGTTTTTATTGGTGGATAAAATAATTGAATTGGGCGATAAGCAAATTGTAGGAATTAAGAATGTAACTTTTAATGAATTCTTTTTCCAGGGCCATTTTCCGGGCAACCCGGTAATGCCGGGAGTTTTACAGATAGAAGCGCTGGCTCAAACAGGCGGAATACTTTGCATCAACGCCATGCCGGAAGGGCAATACGACACCTATTTTATTAAAATAGAAAATTGCAAATTCAAACAAAAGGTAGTACCCGGTGATACCATGATTTTAAAAATGGAACTGATAGAACCAATTCGCCGCGGCATTTGTGTAATGAGGGGGAGTGTATATGTAGGCAGCAAACTTTGCACGGAGGGAGATTTGACTGCGCAGTTGGTTAAGAGGAATTAGCTAATGTGCTAATTAGCCAATGTGCTAATGAAGCCTTAAATTCATCGGTTAATTCAAATACATAACTATCTTTAATCATAATAAATTAGCTAATTATCAAATTAGCTAATTAGCTAATTAAAAAATGATTCATCCACACACATATATCCACCCCAACGCAAAACTTGCCACCAATGTGAAAGTTGATCCATTTAGTGTTATCCACCAAAACGTGGAAATTGGAGAAGGCACCTGGATTGGAAGCAATGTAACGATAATGGAAGGCGCAAGAATTGGTAAAAACTGCCGCATTTTTCCGGGAGCTGTAATTGCCGCTATTCCACAGGATTTAAAATATAACAACGAAGCTACTACGGTTGAAATTGGTGATAATACCACTATTCGTGAATTTGTGACAGTTAACCGGGGCAGTAAAGACCGGTGGACTACAAGGGTGGGAAATAATTGTTTAATAATGGCTTACTGCCACATTGCACATGATTGCCAGGTAGGCAATAATTGCATTTTAAGTAACAATACACAAATGGCGGGTCATGTGATAGTTGGAGATTTTGCCATACTGGGCGGTATGTGCGCTATACACCAGTTTGTACAAATTGGGCAACATGCTTTTGTAAGTGGCGGAAGCCTGGTAAGCAAAGATGTACCACCTTATATAAAAGCAGGAAGGGCGCCCCTAAGCTATGCAGGCGTAAATTCCGTTGGCTTAAAACGCAGGGGGTTTTCTTTAGATAGCATTAACCAGATATTGGATATCTACCGCATCATCTACAACAAGTCAATGAATACCTCGCAGGCATTAAATTTTATAGAAGAAGAATTGCCTGCCAGTGATGCAAGGGATGAAATTGTGACATTTATCCGGGAAAGCGGAAGGGGAATCATCAAACGATTTACAAAAGGAAGCACGGATGATGAGTAGGAAAGTCAGCCATTTGGAGCTGGATAATTGGACGCAAAATTCATTACGATCTTATTATATACTTTTCAAATTTTAATACTACCCATTCGGGTTCCTTACCATTCGGGGAAGGTTAGGGATGGGGCTTATACATGCAGATAACCCTTACCAATACCGGCAAGCGCTACAACAGGGAGTGGATATTCCGCCATTTTGATCATCAATTTTTAGCCGGGAAAAGATATGCCATAACCGGATCCAATGGTTCCGGTAAATCCACCTTGCTGCAGGTAATTGCAGGCGCACTTACCCATAATGAAGGAACCATTCAGATGACAGTCAATGGCAATTTGTTACCGGAAGAAAACTGCTTTCAACACATAGCCATTGCAGCTCCTTACCTCGAATTGATTGAAGAAATGACGGCCAATGAATTCTTAACCTTTCACCACCAGTTTAAACCACTGGCCTCCGGTAAAGAGGAAATTCTGAACATCATCAGCCTGGAAAAAGCAGCCAATAAACAAATACGTTATTATAGCAGCGGGATGAAACAAAGGTTAAAACTGGCGCAGGCTTTCTTTTGTACCACGCCGGTTTTATTATTAGATGAACCAACTACCAATTTAGACAAAGATGGTATTGCTTTGTACCAGCGGTTAATTACTGACTACACCCAAAATAAATTGGTAATTATAAGCAGTAATGATCAGCAGGAGTATGAGTTTTGTGAAGAGGTAGTTGCTATTGGAGATTACAAATAGATTTACGATGTCTGATTTTTTGATGCCTGATTTTTTCCCGATTAATTAAGCAAGTAAAAAAATCAGGCATCGAATATAATACCATCATAGATTGCGGCGGTTGTTAAGGTAAACCCAAGCCTGTCAAACTCTATCACTTCATCAATCCTTTCGAAAGATTGATACTTCCATATCTGGCTATTGTCTATCCTGGAATATACTTCAACCTGGATTTCCTTTTGCGAAACCAACACATAGTAATTCAGGCTTTCAATCCGCTTGTAATATTTTAGCTTTACTTCCCGGTCGTATAATGCGGTGGATTCTGAAATTACTTCAAAAATTATGGAAGGATATTTTTTATACAGATTATTTTCTTTGTCCCTTTCATCGCAGGTTAAAAAAACATCCGGGTATAAATAAAAGTTTTCTTCAACCAATTCCAGCCTTACCCCTTCTATGCTCACAAAACAACCATCCGGCTTAAACTTATTAACCAAAGTCGCATTAATATTTTGAGCAATTTGGTGATGTTTAGCTGTTGCTCCTGCCATAGCAAACAGTTCCCCATAATAAAAATCATGCCGCTCTACACTTGCTTCTTCCATTGCCATATACCCGGAAAAAGTGTATTTTTTACTATCGCTAGAAATAGGATGATTCATTTCAGATTTTTTTTATGCTTAAATATCAGACAAATGTATTTGAAACCTTACCGGATTATACTCCCAAAATCATACATCAATAAATCAGACCCGTCCGAACGGATTCATCCGGGCGGGCATCAGACATTTCATACTATCGCTTGCTTGCAATCAATAAATTCAAATCAGTAAACTTCAAATCAAACCGCTCACTTAAATAAAAATTAGTCAGGCTTCCCTTAAATAAATAAATACCGCTGCGGATGTTTATTTTATACCACACCACATTATCAATACCGCCATCTTCCGCAGTTTCCAGTAACAAAGGCATCAACACATTGCTGATGGCTTGTGAGGCAGTGCGTGCAAAACCACTGGGAATATTAGGTACGCAATAATGGATCACATCATATTTCCGGAATACCGGTTTTTCATGTGTGGTTACTTCGCTGGTTTCAAAGCAACCGCCCCGGTCAATGCTAACATCCACAATCACTGTTCCCGGACGCATATTGCTTACCATCTCTTCTGTAACGATGATGGGTGTACGGCCACCGGTGCTGCTTAAAGCGCCCACTGCCACATCACAGGTCTTCAATTGTTTTGATAAGATCTTTGGTTCAATAACGGAAGTCCATAAGCGGCCACCGATATTATTCTGCAGGCGTTTTAAACGATAGATACTATTATCAAAAATCTTTACGCTGGCTCCCATTGCCAATGCAGTTCGGGCCGCATATTCCCCTACAATACCTGCTCCTATGATGATTACTTTGGTAGGCGGAATACCACTGATACCTCCTACCAATACGCCTTTGCCATTATTTGCCTTACTTAAATATTGTCCCGCAATCAGCATAACCGCACTGCCGGCAATTTCGCTCATACTTCTTACAATAGGGTTATGCCCGGTATCATCTTTCAGGTTTTCAAAACTCAAAGCAGTAATTTTCTTATCCATCATCTTCTGCAAAATCTCTCTTTTCATCACTGCTAAATGTATGGGAGAAATAATATACTGGTTCTGCTTCAGCAACTCGCATTCGCTTTCACTAACAGGCGCACTTTTTACCAATACATCACAATCAAACACTTCCTTTTTATCATACGCAATTTTAGCTCCTGCATCGCTATAGTCAATATCATTATAGCTGGCACCTTCACCGGCCTTTGTTTCCACTACTACCCGATGTCCGTTGGCCACCATTACACCTACCGCTTCCGGCGTGAGCGCTATTCGGTTTTCATTAAAAGAAGTTTCTTTGGGGATACCAATAAACAGTTCTGTTCCTTTTGGTTTAATGTCCAATGTTTCTTCAAGGGTTTCATAAGAGAAAGATGGAGAAACATAAGGTTTTGATGTAGCCATAATGATTTAAAATTGAAAAAATACAAATTACAAATTAATACCGATATGGCAGTTCCCAATTTCGGTTTTAGTTACTGTTGACTGTATTATAAGCCGGGAATTAATTCATGATGCAATTGCTTAGTCTCAAATGAAAGTTTGCGGGTATCATTACTGATAGCATCGATATGTATATGCAGGGTATTATCAGGGAAAATCCCTAAAGCCTTTTCGGGCCATTCAACAAAGCAGGTACTGCCGGAATACAGGCAATCTTCCACTCCACTGCTGATCGCCTCTTCCTCATCCTTTAAACGATATAAATCAATATGAAAAACTATTTCATCCTTATAGGTTTTGTACTGGTTAATAATTGCGAATGTTGGGCTCGAAATATTATCTGTTACCTCCATCGCTTCGCATAGTGCATGTATAAAAGTGGTTTTACCGGCACCCATTTCGCCATGCATGGCAAATACTTTATATGCGCTGGTTAAAGACAACACTTTCTTCGCAACATCTTGTATTTCTGTCAGTGTGAAAATTACCTCCATGTTGCAAAGATATTTTCCTTCAATAGTAATTGGTTAACATACACAAAGAATAATTTTACATCATGGAAAAAGTAGAATGGAAAGTAGATGGAATGACCTGTACCAATTGCGCATTAACGATCAACCAATACCTGAAAAAAGAAGGACTGAGCGATGTAAAAGTAAATTTTATTGGTGGTGAAGTAAGCTTTGATCTCAATGAAAATAAATCGAAGGAAGCATTGGCCAAAGGAATTGAAAACTTAGGTTTCCAAATAGTAAATAACCAGCACGCGAAAACGGATACTCAAAAAAAGAAGTTTTTCTCCAACCACCTGCAACGATTCGCCTTTTGCCTTCCCTTTACATTGGTTTTAATGTTGCACATGCTTCCATGGCATATTCATTTTTTAATGAACCCATGGATTCAACTGGCCATTTGTATTCCTGTTTACCTGGTTGGGATGGGTTATTTTGGTGTAAGTGCGGTTAAAAGTCTGCGACGGGGCATACCCAATATGAATGTATTGATTGCACTTGGTGCTACCGCTGCCTTCATTTATAGTTTAATTGGTACCGTGGCAAACCTTGGTATGGATTATGTTTTTTATGAAACCACCGCTACCATCATCACGCTGGTTTTCCTGGGCGAATGGGTAGAGCATAAATCCGTAGCCGCCACACAAAAAGAACTCAACAAACTTGCCCGCAGTCAGAAAGTGATGGCCAATATCATTGCATTTGATGATGAACATAAGGAATTAATTTTCCCGGTTGAAAATACCCAATTGCATGTAGGCGACCTGGTATTGATAAAGACCGGCGAACAGGTGCCGATGGATTGTAAAATCCTTTGGGGCGAGGCTCATGTAAACGAAGCACTGCTTACCGGCGAAAGCGTACCCGTATTTAAACAAAAAAAAGAGGCCCTGATCGGTGGAAGCCTGCTTACGGACGGAACGGTAAAGGCACAGGTTACTGCTATCGGTAAAGACACCGTGCTCAGTAATATTCTAAACCTGGTAAAACAGGCACAGGGCGAAAAGCCACCGGTACAGCAATTGGCGGATAAGATCAGCGCTGTATTTG
Organism: Ferruginibacter sp.; assembly: GCA_031424955.1. Classification (GTDB taxonomy): domain Bacteria; phylum Bacteroidota; class Bacteroidia; order Chitinophagales; family Chitinophagaceae; genus Ferruginibacter. The sequence goes on along the minus strand of JANPIJ010000033.1, from coordinate 3,234 downwards.
TCCCTGCCGTAATCAGCATCGCTGTACTGACTTTTCTGTTGAACTATTTTGCATTTGATGTTAAAGCTACTGATTCGCTGATGCGAAGTATTGCAGTACTTGTCATCAGTTGCCCTTGTGCAATGGGCCTTGCCACACCTGCTGCCATTGCGGTTGGACTTGGAAGGGCAGCAAGAAATGGGATACTGTTCCGTAATGCAAGAAGCCTTGAATTATTCAAAAATATACAGACCGTAATTTTTGATAAGACTGGAACCCTGACGATGGGCCAGTTCACCATTTCAGGTTTTGAAAGTAATGTTATTAGTATAGATGAATTTAAAAGGATTGTTTTTTCACTGGAAAAATATTCCAATCATCCAATAGCCAATGCGATCACCAGTGAATGGAAAATAAATAATCCAATACAGTGGAAAAAAATTGAAGAGATAAAAGGCATAGGCATGCAGGCAGAAGATAAGGATGGAAATATCTACCAGTTGGGATCACATAAAATAGCAATCGCTCTTACTGCCGACGCTACCCATACCGCATACCTGCTAAAAAACAATTCATTGATCGGTTGGTTCAATATGGAAGATGCCATAAGGGAAGAAGCGAAAAATGTAATTACTTACCTGCATTCTAAAAACATACATACCATTTTGTTAAGTGGTGATGCGGCAGGAAGGTGCAAGTCGCTGGCAGATATACTCGGCATAAAAGAAATATATGCAGAAAAATCACCGGAAGAAAAACTGAAGATGGTTGAACTATTAAATAGTAAATCTCCGGTAGCGATGGTAGGTGATGGCATTAATGATGCGCCTGCACTTGCAAAAGCTACCATTGGTATTTCCATGAGCGATGCTACACAATTGGCCATGCAAAGTGCCCAGGTAGTTTTAATGAATAAAGGAATCCGGCATTTACCATTGGCGTTGGGTCTCGGCAAGCATACTTTTATCACAATCAAAGAAAATCTTTTCTGGGCATTTATATACAATGTGGTGGCCATACCGGTAGCCGCTATTGGCTTATTGCATCCAGGCATAGCCGCCCTTGCTATGGGTTTTAGCGATGTAGTGCTGGCTGCGAATTCGATCCGTTTGAATTACAAAAGAGTGGATTAGAATTGTTATATTTTATTTTGCATCCGACAATGAGGCGATATTTGAAAATATTGGAAGTCATAGTGAAGTTTACTAAATCTATGTTTTGACACAACACTCTATCCATCAAATACTACAACAAAACTGGGGCTACGATCATTTCCGCCCGTTACAGGAGGATATTATTAATAGTGTATTGCAGGGAAAGGATACGCTTGCATTATTGCCGACAGGTGGTGGAAAATCCATTTGTTTCCAGGTACCGGCGTTGGCTAAAGATGGAATATGCCTGGTTATAAGCCCGCTCATTGCATTGATGAAGGACCAGGTAGAAACATTAAAAAGAAAAGGTATCCTGGCGTTGTCCATTTATTCGGGAATGAGTTTTTTAGAGGTAAAGAAAACACTGCAAAACGCCGCTTATGGTAATTATAAATTCCTCTACGTTTCACCGGAACGGCTGGAAACAAATTTGTTCCTCGACTTTTTGCCTTCTATGAACATAAGCCTCATAGCGGTAGATGAAGCGCATTGCATTTCTCAATGGGGTTATGATTTCCGTCCCCCCTACATGCGTATTGCCAGTTTGAGAGAGCATCTGCCCAATGTTCCAATTCTCGCATTAACTGCCTCAGCCACCTTAGCAGTACAGGATGATATCTGTGAAAAATTACAATTTGGAAAAGATCAGCAACGATTTCAACAATCATTTGAAAGAGCCAATCTTTCTTACAGCGTTTTCAATGTTGTATCCAAACAAAGTAAATTGCTGGAGATACTAAATAATGTAAAAGGCAGCGCCATCGTCTATTGCAAAAGCCGGAAACAAACAAAAGACATTGCGGACCTGCTAAAGCTAAATAATATAAATGCGGATTATTACCATGCAGGGTTACCCAATGAGGAAAGAAACAAGCGGCAGGAAAACTGGATTAATAATACCACCAGGGTAATAGCCTGCACCAACGCATTCGGAATGGGTATAGATAAGCCGGATGTAAAAGCGGTAATACATTATGGCGTGCCGGATTGCCTGGAGAATTATTACCAGGAAGCAGGCCGTGCTGGCCGTGATGGTAAAAGGGCTTATACCGTTTTATTATACAACGACCGTGAAATAGCAGATATGCAATTACAAAGCGAAATCCGCTACCCCGATAAAGCAACTATAAAAAATGTGTACATCGCGGTTATGAATTATTTACAGATTGCGGCGGGCAGTGGCGAAGGAATTAGTTTTGAATTTGATTTACCAGCTTTTGCGGTAGCTTTTAAATTTAATATCCTTACCGCTACTTATGCCATTAAAACTTTAGAGCAGGAAGAAATACTTCGATTTAATGAAGTCTTTTTTAAACCATCCTCCCTGGTATTTAATACGGACAGGCAACACCTGGAGGAATTTGAAAAACAATTTCCACACTTAGGACCATTGCTCAAAGGATTGTTACGGAGTTATGAAGGCATATTTGATTATCCGGCCACCATTTATGAAAGTGAATTGGCAAAATTCCTGCGCAAAAATACAGCCGATGTAAAACGGGAATTACAGTTATTACAGCAATATGGCATAGTTGATTATTCTCCGCAAAAAGACACCCCACAACTTACCTTGTTATTAAACAGGATGTATGCCGATAGCTTTGTTATTAATTTAGAGAATTACCTGCAAAGAAAGAAAAACTTTGAAACAAGGATAAAGGCAATCACTGATTATATATTAAATACAATTACCTGCAGAAGTCAAATGATAGCGTTCTATTTTAACGACCTTGATGTAAAGGCATGTGGTATTTGCGATAATTGCATCAACAAAAAAAGTTTAGTTATCAGTAAGGCCGAATTTGAACAAATAGCGAACTATATTTTTGATTTTGTTGATAAGAATAATACCGGAATAAAAGATTTATTAAACAGCAGCAAAGGATTTAAAAAAGAAAAAATGTGGAAGGTGATTGACTATTTACGGGCAGAAAAAAAACTGATTGTCAATAAAGAAGGAATTATTTCAAATAATCATCTCCGTAAATGATTGAATAGTCGAATTCCTCTATATATTTTTTTGTGTGAAGAGTAAAAATAAAAAAGGGACCAAGATAGAAATCTAGTCCCGCTTTAAAATCCAATATCCTATGAAAAACCG
>JANPIJ010000032.1:0-9629 GCA_031424955.1 Ferruginibacter sp. | reverse complement strand
ATAATTCGGCTTTGGGTAATGTAACCGATACGGAATCTTTTTTAACAAATACATCACCAGCTGTTAATTTAGCCAGGTTAATGCCTGCCATAATTTTCCCTTTCCCAATAATCACTAATTTCTCATCCGGTTTTTTAAGATTGGGCAGGTGTAGTAAACCGGGTATTAGCGGGTTGTTGAATAACGCCCAGCCTTTTTTAGTAGAATCAATGGCAATTTCATCGTACGCAGTAATGGTAACCAGTTGTGCAAGGTTATTTATCTCTTTTACCAAAATCACTGTGTTATCAATAACGGGAGAACTGCTTTTAAATAAATTGGAGAAAGAAGGGATGGAGGGCATGTGCCGCATGATATAAATACCTGACACAAGAAAAAGAATCAGCAGGATAAATTTTATTAATCGCTTTTGCATTAGTTTTTTTGGATTTTAATCGGGTCAAAATTGATATTGATTTTTTCATATCCGAGCCTCGATAAAAAATTGCTGATAAAGAGGGTGGCATTGGTTTCAGCAGTTTGCAATATGCCTAATTCCGGTATACTAGCCCTAATTTGGTTTTCAGCCTGGATAGCGAGTGAATTTCTCTCTTCACCCGAAAATGGCTGCCTGAACATATCCACTTCCTGGTATTCAACCTGAATATCCTCCGGTTTAATATTAATGGAAATTAATTGGGCGTGCGGCAATGAAAGCGTTATGTTTTTATCCGCTATTTGTACCTGTTCTTTTGTAAGCTTTGATATGTCGATGCCTGCAGTGAGCGTGGCTTTACAGCTCATTAAAATTTTCCGGTCCCCTATTTTATACCAGGTGTTGTTATCGCTGGCTTTTATCATTTTGGTTACAATGTATTCAACGGTAGCGAGGTCATTCATTTGCTGTAATGCCAATACATGCTGAAGCTGTTTTTCCTGTTTATTGCACCCCATCCAAAAGAGGCTTAGAAATAAAAAGGCCGTATTTTTATTCAAAAACATGGGTGCAAAATAGTTACATAATCTAATTGTTACCAAATAATTATAAATTTGCAGGGATGAAAAAATATGCAGTGATAGTTGCCGGGGGCAGCGGTAGCCGGATGAATTCAAATTTGCCCAAACAATTTTTACTATTAAACGGTAAACCAGTACTGTTTTACACCATCGACACTTTTTTAAAAGCATATAAAGACCTGCAAATAATTCTAGTATTGCCCGAAGACCATATTGCAGCCGGGCAGGAGATCATTGATGCTTTTTTTAATTACGACCGCATCAGGATAACAGCAGGCGGCAGAACGAGGTTTCACTCGGTGCAAAACGGATTACAGTTGATAACCGACGAGAGCATTATTTTCGTGCATGATGGAGTACGTTGCTTGCTTACCACCGACCTGATACAAAGGTGCTATATAGCCGCTATCGAATTTGGATCGGCTATCCCGGTGATCGATTCAAAAGACAGCGTACGCATGGTGCACGAAGACAGTAATGAAGCGCTGGAAAGAAGCAAGATAAAACTGGTACAAACTCCACAAACCTTTCACAGCAAGATTTTATTACCGGCCTATAAAATTGACTATAAAGACAAATACACCGATGAAGCAACCGTAGCGGAAGCATTTGGACTTAAAGTTCATTTGATAGAAGGGGAGGAGGGTAATATAAAGATCACCCGTCCGGTAGATCTGACGGTGGCGGAGGGAATGATCAACCCGGCTCCGCCAACCCCGAAGAACGGCGGCTCGAAAGTATAATAGTTCCAGGTTTTATTTATCACCGTTTATCAGGTTATTCAGCAACGGAAAGTATCTCAAATTAGCATAGTCTTCGAAAGTCCCTTTAGGGATTTAGGGCTTGAAAATCTTCATTAGACGGGGGAGGCTGTTCCATTTTATGCCCACATACATTTCAGCTTTTGCTCCATAACTGCTATAAAAAAAGGCAAGGCTTTGTATGTCACTTCCTTCGAAATCAAGCAGGAGATCCTTACCCGCATTATCTTTGATAAAAGCGTTGATAAGGGCATGAGAGGCACCAATTGTTTTTCCATTGGGATGATTGCCTACTAAAATATAATAGGCCCTGTTTTTACAAAAAAGAATTACACAGGATGCCACCAATTGCCCCGAAGGTAAATAAACCCCGTATGTATTGGCTTGCTGCCGGGCGTGCAAATAATGATATAATTTTTCAAAACGGCTGTAATCCTCAATAGATGCAGTGGAAAAATTTTTGCCCTGCTCCCTTGCCAAAGCGATCACTTCGCCTACATCAATATTGGGCTGAATGGTACAATTTAGCTGCGCTGCTTTTTTAATATTTCGTCTTAAATTGATGCGGAATTTTGCAAATAAATTTTCATAACTATCATTTAACGACAATACATAGTTCACCCGGTCGTACAATGGAAACTGCTTAAGGTGAAACCTGTTTTCATAATTCAGGTAGATATCCCAATACTTAAATTTTTTAGGAATGGCCAGCAGAAAGTCGTTCAGCATGTCAGCAGTTAAGTTTTTGCCGAACACGCCAAGGCATGCCGTGAAGAAAGGCTGGTACAGGTAGTAAATTCCATATTTTTTGTTCCAGGTAAGCGGCATCACAGCCTCATAGTCATTCAGTACAAGGGCATCCCAATAATGCGCCATTGAATCCAGGTAAAAAGAATAACCATAAATTAAACTATTATCTGCCCGATCCATACAGGTATCCCATTTAGTTTTGTCTATCTCGTTATATGGAAGGTATTGTATGCTCACTAATAGCCGGGAATTTTAGGGGCCAGTTTCCTGAGGTTAATATTTTGGATATCTATGCTAAAGGAAATGTTTTTCCAGAAACGTTTTTCTGTGATGGTTGATTTGAAATAGTCTCTATATACTTTGCTATACAATACCGGCACATAAATGTTTACGATGTTCTTTAGCAATGATAATTGAAATCCGGCATCATATATAAATTTACCGGTAGCAGAACTGGCCTGCCATGCTTCTGCGTAAGTACCAACATCCACAAATACCTTCAGCGGAATTTTAACGGGCAGTACCTGCAGGGGGTTGTACTTTTTTGGAATATCTGACGTAAAGTTAGCTGCCGCAAGCCAGTTGTCTGTTTTACCGGTTTTACTGCTCAATAAATCCGTTCTTACCTTAAAGAAGCCATCCCGTTGCATGATCTGTTGCGAAGGGTATTTTTCAAATTCATTTCTACCAATAAAATAATCGCTGTAGGTATAATCTTCATTTCCCTTTGGCCCTGTCATGTTTAAATGATAGCGTTCGGTTTCAAATTGCCTGATGTACGTTTTATCACCAGGATAAAAAAACTTGCCACCAAATATCCGCACATTCATTCCACCCTCTTTTGCATAGTTGAAATAATAGTTACCTGTAAATGCAAGCCTTGCGAAACCCTTGCCCTGGTCCAGTTGCAGCGCAGCACTATAAGGATAGAGTGCCCGGTTATTATCCAACACTAAACGCAATTGGTTTACATACCTGTTTTCAAAAGGAAAAGTTATAAGGTCAATATTGTTGATAGTGTCTCTTGTAAAAAGCAATCCCTGCTCCCAGATAAGAAATGTTTTCCATTGCAGGTATTTTTGCAGGTGGCTACGAGGGTCTTTATTTGGAAAAATAATTTTAAGCGAAGGAACCAACTTACCAAAACGTTGGTATGTTGTATTGTTTGCAGAGTCAGTAAAAGAGTCGCCGCTGAAGGAAGCCGCGGCAACCGATAGTTCTGCCTTCAATCCTTTTTTACCGGGAAACAAATGGTAACTCATTCTTCCCAAACCGTTCAACTGGCCGCTGCTGGTAGCATATAACGGTGCTATCAAAAACTGGAATTTTTCAGGTGGTAAATTATAATTGTGAATGATACCGCCCAGCATTAGTTTATCATAAAAATTGAAACCCACTAAGGGCGCTGCAAAAATATAATGATGCTGATCGCCATCTTTTAAATTGAAAAACGAAGTGAATTTGAAATCTTTTTTAACCGGTGTTGCCGGCAGCTTTCCCTTTTTTGAAAGCAGTGAAAAAGTTGAATCCATATTTCTTCCGCTTACATCCTCCACTATTTTTCTAAAATCTTCGGGATATGGGTGCTTAAATTTCCAGTTGCGATAATATACATGCAGGCAACTATCAAACAGTGCAGTGCCCAGTTCATTTTCCAGTAATTTCATCCATTGCCCGGCTTTATAATAGGCTGACAGTCCATAATTCGCTTCGCTGAAAAATTGGGAGGCGTTTTCAATTGGCTGGTCCTTTTTAGAGGCAGCCATTGTTTTAAATGCTACCGTGGCAAGATCTTTTGGAATTCTTTTATTAAAGAAAGTTGGTTTTTCAGGCGCTGCTTTACCGGTGATACTTTCTGAAAGATTGTAGCGGTTGTCGTAATAGGTATTCATTCCTTCATCCATCCAGGGATAATCTCTTTCATTTGTGGCAAGTATTCCATAATTCCAGTTGTGGCCCACTTCATGTTCAATTAGTCCCTCCAGTCCGGCTTCACTGCTGACCGGCGTAACTGAAGTGATGGTGGGGTATTCCATTCCACCGGAAAAACCCATTTCGGCTTCCACCACGCTTACAATATCATAGGGATATTCTCCCAGCCACCTGCTGCGGGAAAGAATGGTATTCTTAATAAACCGGATGCTGTTAGCCCAGTAATTTTGTTGAGTGGTTTTGGGCAGATGATAACTATAAACATTTATTTTTCTTCCACTATTCAATCGAAGGCTGTCATAATACACGATGAAACTTTTATCTGCAAACCAGGCAAAATCATGGATGTTATTTTGCTTATAATGAATGGTTTTGGTTTCCCGGGAAGACATGATATCTATTTTGTCTACCACCTGTTTTTTTGATTCACTGCAATCCGTACATATAACCGGCCTTGATATTTTTTTATCCAGCCAGTTTTGTTCAGCTGCATCCTGTAAAACGCCTGTTGATGCTACCACGTAATTTGTGGGCAAGGTTATTTGTACTTCATAATTACCAAATTCACTGTAAAACTCTCCCTGGTCGAGGTAGGGCATAGGGTGCCATCCCTTATGGTCGTATACGGCCGGTTTCGGATACCATTGCGTTACATGGTACGACTGTCCTACATGCCCGCCTCTTGAAAAATTAAAAGGCAATTGCACATGAAAGGGGGTTTGGATTTTTATGTTGTTTCCCGGAGCAAGGGGTTTTGGTAAAACGATTTTAATTATGTCCTGGTGAACAGGATGATCTTCCATCCGGGCCACGGTTCCATTTACTTTAAAATCGAGCCGGTTGATATACCCACGCTGTTCGCCGTTGGAGAAATAAAAATCCGTTCTGCCATTCTCCAATAACTGGTCGCTAAATGCGGTGCGATCATTTTTATAGGCATTTGGCCACAGGTGAAACCAGATAAAATACAAGGTGTCAGGAGAATTGTTGTAATAGTCCATCTTTACAAATCCATCCAATGTATGATCCTTATCATGGAGTGTTACGTCAATTTTACAATCAACCTGCTGTTGCCAGTAGCCTGTTTGACTTTTTGCAGTGGTAAGCTGTAAGCAGTAGAGTATGAATAGTAGAAACAGTTTTTTCAAAACAGGGATGTTTGTTCAAAAATAATAAAAAGATGGCTGATGCCTGATTTTTTGATTGTTCATATATTTGAACCGCCGGTTGATATTATTGCTTCTTTTGGGGTATCGTATAAATGACTTCTCACCCAGGTAGTACAATTCGATTTCAATGGTTGATATAATCCGAAAATAATACTATTTTCCTTTCCCAGCCATGATTATCCTGATCGTATGAATCATAATTTTCAGGTCTAGTGCAATCGAAACATTTTCAATATAGATCAGGTCAAAAGTCATACGCTCTATCATTTCTTCCACCGATGACGCATAGCCGAATTTGACCATTCCCCAACTTGTTAATCCTGGTTTTACTTTAAATAAATAATTATATTCGGGATGCCGCTGAACTATTTGCCCGATATAAAATTTACGCTCCGGCCTTGGTCCTACAAGGCTCATTTCACCCTTTAAAATATTAACCAGTTGCGGTAGTTCATCAAGGCGCCATTTGCGGATGATCTTTCCCCAACTGGTGATACGGGGGTCATCGCCGCTGCTTAACAGCGGTCCGTTTCTCTCCGCATTTTGTATCATACTTCTGAACTTATAAATGGTAAATGCCTTACCCTTGTATCCTATTCGTTCCTGTAAAAAAAAGATGCTTCCCGGTGATGATAGTTTAGTGCGGATGGCGGTGTAAATTAGCAGGGGAGAAAGTAACAATAATCCGGTTGCGGCTATTATAATATCCATAAACCGCTTGATGTTTTTCTGCCAGTTGGGAAGCAGGCCGCTGTGTACATCTATTAACGGCACCCCCAATACATTACTTGTTTGAACGGCGCCGCTTATAATATCCACCGCATCCGGCGTAATTTTGATGTTGACATCCTTGTCACTTAACCTTTGTAGTATTTTGGTCAGCAGTTCCCTTTCATTTTTTTCTACTGTAATGATCACTTCTTCGATATTGTTTGCAGAGATGATGGTATCTATATTTCGCAGATCATCATATTTATTGATGGTGTCGGGCAAGGTAAGCGTATTGTTCCCATTGATGTTCAAAAAACTATTGATGTTATAACCGGTCAATGCATTTGTATTGACAAAGGTGTTGTAAAACTTAAACGCATTTTTTGCAGATCCGATTACCAATACATTAAAAAAAACGGTTTTGTTTTTTAACTGGTGCATACCAATCTGTAAGAATAATAACCGAAGGAATATCGTTATCAGGAAGTTGGGGCCCAGAAGGCTATAAAATTCTTCATAGTAATAATTGTTATTGTCCTGTGGGTTTTTTAAAATAAAAATGAATAATAAAGCAAGGCACCCGATATTACATACGATGAAGGTTCTTAATATTTCGGTAATCCCGGATTTATAGTAAACCATTTCGTAGGCGCCACTTAAAAAATGTAAACTTAACCAACCGATGGTGTATAATATTGCCCCCAGGTAAAAGCCTGGTGGTATGTTAAACGGATAATCATAAATGACAGTGCGTAAATAATAAAAGGTTATCCAGGTTATGATGGCGCCGCAAATATCACCAAGTATATACCATCTGATATTTATCCGGGGTTGATTCAAAATGTTGTTTGTTGGGATAGTATATTTACGGTGTTGAGAAATTAAATGGCAGGCTGGTTTCCTATCTTTTCCAGTATCTGGTGGGCCACATCCATTGCCCGGAATCCATCAAGCACTGTAACCGGGGTTTCTGTATTATTGATGATGGCATTAGCAAATGCCTGTAGCTCCATTTTTATTGCATTTCCATCTTCTACCAATGGATTTGCTATGGCGATGGTTTTCTTGCCATTATTGGTCTCTATATCAAAAGTAAAAACATGCTGATCTTCGGGGGAGCTTAATTTAATGATTTCAGTTTTCTTTGCTAAAAAATCAATGCCGATATAAGCATCTTTTTGAAACAAACGCATTTTACGCATCTTTTTCATTGATATCCGGCTGCTGGTAAGATTGGCTACACAGCCGTTGTCAAATTCAATGCGCACGTTGGCAATGTCAGGAGTATCGCTCATAACTGCTACTCCATTAGCTGAAATAAATTTTACATTGCTTTTTACCAAACTCAATATGATATCTATATCGTGGATCATCAGGTCGAGTATCACACTTACATCGGTACCACGCGGATTAAACTGTGCCAAACGATGTACTTCGATAAACATCGGGCTAATATGGTAGCCATGCAGGGCTAAAAATGCGGGGTTAAATCTTTCTACGTGTCCTACCTGGAATTTGATATTTGCCTCCCTGGCAAGTTTAACCAGCGTACGGGCTTCTTCCATTGTATTGGCCAGTGGCTTTTCTACAAATACGTGCTTTCCTTTGGTAATGGCTAATTTACATATTTCAAAATGAACGGTGGTTGGGGCTACAATGTCTACGACATCACAGGCGTTCATCAGTTTTTCCATATCATCAAAACGGGGGAGTTGATATTTCTCAATTACTCCGGCGGCGTTTTCCTCACCCGGGTCAAAAAAACCAACCAATTCCGCTCCTTCAATTTCATTCCAATTGTTTAAATGAAACTTTCCAAGATGACCAACTCCAAAAACACCAACTTTTAGCATAGCAATATTCTTTATTCAAAGATAAGCTCATAGCCTTGAAGGAAGAGCCATTATGTTTTGTTATTAATAGATTATGATGACTGCCACCATGTAGTTAACCGGTAATTGCAGGGTTAGTAAGTATTTGATGGCACTCTTTTTAGTATTTCCGTCTATCCATTTTCAGTTTTATATAAATCTGCCGGTAACAACGGGTGGCAAAAAACGCGACCCGAAAATTAAGTAGCTGTTGTAGGCTGTGTTTGGGTGGAAGCCGCCGGTATAAGTGTTTCCGGTAATTCATCCCAAAACCCCATTTTACCAAATTTCTCAATCCGCTCCTTAGATCGCTGCTCCGGCGGTATGAGTTTTAATTCGGCGATAACGGGTAACAGGAATTTTTTTAAAATTGCCGCTGCCTCATCATAATCCCAGTGTGCGCCTCCCCAGGGTTCTGGTATTACGCCATCTACCAATCCAAATTTCAACATATCCTCACCGGTTAAACGCAGTTGCTCTGCCGCGGTTTCTTTATTATCCCAATTTCGCCACAAAATACTACTGCAACTCTCCGGAGAAATAACGGTGTACCAGGTGTTCTCCATCATAAATACCCGGTCGCCTGCACCAATGCCCAATGCCCCTCCACTGGCTCCTTCTCCTATTATAACGCAGATAACGGGAACCTTCAAACGCAACATTTCATAAATATTGCGGGCAATGGCTTCCCCCTGCCCGCGTTCCTCAGCTTCCAGTCCGGGATAGGCACCTGGGGTGTCAATTAATGTGATAATTGGTTTATTGAATTTTTCGGCCAGTTTCATTAACCGGAGCGCTTTACGATAGCCTTCCGGGTTGGCCATTCCAAAATTCCGTATTTGCCTCATCTTTGTATTAATACCTTTTTGCTGACCAATGATCATTACGGTCTGGCCATCCATATCTGCAAAGCCACCAATCATTGCCTTATCGTCTTTAAAGTTTCTGTCACCATGTAATTCAATATAATTGGTGCACATTTTATTGATGTACTTTAAAGTATATGGCCGGTCGGGGTGACGGCTTAACTGTACTTTTTGCCAGGGGGTCAGGTGCTGCGTCAATTCTTTTTTTGTCTCCATAATCCTCTGCTCCAGCGCTGCAATGGATGAACTCATATCCGTTTTGCTTTTTTCCTGTGCAGCCTTTAATAAATCTACCTGGTCATACAGATCTTTGATAGGTTTTTCAAAATCCAGGAACTGTCGGTTTTTTAATTCGGGCATATTGCTAATTTACAATGTGTTAATTATAATGTGAAAGTAGTAACTGTGATTGTAAAATTAAGCGGAAAGAATTTTTAATAAAAGTTTTGGTGGTAAAAATTTAAAATCCCTATCTTTGCCATCCCGAAAAAAAAGCAAGGAAATAACAAAGGATATTTTAAGCAGCAAATTGGGAAACGGATCGGTAGTTCAGTTGGTTAGAATGCCGCCCTG
>JANPIJ010000031.1:0-2899 GCA_031424955.1 Ferruginibacter sp. | reverse complement strand
AATCATTGCTCAATTTGCCGGGTGTTTTAGTGAACACGCCGTGTGCCGAGCCATCAAAGTTGGTATTCAATACACGCATACAGCCAACCAATACGGTTAGTTCAGGTGCAGTAAGTGTAAGCAACTGCGCTTTATCAATCAACAATGCTTCAGTTGAAACATCACTCTTTATGCTTAGATAATTACGGAAGCCATCGGCACGAGGTTCCAAATAATCGACTGATTCAACATCCGTCTGTTCCTGAGAAGCATCCATGCGGCCCGGTGTAAATGGAACTTGAATATCATGACCGGCATCTTTTCCTGCTTTTTCAATAGCCGCACATCCACCCAATACAATCAAATCGGCCAGAGATATCTTTTTACCGCCACTTGCACCGTCGTTAAATTCTTTCTGAATCGCTGTCAATACATCCAAAACCTTATCCAGTTGAGCAGGATTGTTCACCCGCCAATCCTTTTGAGGAGCCAGACGAATTCTTGCACCATTGGCCCCGCCACGTTTATCAGAGCCACGGAAGGTAGAAGCAGAAGCCCATGCTGTTGAAACTAAGTTGGAAACACTCAATCCTGATCCTACAATTTTTCCTTTCAATGCGGCGATATCATTGTCATCAACCAAGGCATGGTCAACGGCAGGAATTGGGTCTTGCCAGATCAAATCTTCCTTCGGAACATCAGGACCTAAGTAACGGGATTTCGGACCCATGTCTCGGTGGGTTAACTTAAACCATGCACGGGCAAAAGCATCTGCAAAGGAATCCGGGTTTTCCATAAAATGCCTGGAGATCTTTGCATAGGCCGGGTCCATTTTCAACGAAAGGTCAGTGGTCAGCATCGTTGGCTTAATGAACTTGTCTTTCTCAAACGCATGCGGAATGACCTCATCTGCATCCTTGGCCACCCATTGATGCGCACCGCCTGGACTTTTCGTTAGTTCCCATTCAAAGCCAAAAAGGTTTTCAAAATAATTATTGCTCCATTGCGTGGGCGTTTTTGTCCAGGTAACTTCAATGCCACTGGTAATGGCGTCCGGGCCTTTGCCCGCACCAAACTTGTTGTGCCATCCAAAACCCTGCGACTCCAAATCTGCGGCTTCAGGCTCTTTACCTACATTATCGGAAGGAGCAGCGCCATGTGTTTTACCAAAGCTGTGACCACCGGCAATCAAGGCAACCGTTTCTTCATCATTCATTGCCATGCGCCCAAACGTTACACGAATATCTTTTGCCGCAGCAATAGGGTCGGGGTTGCCATCGGGACCTTCAGGGTTTACATAAATTAATCCCATGTGCGCCGCCCCCAGCGGAGTTTCCAGCTTTTGAGAATCATGATGATTGCCCGTAGCGTCTTCGTCCGACACCAACACACCATGCTCGGCCAAGCCGGGCTTGCCTTTAGCATACCGTTTATCGTTACCCAGCCAGGTTGTTTCGGCGCCCCAATACACACTTTCTTCAGGCTCCCAGGTATCGGCACGGCCACCACCAAAACCAAATGTTTTAAAACCCATGGAGTCCAACGCCACGTTGCCTGCCAGTATCATCAAATCTGCCCAGGATATTTTACGGCCATATTTCTGTTTGAGGGGCCATAAAAGTCTGCGCGCCTTATCGAGACTAACATTATCAGGCCAGCTATTGAGTGGCGCAAAGCGCTGCTGTCCGCCGCCGCCACCACCGCGGCCATCATATACACGATAGGTGCCCGCGCTATGCCATGTCAGGCGAATAAACAACGGGCCATAATGACCAAAATCGGCAGGCCACCAATCCTGCGAATCGGTCATGAGGGTGTGCAAATCTTTTTTTACGGCTTCCAGGTCAAGGGTCTTGAACTCCGCTGCATAGTCAAATTCCCCATCCATTGGGTTGGATAAGGAAGAGTGCTGCCGAAGGATGTTCAACTTAAGCTGGTCAGGCCACCAGTCACGGTTTTTGGTGCCGCCACCGCCAATATTTTGTTTTGTAGTGGCATTCAAAAAGGGACATTTACTTTCGTTTGAATTGCTCATTTTATTTTTATTGAATGTTTTTTTTGAATTTACCAGTTATTTGAAGTTTGATGTCTTGTACTTTGAAATTTTTTATTTTATTATTTTTAAAATATTCATTGATGAGTATGTTTAGTTTTTCGTCTTCATAATCCTCAATTCGGTCGGTTTCCGCACAATATAAATGATGATGATTCGACAAAACAGCATCATAGCGCATGATGTCTTTTTCTGTTTTTACTTTTTTTAAAAGTTCATTTTCAACTAATAAATCTAAAACTTTATAAACTGTTCCTACAGAAATATTCGGATGATTTGCTTTAATGTATTCAATCACATTTTCAGCCGTTGGATGACTTTTCAACTTAACAATAGCCTCATAGATAACCACACGTTGCGGTGTTACTTTCAGTCCTTTTTCTTGTAATTTTTCTCTTAAAAAAGTGCTCATTTTATTTTTTTAAGTATTGAGAATTATTACGCAAAGATAATTATTATTATTTAGTAACAAATAATTTTTGTAAAAATATTTTAGACAGCTATGAAATACCCATTGTGGTCATCTGGTGGGATGGAAAAAAAAATGGCTCTGTTGGTTTTGCAAAGTGTCTGCCGAAATGACCTGCTCGCGCGCAGGCTATGCCTCGTGCGGACGATCGCGTGGGCTTTGCCCACCCCGCAGACCCATTTATGCATTACCAAATCTTCTTGTTCTGGCTGTATCGAATTTCTGTATTTTGTCCATATTTTATCTGGCGAAGGTCCTTTTTTTGTTTTGCAAAAAAGCATCTCGCATGAGCGTACGGTACAAAATTCGCGATCAGCATGGACTCACCTACATCACCTGTTCTATCTGCGGCTGGGTCGACCTTTTTAGTCGTGCCGTTTACCGGGAGATTGTACTGG
>JANPIJ010000030.1:0-30874 GCA_031424955.1 Ferruginibacter sp. | reverse complement strand
CGGTGATACAGGCAGCCAATCCAAGGCCCGCCATGATTCCCTTGTCCTTTAGCCAGGAGCGGCTATGGTTCATCGACCGGATGGAAGGCAGTGTACAGTATCATGTACCAACGGTTTTGAGGTTGAAAGGAAAATTAAATGAAGCAATACTTGCCAACACGCTGCAACAAATTGTGAACCGGCACGAAGTTTTGCGGACTGTATTTGTTGAAGAAGAAGGGCAGGCCTGGCAGCAGGTAAATCCCACAAATGCCTGGCAACTCACTACCATTGATGGTGAAAAATATACCAACAATCCCGAAGCATTGCAACAGTATGTAAGGGAAATAATCGACCAGCCATTTGATCTGTCAAAGGATCACATGCTGCGGGTGCAACTAATAACACTTACGGAAGCAGAAAGTATATTGGTAGTTGTAATACACCATATCGCCTCCGATGGCTGGTCCACTTCAGTTTTGGTAAAGGAAGTAGTAGAATTGTATAGCGCTTATGAAGCAGGAAGGGAACCCAATCTTCCACAGCTTGCTATTCAGTACGCGGACTTCGCCTCCTGGCAACGTAACTATTTACAGGGCGACCTGCTGGATAAAAAGATTGAATATTGGAAAACGAAATTACAGGGCGTAGCACCGCTGCAGCTTCCCACCGATCATACCCGGCCGCCGGTACAGGGCAACCGGGGTGCGTTAAAATCTTTCCGTATCAGCAAGGCAATTGCTGCGGATTTGCAGCAACTGGGCCAGCAACATGGTGCAACCTTATTCATGACTTTATTGTCGGCATTTAAAGTGCTGCTGCACCGGTATAGCGGGCAGGAAGATATTTGCGTGGGTACACCCATCGCCGGAAGACAGCAACAGGAAACAGAAAACCTGATCGGCTTTTTTGTAAATACCCTGGCATTGCGCAGCGGGATCAACAGCAACGAATCATTTACGGATTTACTGCAGCAAATGAAGGGCACCACCATGGAAGCTTACCAGCACCAGGAACTCCCTTTTGAAAAAGTAGTGGAAACGGTTAGTAAAGAAAGGGACCTGTCCCGCAGCCCCTTATTCCAGGTAATGTTTGTATTGAGAAATACACCGGAGATACCGGAATTTTTGTTGGGCGAAGTTAATTTGACAAGGGAGAATTTCTACCATACCACATCGCAGTTCGATCTTACTTTATTTGTAACAGAAACAGAAAGAGGGCTACAATGTGCGGTGGAATACAATACGGATTTATTTGTAGCAGATACCATCGAAAAGTTTACCGGGCATTTTACCAACCTGCTGGAATCCATCCTGCAACAGCCTGCGCAAAAAATCGGGCTATTGCAAATGCTCAGCCAATCAGAGGAAAAGCAATTGCTGTACGAATTCAACGATACGGATGTGGAGTATCCAACAAATAAAACCATCATTGATATTTTTGAAAACCAGGTAACCAAAACGCCTTCGGAAACAGCGCTTGTTTTTGAAAATGAGTCGCTGACTTATCATCAACTCAACGAACGCTCGAACCAACTGGCGCATTATTTACAAAACAATGGAGTAAAGGCGGGTATGCTGGTACCCGTTTCAATAGAGCGCAGTACCAATATGATCATCAGTGTATTGGCCATCTTAAAGGCAGGCGCAGTGTACACACCCGTTGATCCCGAATACCCTGCTGAAAGAATTGTTTATATGTTCGAAGATGCCGGTGCTGAAATCGTAATCAGCAGCAAGGCAACCGGACCAACACTGCCCCTGCCACGCGGGGTTAAATTAGTAGAAGTGGATGGAAGGGACCAGAATGCTATCAACAATCAGCCAACAACCAATTTATCGGTGAAGGTAGATTTAGATCACCTGGTATATCTGATCTATACCTCTGGTTCTACCGGTAAGCCAAAGGGCGTGAAAATGGGAGGTAAGGGTATGGTTAATTTATTAACCTGGCAGGAAAAACAGTTTTCCAACAAAAAACGGCGGGTTTTGCAGTTCGCCAGTCTTAATTTTGATGTAAGTTTCCAGGAGATATTTTCAACACTTTGTTATGGAAGTTGCCTGTACCTGATTAATGGCGATCGCCGCAGGGATATGGCAGAATTATTAAAAGATATTGGTAATCACCAACTGACCCATTTATTCATTCCGTATATCGTATTAAAAAATCTGGTAGAATATATACTTCCGCTTTCCATCAATTCGTTTCCGGTAGAGGAAATCATTGTTGCAGGCGAACAATTGAAATTAACGGATGATATTCAGTCATTACTGAAGATATCGGAAGTTCGGCTGATCAACCAGTATGGCCCTACAGAAGCGCATGTGGTGAGTAGTTATTCGATTGACAGCAAAGGCGAATTGGCGGCACTTCCTCCAATTGGCAAACCAATCGACAATACGAAATTGTATATATTGGGCGAACTGGGGCAACTGGTTCCGGTAGGCGTACCGGGCGAATTATTTATCGGGGGCGTGCAGGTAGCGCAGGGTTATCTTAATTTGCCGGAATTGACAGGCGAAAGATTTCTTGAAAATCCGTTTAATAAAGATGCAGGCAACCGGGTATATAAAACAGGCGATATTGCCCGCTGGACGAAGGACGGTAATATAGAATACCTTGGCCGTAAAGATGACCAGGTGAAGATCCGCGGTTTCCGGGTTGAACTCGGGGAAATAGAAAGTATATTACAGGAATGCAGTCTTGTAAGGCAGGCTGCCGTACTGGCAAAAGAAAGCAATACAGGAAGTAAACGCCTCATTGCTTATATCGTACCGGAAGGGATTTTCGACAAAGCGGCGATCAATGCTTTCCTGAAAGAACAGTTGCCGGAATACATGGTGCCATCCCAATTACTGGAAATGGAATTTTTACCCGTTACACGCAACGGGAAAATAGACCGGAAATCGCTGCCAGATCCGGAAGGGGATAGTTTATTGCAAAAGGAATATGTTGCACCGGTCACAGAAACGGAAAAACTACTTGCCGAAATCTGGCAGGGCTTGTTAAAGGCAGAAAGGGTGGGAGTGAACGACAATTTCTTTGAGTTGGGCGGGCATTCCTTACTGGTAGTTAAAATGGTTGCGGTTATAAAAAAGCGGTTCAGTTTGGCCATTCCAATACCTGTTCTGTTCCAGTTTCCTACTATCAGGGAGCTGGCCAATTATATGGATTGGGAGAATACTTCTTCAACTGGTGAAGAAGATGAATCAACATTTGAGATAATAAATCTATAAAAATATTTAATGGGTAGTAAGGCTATTAATTTATTACAGTCGGCTAAGCGAAGTGGCATTCACATTTCTGTGAATAAGGGAGAATTGCAGTTAAAACTATCCAAAGGAGTTAAAATTGATCCGGTACTGCTGCAGGAAATAAAGGATAATAAGCAGTCGCTGATTGATTTTTTAAAGGATGATAAATGGAAATCGGAGAAGGTAGAAGGTTCAGATTCAGAAATAGTTCCATTCGACCGGAACCTGGTTCAATATATCCCTCTTTCTTTTAGCCAGGAACGCTTATGGTTCATCGATCAGTTGGAAGGCAGTGTACAGTATCACCTGCCCGCAGTACTAAAACTTACCGGAAAATTAAATACGGATGCTTTAAAAAAAGCATTGCTGCATATCATTAACAGGCATGAAGTGTTGCGTACCGTAATCCTCCAGGAAGATGACGGGGTATTTCAACAGGTAAAGGACGAAGACGAATGGGAATTATCCATGGTTGATGGCAGCATTTATCGGAATGATCCGGATGGATTAAGGAACAAAGTAGAAGCTTCAATCAGCGAACCTTTTGATCTTGCAAAAGATTACATGTTTCGTGCAGCCCTGGTGAATATAAGCGATTCGGAAAATATGCTGGTGGTCACCATTCACCATATCGCTGCCGATGGCTGGTCATTACCCATCGTAATTAAAGAGGTTGCCGCATTGTACAGCGCCTACGATGAAAATCGGCCGGCACCGCTACCGGCACTTCAAATACAATATGCCGATTACGCATTGTGGCAACGCAGTTATCTAAAGGGCGAAGTGCTGGATAAGAAACTGGCTTACTGGAAACAAAAATTACAGGATGTGGCACAGCTTGAACTGCCCGCAGATTTTGTTCGGCCAGCCATTCAAACATCCAATGGAGCGATTGTAGATTTTAATATTGACAGCGAATTATCCGGCCGCATTCAGGCAGCAGGCCAGCAGGAACAGGCTACCCTGTTCATGACATTGCTGGCAGCTTTTAAAGTGTTGTTGTACCGCTATAGCGGCCAGCCCGATATTTGCGTAGGCACACCCGTTGCCGGCCGTCAGCAACCGGAACTGGAAAACCTCGTTGGCTTTTTTATTAACACCATCGCCCTGAGAACGGAGGTTAATGCAGATCAGTCATTTGCTGATTTATTAAAGCAGGTTAGAACCACTACCATGGAGGCTTACGGGCACCAGGAAGCCTCTTTTGAAAAGGTAGTGGAAGTGGTGGTAAAGCAACGGGATATGAGCCGTAGCCCGCTCTTTCAATCCATGTTCTCCTTACAAAATGTTGCCGAAGCCAGCGAATTACAATTGAAAGAACTGACGCTTTCAAGGGAGCCGATGGCGCATAGAACATCCAAGTTTGATATTAGTTTTTATATAACTGAAACAAACCAGGGGCTGGCAGGAACGGTAGAGTACAATACTGATTTATTCCTTGAAACAACCATCCGGCGAATGGTGGCTCATTTCAAAATATTACTTCAATCCATCGTTGATCTTCCCGGCAATGCGATTGGCTCATTGCCAATGCTAACTAAGGCTGAGGAGCAGCAATTGATCTTTGATTTCAATAATAACAAGGCCGGATATCCGCAAAACAAATCGGTTGTAAACCTGTTTGAAGAACAGGCAGCAAAAACTCCGGATGCCATTGCACTGGTTTTTGAAGAACAGCAATTAACCTATAAAGAACTGGATGAAAAATCCAACCGCCTTGCACATTATTTAAGAAACAAAGGAATTAGCGAAGAAACACTCGTGCCCATTTGCCTGGAACGTTCCATGGAAATGAGTATTGGAATATGGGGCATTTTAAAAGCCGGTGCAGCTTATGTACCGGTCGATCCGGAATATCCGGCAGACCGTATTGCATTTATGCTGGAAGATACCGCAGCAGCGTTTGTACTCAGTACCGGTAACAGCAAATCAGTATTGCCGGTTAATGGCCACTATGAATTGATATCACTGGATGAGGACTGGAGGGAGATCAGCCAGCAACCTGCAACAAAAATAAAAAAGACCAGCTCACTCAACAACCTTGCTTATGTGATTTACACTTCCGGTTCTACCGGTAAGCCAAAGGGGGTAATGAATGAACACGGCGGCCTGGTAAACCGTTTATGCTGGGCACAGGATTATTTTAAACTGACCAATGCAGATGCTGTTTTACAAAAAACTACTTTTAGTTTTGATGTATCCGTTTGGGAATTGTTGTGGCCATTAATGGTGGGGGCAAAACTGGTATTTGCCAAACCCGGCGGACATAAAGACCCGGACTACCTGCGCTCAGTAATTGATGGCGAAAAAATTACCATGCTCCATTTTGTGCCTTCCATGCTGGGTGTATTCCTGGCTGATATGGAGGCAGGAGATTGCAAGGGGCTTAAAAATGTTTTGTGCAGCGGCGAAGCTTTAATTAAATCGCAGGTAGAACTCTTTTCAAAAAAACTGGGGACTGCTAAACTGCACAATCTATATGGCCCCACGGAGGCTGCAATTGATGTTACCTGTTGGAGCCCGGATAACAATGCAGCAATACAGTCAGTGCCGATCGGGAAACCGGTTGCCAATACTGCTATTTATATCCTTGGTAAACAAGGTGGCCTGGTTCCGGTTGGGGCCATTGGTGAAATCAGTATTGCAGGTGTGCAGGTTGCAAGAGGATATTTGAACCGGGCGGAATTATCTGCTGAAAAATTTGTAAAAGATCCGTTTGATAAAACACCTGGCGCAAAAATGTATAAAACCGGTGATCTTGGAAGATGGTTACCAGACGGCAATATAGAATACCTGGGCAGGATGGATGAACAGGTTAAGATACGTGGCTTCAGGATAGAATTGGGTGAGATAGAATCCTGTCTTTCCAAAGCGGATGGTGTAAAAAATGCCAAAGTGGTTTTGCTGGAAAATGAAGCCACCTTTGGAAAAAAGCTATGTGCTTACGTAGAGATTGATACCAATAAAATATCACTGGAAAACAGTGCGGCCTTCACAAAGCAAATAAGGGCAGGTCTCGAAAAGCAATTGCCGGATTACATGATCCCATCCGATATTATTTTATTGGAGCAGTTTCCATTAACACCCAATGGTAAATTGGATAAAAAAGCCTTACCCAACCCGGAAGGAAGCGGAACGGATGAAACCGAATATGTGATGCCGGCAACTTCGCTGGAACTAAGCCTGGTTAAAATATGGGAAGAATTATTGGGTAAAAAGGGAATCGGAACAAACGATCATTTCTTTGCCCTTGGCGGTCATTCTTTATTAGCCACCCGTGTAGTATCTGCCATCCGGAAAACCCTCTCAGTTGAATTACCGATCAGGGCAATGTTTGCTCATCCTACCGTAAAAGGCTTGGCAGAATATTTAAAAGAAAAAAGCAATGGGCTATTCGTATTACTGGCAATTGAAAAGTTAGCGGTAAGGCCCACCAATATACCATTGTCATTTAGCCAGGAACGTTTGTGGTTTATAGACAGGCTGGAAGGAAGTGTTTCTTATCACCTTCCTGCTGTACTTCGTTTGAAAAGAGCAATCAACCTGGATGCATTGATAAAATCCTTCCGGCAAATTGTAAACCGGCATGAAGTGCTCAGAACGGTTTTCCCGGAGATAGATGGGAAAGCCTGGCAATCTGTGAAGGATGAAGATGGATGGAATTTGGTGGTAACAGACGGTACTGTTTGGAAAGATAATTATAATGCGCTGCAACAATATATTCATACCCTCATCCGGAAGCCCTTTAATCTCCTGGAAGATGATATGCTTCGGGCGGAGCTTATCAGCCTTCAACCGGATGATCATATACTGGTGCTTACCATGCACCATATTGCTTCAGATGGCTGGTCATTATCCATTCTTGTAAAGGAAATGGCTGCGTTGTATAATGCAAATGCAAATGGAGTGGAAGCGGATTTATTACCACTGCCGGTACAATATGCAGACTACGCAATCTGGCAGCGGAATTACCTCGCCGGCGAATTGCTGGCAACCGGAATTAATTACTGGAAGACGAAACTGGAAGGCGTTACACCGCTTCAATTACAAACAGATTATACCAGGCCACCCGTTCAAACTCAAAGGGGAACTGTTACCAGTTTTAAAATTGACCCGGCTTTATCAGAACAGTTGCAGGCATTGGGCAGGCAACAACACACCACGCTGTTCATGACCCTGCTGGCGGCCTTTAAGGTATTGCTTTACCGGTATAGCGGGCAGGAAGATATATGTGTGGGTAGTCCAATCGCTAATCGCACGAGACAGGAAGTGGAAGCACTCATCGGTTTTTTTATCAATACGCTGGCATTGCGTTCCAACGTTGATTCGTCTTTGCCCTTCACATCACTTTTACAACAGGTTAAGCAAACCACGCTGGAAGCCTATGAACACCAGGATGTGCCATTTGAAAAAATTGTGGAAGCCGTTGTAAAGGAAAGGGATCTTGCCCGTAGCCCCGTTTTCCAGGTAATGTTTGTGTTGCAGAACACCCCGGAAACAGATTCCATCAACTTAGGAAATCTAACCTTGTCCGGTGAAAGCTTCTCTAATGATAGTGCCAAGTTTGATTTCACTTTTTATTTAACTGAAAGAGCCGATGGCATCCATGGTGCAATCGAGTATAATACAGATTTATATAATGCCGCCACCATTGAAAAAATGATTGGGCATTTTACGGAATTACTGGGTTCTATTGTAAAATCACCCAACCAGCAAATCAACGAATTGCCAATGCTGGGAAAAGCTGAAGAGCTGCAGTTATTGGTAGATTTTAATAATACGGACGTTGCATTCCCGAAAGATAAAACGATCCTTGATCTCTTTGAAGAGCAGGTTTCAAAAACACCGGCAGCAACGGCCATTATATTTGAAAAGGATCAGATTACTTACCGGCAACTGAATGAGCGTTCAAACCAACTGGCGCATTACTTAAGAAGCAAGGGAGTAGGTGCAGAAAGCCTCGTGCCGGTTTGCATTGAAAGAGGAATCAATTTGATTGTTGCTATTCTTGGAGTACTAAAATCCGGCGCAGCCTATGTGCCCATCGATCCGGAATATCCTTCGGAAAGGGTCAGCTATATGTTGGGAGATACAGCAGCAAAACTGGTAGTAACAAGCAGTTCATCTCTTTCTAAATTGGATCAAAATGACCAGGTTGTAAATATTTGTATAGACAGTGAATGGCCCGTTATCAGCCAATCACCAAAAGATACTATACAATTGGTAATGGAGCCCGGCCAGTTGGCCTATGTGATTTATACATCGGGGTCAACCGGTAAACCCAAGGGGGTGATGCTTGAACACGCCAATATGTATGCATTTATTAGCTGGTGCCAGCAGGAATTTAGCGCCGGTGATTTTAGTATCGTATATGCGGTTACTTCTGTTTGTTTTGATTTGTCTGTCTTTGAAATATTCTATCCGTTAAGCATTGGAAAGCCTATCAGGTTGCTTGAAAACGGTCTGCAAATTCCGGATTACCTGGGCAAAGATTCCGGTGTAATGATCAATACCGTACCCGTTGTGATTGGCAATCTTTTAAAGGAAGGTACCAGCCTTGATAATGTAACGGTACTGAATATGGCTGGAGAACCGATTCCGCTGGAAGTGCAACAGGCACTGGATACGGAGCGGATAGCGGTTAGGAATTTATACGGTCCCACGGAGGATACCACTTATTCAACCGTGTACCGTTTATCTAAAAATGAACCGGTAAATATCGGTAAGCCAATAGCCAATACAAAAATTTATATACTAAACAAAGAAGGCGGATTGGTACCCATTGGTGCCAGCGGCGAAATCTGTCTCTCAGGCGACGGTGTTGCCCGGGGGTATTTAAATCGACCCGAACTAACTGCCGAAAAATTCATATCAAATCCATTCAGCGCCAAACCGGGAGCAAGATTATATCGTACCGGGGATTTGGGAAGATGGTTACCGGATGGGAATATTGAATACCTTGGCCGCATCGACGACCAGGTAAAGATAAGAGGTTACCGGATAGAGTTGGGTGAGATAGAAACGGTGTTGCAGCAGAGTGGGTTAGTGAGCCAGTCGGTAGTATTGGCTAAAGCAAACAGCGAAGGAACCAAACGGCTGATCGGTTATGTGGTTCCTGCGAATGGATATACAAAAGAAGCAGTGAGTGACTGGCTGGGCAGCCGTTTGCCGGAATACATGGTACCGCGTTTATGGCTGGAACTGGAACAATTCCCATTGACTTCCAACGGCAAGATCAATAAAAAGGCGCTGCCGGATATGGATGCAACCGAGCTGGTGACGAACAGGTATGTGGCACCGGTGAGTGAACTGGAAAAGCAGTTGGCAGAAACCTGGCAGAAACTGCTGGGTATACCCCGTGCAGGCATACACGATAATTTCTTCGAGCTGGGTGGCGATTCCATTTTAACAATACAGGTAGTAAGCCGCATGCGCCGGCTGGGCTATGAGTTACAGCCAAAAGATATCTTTATTCACCAGACAATCGCAAGGTTGTCTGCCGCGATAACAGCCCGTTCCGGCGCAGCTTCAACCGGCGAGCAGGGTATGCTTACCGGCGAAAGCGGGTTGCTTCCCATTCAGCAATGGTATCTTGAAAAAGATTCTAGAGAACCGTCTCATTTTAACCAGGCAGTACTGTTAGGGATAGATAAATTGTTAACAGCGGACAAACTTCAACAAGCCATTGAACACCTGGCAAAGCAGCATGATGCATTACGTTTTGTATATACTAAAGTGGATGGTGAATGGCAGCAGGAATATGGCAACTCCAAAGGCGTAGTACTAACAGAGAATTTGCAATCTATCACCGAAGGTACTTTGGCAACAGCCATAAAGGAAACTGCGGATAGCCACCATCGTCAACTGGATATCACCAGCGGCGAACTGATCCGCGTAGTGCTGATGCAAACCCCCGAAGCACAAACCCATAACAGGTTGTTACTGGTGATTCACCACCTTGCAGTAGACGGGGTATCCTGGCGCATTTTGCTGGAAGACCTGGAACTATTGCTCAACAGCATCAGCCAGGGACAGCAACCATCCCTTGCCCAAAAGGGTAGCAGTTACCGCCAGTGGTATACCGCATTGGAGCAGTATGGCCAAAGCCGCGGACTATTATCTCAAAAAGAATACTGGCAAAATACCGTAAAAAATTACAAACCACTTCCACAGGATACAACCTATGATGGAAAGGCAAAGACCAACAATTCGGGCCACTATAGCATTCGGTTAAACGCCCGGCAAACGAAGCGTTTATTACAGGAAGTACCCCGTGTGTACCATACCGAAATCAATGATATTTTATTATGTGCGCTGGCAGGTACATTAACCAACTGGAGTGGTGGTAAAAAAGTAGTGATCGGACTCGAAGGACATGGCCGTGAAGCAATCGGAGAAGGCATCGATACCAGTCGTACCGTGGGTTGGTTCACGGGCTTGTATCCTGTATTACTGGAAACAGGAAAGGCCAAAGAACCGGGTGAACAAATCAAATCAATCAAGGAACAATTACGCCGTATACCGGGTCGTGGCCTGGGTTACGGGGTATTAAAATATATCAATAAAGAGCCCTCGCTGCAGGATGCACAGCCCTGGGATATCATATTCAATTACCTGGGCCAGTTTGATAATGTGGTCAATGAAAGTAAATGGTTAACAGGTGCCGGTGAATCATCAGGAGCAACGATCAGCGAGGCATACGAGACCAGCGAAAAACTGTCGGTGAATTGCTTTGTACAATCAGGCGAACTGTTATTAAACTGGACTTTTAGCGGCTTGCATTACGAAGCGGCTACCATCAGTAAGCTGGCTGAAAAATATTTGACGGGTCTGGAAGAACTGATTGCACATTGTTTGGATCAGCAGCAAACCGGGCAGGTATTTACTCCATCAGATTATGGACTGGGAGCAGAAATCAGTTATAGCGAGCTGGATGCATTTTTGGAAGAACCCTTCAACGGCAAAAAAAGAAAGGATGCCGTAGAAGGAATCTACCGGTTGAGCGGCCTTCAACAGGGAATGTTGTTCCATGGTTTGTATGATGACCAGGTAGGCGCTTATACCGAACAGTTTACCTGCGATTTGATCAATCCCAACCTTGAATATCTTACCAAAAGCTGGCAACAGGTATTGCGCAATCATAGTATTTTAAGAAGTGGATTTTATTATGACACTTTCAACATTCCCGTTCAATGTGTATACCGTGAAGTAAAACTTCCGGTGGAAGTAGTGGATTATAGCCACTTACCTACCGAAGAGCAGCAGGCAGCGATACAGGCATTTGAGGCAGCAGACCAGGCCAAAGGTTTTGATTTTAAATCAGCCCCTCTGATGCGGATCAGTTTATTAAAACTGGCAGGTGAAAGGTACCGCATGCTATGGACCTCCCATCATATTTTATTCGATGGCTGGTCGGTACCGGTGATGATGGAGGAGTTTTTAACCAGCTACGAATCGCTTACAAATAACCAGGAAATAAATCAACCTGCAGAGGATAAGTATGAGGATTATATCCGTTACCTGGAAAGAGGCGATAAAGAAAAAGAAGAAGATTACTGGAAAGGATATATGCAGGGAGTAGAACAAAGCACCTTGCTTCCATTTATTGGTAATACATCGGAAAGAACAAAGGGTGCCGGCAACTATCAAACCCTGGATTTAACATTGGATGTTCCGGCAACGGAAAAAATCCTGGGCTATGCCCAACAAAACCATCTTACGGTCAACACCGTAATGCAGGGTGTATGGTCCTTACTGTTGCATCGCTATACCGGCAATAAAGAGGTGGTGTATGGCATGATCGTTTCCGGGCGCCCGGATGATCTGCCCAATGTTGAGCAACGGGTGGGAATGTATATCAATACCCTGCCCATGCATGCATCCCTGGAGGAAGAACAACAGGTCACTCCATGGCTGCAGGCGTTACAGGTTCAGCAGGTATCATCACAACAATATCAATATACATCCTTACAGGATATACAGCGCTGGACTAATGTACCCGGTGATCTTTTTGACAGCTTACTCGTGTTTGAGAATTATCCCATCAGCGAAGTCATCGGTTCCAAAAAATGGTCACTGGCCATTGACAATGTGCAGATGCATGAGCAAACCAACTATCCGCTCAACATACTGATCAGTAACACGAATCGGATCAAAATTTCTTTCAGTTACAACACGGCGCTTTTGATGGAAGAATATGTGCAGGGGATCAGGAGGCATTTTGAACAGGTGCTGAACCAGGTAATTGCAAATGCGAACAGTTCTTTCGCTGAAATAGATTTAGTAAACAAAGAAGAAAGAGAACAACTGGTTGAAAAATTCAATGGCACCAGCATCTCTTATCCAAAAGATAAAAATATTGTAGATTTTTTTGAAGCGCAGGTACTGAAAAATCCAACGGCGATTGCGGTGGTTTGTGATGGTAAAGAAATCAGTTATGAACTACTCAACAAAAGATCGAACCAGTTAGCGAATTATTTAAGAAGCAAGGGCATACAGCAGGAGAGTATGGTGCCCATCTGTATTGAACGCGGCATCGATATGATCGTTGGCGTTATGGGGATATTGAAAGCCAGTGGGGGCTATGTTCCAATTGACCCCGAATATCCCACCGACAGGATCAGCTATATGCTTGATGATATAGATGCTTCCATCATAATTACGAGTGAAAGCAGCCAGGCAAAACTGCCTGCTTCGGATGAGTATGACATTATTAAATTAGATACGGATTGGGAAGCCATATCCCTGCAACCAACGAACAATTTAGAGGTAGTAATTGAACCCAATAACCTGGCCTACATCATCTATACTTCGGGGTCTACCGGTAAGCCCAAAGGGGTAATGATTGAACATTATAATGTGGTAAGGTTATTTTTCACCGATCAGCCCTTGTATGATTTCAATGACAAAGATGTATGGACGATGTTCCATTCATTTTGCTTTGACTTTTCTGTATGGGAAATATTTGGTGCATTATTTTATGGAGGCCGGCTGGTGATGGTGCCTTCACCTGTTACGAAAGATGTACAGCTTTTCAGCGATTTGATATTGTCCGAAGGCGTAACGGTGTTGAATCAAACGCCTGCTGCATTTTATGTGTTACAGGATGTAATGGTGGAGAAGGCAAAACAGGTGCCGGTAAGGTTGGTGATATTTGGCGGCGAGGCATTGAACCCTGCCAAGTTATCATCATGGAAGAAGGCCTTTCCCGCTACCCGTTTAATCAATATGTATGGTATTACGGAAACTACCGTGCATGTTACTTTCCAGGAAATTGAATGGCAACATATCAATCATGGCAATAGCATTATCGGCAAGCCAATACCTACTTTAACCTGCTATATTTTGGATAGCAATAACAAGCTGGTTCCAATTGGTATTGCAGGTGAAATGTATGTTGGTGGTGCAGGTGTTGCCCGTGGTTATTTAAACCGTTCTGAACTAACTACCGAACGATTTATATCAAATCCATTCAGCGCAGATCCGGGATCAAAATTATATAGGACCGGAGACCTGGGTCGATGGTTACCGGATGGTAATATTGAATACCTCGGCCGCATCGACGACCAGGTAAAGATAAGAGGCTACCGCATTGAGTTAGGCGAGATAGAGACAGTATTACAACAAAGTGGATTAGTAAGCCAGTCAGTAATATTGGCCAAAGCAAACAGCGAAGGCACCAAGCGGCTGATCGGTTATGTGGTTCCTGCGAAAGGGTTTACAAAAGAAGCAGTGAGTGACTGGCTGGGCAGTCGTTTACCGGAATACATGGTGCCCCGTTTATGGGTAGAGCTGGAACAATTTCCGCTTACCTCCAATGGTAAGATCAATAAGAAAGCATTGCCGGATATAAGCGCCGGTGATTTGATTTCAAATGAATACCAGGCGCCCGGAACCGAACTGGAAAAAGAGTTGGCAGAAACCTGGCAGAAACTGCTGGGTATCCCCCGTGCAGGTATACACGATAATTTCTTTGAGCTGGGTGGCGATTCCATTTTAACGATACAGGTAGTAAGCCGCATGCGCCGGCTGGGGTATGAATTGCAACCAAAGGATATCTTTATTCACCAGACAATCGCAAGGTTGGCTGCCGCAATAGCCGACCGCTCCGGCGCAGTGTCAACTGGTGAACAGGGGATACTAACCGGGCAAAGCGGATTGCTTCCCATCCAGCAATGGTATCTTGAAAAAAATTCAAAAGAACCCTCTCATTATAACCAGGCGGTACTGTTGGCGATTGATAAATCGATAACAGCAGACAAACTTCAACAAGCCGTTGAACACCTGGCACAGCAGCATGATGCACTACGTTTTCGATATACAAAAGCAGATGGAGAATGGCAGCAGGAATATGGTACTTCAAAGGGCGTGGTAGTAACAGAGAATTTGCAATCATTCGTTGAAGGTTCTTTAGCTGCCGCTATAAAGGAAACTGCAGATAGCCACCAGCGCCAACTGGATATCACCAGCGGCGAACTGATTCGTGTGGTGCTGATGCAAACTCCCGATGCACAAAGCCATAACAGGTTATTACTGGTGATCCATCACCTTGCGGTAGACGGTGTATCCTGGCGCATATTGCTGGATGACCTGGAACTGATATTGAACAGCATCAGCCAGGGGCAGCAACCATCTTTTGGGCAAAAGGGTAGCAGTTACCGCCAGTTTTACCAGGCATTGGAACAGTATGGGAAAAGCCGTGGACTATTATCCCAAAAAGAATACTGGCAAAATACGGTACAGAATTATCAACCGTTGCCACAAGACAAAGCTTACAAAGGAAAAGCAAAATCAAAAGATACCGGCAGCTATAGCATACGGTTAAACGCAGAACAAACAAAACGTTTATTACAGGAAGTACCGCGTGTGTACCATACCGAAATCAATGATATTTTATTGTGTGCGCTTGCAGGTACATTAACTAACTGGAGCGCTAATAAAAAAGTAGTGATCGGGCTGGAAGGCCATGGCCGTGAGGCAATCAGCGAAGCCATTGATACCAGTCGTACTGTGGGTTGGTTCACGAGTCTATATCCCGTGTTACTGGAAGCAGGAATGGTAAAAGAAACGGGCGAACAGATCAAATCAATCAAGGAACAATTGCGTCGTATACCGGGCCGCGGGCTGGGTTACGGGGTGTTAAAATATATCAACAAAGAAGCATCATTGCAGGATGCACAGCCCTGGGATATTGTGTTCAATTACCTGGGTCAGTTTGATAATGTGGTGAATGAAAGTAAATGGTTTACGGGCGTCGGTGAATCTTCGGGCCCTGCTATCAGCGAAGCTTATGAGACCAGCGAAAAACTCTCGGTGAATTGCTTTGTACAATCGGGAGAGTTGTTACTCAACTGGACTTATAGCGGCTTGCATTACGAAGCGGCTACCATCAGTAAGCTGGCTGAAAAATATTTGTCAGGCCTGGAAGAACTGATTGCACATTGTTTGGATCAGCAACAAACAGGTCAGGTATTTACCCCATCCGATTATGGGCTCGGAGCAGAGATCAGTTACAGTGAACTGGATGCATTTTTGGAAGAACCCTTCAATGGCAAAAAAAGAAAGGATGCCGTAGAAGCCATCTATCGCCTGAGCGGTCTTCAGCAGGGCATGTTATTCCATGGTTTGTATGACGACCGGGTAGGTGCTTATACCGAGCAGTTTACCAGTGATTTGATCAATCCCAACCTGGAACATTTAACCCAAAGCTGGCAGCAGGTATTAAAGAACCACAGTGTTTTAAGAAGCGGATTTTATTACGATTCATTCAGTATACCGGTGCAATGTGTTTATCGTGAAGTAAGCATGCCTGTAGAAGTACTGGATTATAGTTACATGAGCGAAACAGACCAGGCCGCCGCAATAAAGGAATTTGAAGCAGCCGATTGGGCCAAAGGTTTTGATTTTAAATCGGCCCCGCTGATGAGGGTTAGTTTATTAAAACTGGCTGACGATCGTTACCGCATGCTATGGACCTCTCATCATATTCTATTTGATGGCTGGTCGCTGCCGGTATTGATGGAAGAATTTTTAACCACGTATGAATCACTCGCAACAGGTGAACAAATAAAGCTACGGGAAGAAGATAAATACGAGGACTATATCCGCTACCTGGAGAGAAGCGATAAAGATGCAGAGGAAGCTTACTGGAAAGCCTACATGCAGGGCGTAGAACACAGTACGCTCCTGCCATTTATTGGTACTACCAAAGAAAGAACCAAGGGCGTGGGAAGCTATCGTTCACTACCCCTGCACCTGGATGCTGTATTAACAGAAAAGATACAGGAGTACGCAAGGAGCCAGCGGCTTACCGTGAATACGGTGATGCAGGGCGTATGGTCACTGTTGCTGCATAACTATACCGGCAATAAGGATATAGTATACGGAGTAATCGTATCCGGCCGTCCGGAAGAACTGCCCAACGTAGAAAAACGGGTGGGGATGTTTATCAATACATTGCCGCTGCGTTCGGTGGTTGACGATGGATCAAAAATGAAAGATTGGCTGCAGTCGTTACAGGCCCGGCAAGTGTCTTCACGGCAATACCAGTATTCAACATTGCAGTCTATCCAGGACTGGGCAGGTGCGCCTTCCGGAGATATGTTTGACAGCATTATGGTATTTGAAAATTACCCGGTGAGCGAGGTAATCGGTTCAAAAAAATGGTCGCTGAACATCGCTAATATACAGATGAATGAGCAGACGAATTACCCGCTCAGCATCTTTATATTCAATGCCGGAATAATAAAAATAGTATTCAGCTACAACACCGCTTTGCTGGAAGCCGAAACCATCGGAGATATAGGGAACCATTTTATAAATGTATTGGAACAACTGGTGGCACACAGTGATGGAGAGAACAGTGTGACCGAAGTAGAAGTGGTAACCGCAGGCGAAAGAAAAAGATTACTCGAAGATTTTAACAACACTGCGGAAGATTACCCGATGGACAAGAGCGTTGTAGCGCTGTTTGAAGAACAGGTTGCCAAAACGCCGGATGCCATCGCGGTGGAATTTAATGAAGTACCCCTTACCTACAGGGAGTTGAATGAGCGTGCCAACCAACTGGCAAGGCATTTAATTCGAAAAGGTGTTAACAGGGAAACCCTGGTGCCCATTTGTATTGAGCGATCTCATGAAATGATTGTGGGCATCCTGGCGATTTTAAAAACCGGTGCTGCATTTGTTCCGGTTGATCCCGACTTTCCGGTTGATAGAATTAACTACATGCTCACTGACTCTGCCGCTAAGCTGGTTGTGAGCAATAGTGCAGGCATGGGCAAAATAAGCGGGGTAAACGGACTTGAAATTATCCGGATGGATAACGACTGGCCATTGATCAGTGAAGAATCAACAGAAAATCTTCCGGTGATTGTTTCACCCAATCAGTTGGCTTATGTGATACATACTTCCGGTTCTACGGGGATGCCCAAGGGCGTGATGATAGAACACGGATCGGTGGTTAACTTATTAAAAAGCATTGATAAAACAGTGGCCTTTACTGCCGGCTCAGCGTTCCTGTCAGTCACCACTTTTAGTTTTGATATTTGTTACCTCGAGTTTTTTGTGCCCTTGATCAATGGGGGAAGATTGATTTTGGTAACAAGGGATACCGCCATGGACGGATTCAGATTAGCCGACGCCATCCATGATTATCAACCCACGCACATGCAGGCTACACCTGCCACCTGGCAATTGTTGCTGGATGCATCCTGGCAAAACCAGGAATCAATAAAAATACTGATTGGCGGGGAAGCCATCAAGGAAGAGATCAAAGATGCATTAACGGCAATCGGGGAGGTATATAATTTATACGGCCCTACTGAAACTACCATCTGGTCGGTTTGTAAAAAACTGGAACCCGAAGAAAGAGTGTTGATCGGGAAACCACTGGCCAATACGGATATCTTTATCACCAGCGAATCCATGCGTTTAGTACCGGTAGGGGTGATAGGAGAAATATGTATTGGCGGAGCCGGTTTGGCAAGAGGATATTTAAACCGTCCCGATCTCACCCAACAAAAATTTATTGACAATCCATTTAGTGAAACCGCCGGTTCAAGAATTTATAAAACAGGTGATATGGGCAGGTGGCTGCCCGGTGGTAACCTGGAATGTTTGGGAAGGATGGACGACCAGGTTAAAATCAGGGGATACCGGATTGAACTGGGTGAAATTGAAACAGTTTTATTGGAAAGTGAATTGGTAAACCAGGCCGTGGTAATTGCCAGGGAAGACAGCACCCATACCAAAAGATTGGTTGGCTATTATGTTCCTAAGTGGCAGGCAGTGAAAGCCAAAGAACTTGAATTGTATTTAAAACAGGTAGAAGGCTGGAAAGAAATTTATGAAACAGAATATAGTTTAGGGGAAGCCAGTGCGGATGAAGAGTTTGATATCAATATCTGGAAGGATAGTTTTACCGGTGAGCCAATCGGCGAACGACAGATGAAGGAATGGCTGCAGGATATAGTAGATACAATTCTTGCAGAAGATGCCGGTAATGTGTTGGAGATCGGTTGCGGAACAGGATTGATATTTTACCAGTTGGCTGGTAAGGTAAATAAATACATCGGTACGGATTTTTCCAAATCATCCATCAACCAGGTTTCTCAAAGAATTAAGAAAGGGTTAAGGGATTATGGGCCTGTTGAATTAAGCGTAGGCGCAGCACATGATATTTCACTGGCAGGTAATGAGAAGGTAGACACCATCATATTAAACTCCATCGTACAATATTTTCCCGGCGAACAATACATGAATGACGTGATCGCTAAATGCATGTCGCTGATCAATGAACATGGGCGCATCATCATTGGTGATGTTCGGGACAACCGTTTACTGGAATTGTTTAAAGGCCGTTTGCAATTACAGCGCATGGTTCATTCCGTAAATATCAGGGAGTTTAAATGGGCCGTAGAACAGGAATTACTGAGGGAGGAAGAACTTTGTTTTGACCCTGAATATTTTTACCGGCTTCAATCTGTCTATCCGCAAATATCGCATATAGAAATAAAATGGAAAGAGGGTGTAAACATCAATGAGCTTACACTTTACCGTTATAACATAATCATACATGTTGGCGCATCAATAAAACTGGAAGATCCCACATGGCAAAACTGGAATACAATAGCAGATAAGCAAACCATCATGCAGCAATTGCAGGATGGCGAATCCATGATCGCTGTAAGCAATGTTCCCAATTTCCGTTTGTGGCAGGAGCGTTTATTGAATAAGGCACTGAGCGAACAATCCGTTAGTACGGTTGGTGACCTGCTACATGAAATGGCCAGGGAAGATGAGGGTAGCCTGCAGGTAAAAGAAATATTAGGGATTGCAAAAACTGCGGGATACCATATCCGTTTGTTATTAAACGCAGATCCGTTTAAAATAAACCTGGTGATGGAGTCGGAATTTTCTGTCAATGGGATCAGGCAACCGTTATGGGCGAAGCATGATACAGCTATTTCAGGCACCAATATTCCTTTGTTCAGCGATATCAGTTTGTTGCTGCAAAAAGATTTAAAGGCATCGCTAAAACAACGGTTGCCGGAATACATGATACCATCAGAGTTGGTGGCGCTGGGCCAGTTGCCCCTGACCAACAATGCAAAAGTAGACCGCAGGTTCCTAAGCCAGCGGGAGGAAAAAGCGGTAATGAATAAAATCAATTACCAGGCCCCTGAAACAAAAACGGAACAGGCACTTGCATCCATTTGGCAGGAACTGCTGGATATTGACCAGGTGGGTATCCACGATAACTTTTTTGAACTGGGTGGCCACTCCTTACTGGCCATGCGGCTGGTTTCGGCGGTTCGAAAAGAAATGCAGGTAGAGGTTGAAATAAAGAGCATCTTTAATCATCCTACTATTGCAGCATTGGCCGCATATCTTGAAACACACAACACGGTATTGCTGCTGCCTTCTATTGAAAGCGGGCCAAGACCGGAATATATTCCTTTATCCTTCAGCCAGGAAAGGCTATGGTTTATAGACCAGTTGGAAGGTAGTACACATTATCATATACCGGCGGTATTGCGGTTAAAGGGCACCCTTCATAAGGAAGCGTTGGAATATGCTTTTGGAATGATCGTTGAAAGACATGAAGTATTGCGCACGATATTTTTGATAAATCAAGGCGTCGCTTATCAATCCGTAAAAGAGAATGAATCCTTTCAAGTATCCGTTTTCAATGAGTTTAAATCGAAGGATGATCCGGCTGGTTTGCAGGAACTGATTGAAACTTTAATCAATCAACCTTTTGATTTATCAGCAGATTGTATGCTTCGGGCCGGCCTCATCAGCCTCAGCGAAAAAGAATTTATATTGGTGGTAAACCTGCATCACATCGCTTCAGATGGCTGGTCGGTTTCTGTGATTGTAAAAGAACTGGTGGAGTTATACAATGCTTTCGAAGAAGGAAGGGAGCCACAATTAATTCCATTAAAAGTGCAGTACGCAGATTTTGCGATATGGCAACGGAATTATTTGCAGGGCGATACCTTCAATGCAAAAGTTAACTACTGGAAAGAGAAACTAAGCGGGGTAGAACCATTGCAACTGCCGGTTGATTTTTCACGGCCTGCTATTCAAAGTACCAGCGGTGCAATCATGGGGTTTAAAATTGATAAACAACTTAATGATGACCTGAATAAACTAAGCCGCCAGCAAGGCGCTACATTGTTCATGGTATTGCTTTCTGCATTTAAGGTATTGCTATACCGCTACAGCGGCCAGGAAGATATCTGTGTAGGTACGCCCATCGCAGGCCGCCAGTTACAGGAAGTGGAAGGGCTGATTGGGTTTTTTGTAAACACACTGGCATTGCGCAATGAAGTAAACAGCGATGATTCATTTACTAATTTAATAAGAAGGGTAAAAGCAACCACACTGGAAGCCTATGCCAACCAGGAAGTTCCTTTTGAAAAAGTGGTGGAGACAGCCGTGAAGGTTAGAGACATGAGCCGGAGCCCTTTGTTCCAGGTAATGTTTGTGTTGCAGAATACGCCACCCGTTCCGGCCCTCCGGTTGGGTGAAGTGCAAATGTACCCGGAGCCTTTTGGCCATACCGTTTCAAAATTTGATTTAACCTTATCTGTAAAGGAAACCGCAGATGGTTTGTATGGGTCAGTAGAATATTGCAGCGACTTATTTGAAGCTGGGACGATCCATAAAATGATGCGGCATTTTGAGCAGTTGTTGCATTCAATCGTACAGGCACCTGCTCAAAAGATTGCTTCTTTAACCATGTTGGATGATGTGGAGCAACACCAGTTGCTGGTTGATTTCAATCATCATAAATCAGTTTATCCAACCGATAAAAGCATTGTTGAATTGTTCGGGAACCAGGTAATGAAAACGCCTGGTTTAACCGCATTGGTTTTTGAATCAACGCAGCTTTCCTACCTGCAGTTACATCAGCAATCCAACCAGTTGGCACATTACTTAAAAGGTGCCGGCGTTAGGAAAGATATGCTGGTGCCGATCTGTATCGAGCGGGGTATAAAGATGATGGTGGGAATACTGGGTATTATAAAAGCCGGTGCAGCCTATGTACCGGTTGACCCTGAATACCCGCTGGATCGCATTGACTATATGCTGGATGACATGGGTGCAGAAATAGTGTTGCTCAGTAATTATGTTCAGTCTAAAATACAGCTCAGGGAAACAGCCACATTCATTAACCTTGATACTGCATGGGATCAAATTGTTCAGGAATCAAAAGAAGATACCGGGATAGTATCTGCTGCGGACGACCTGGTATATATCATTTATACTTCGGGTTCAACCGGCAGGCCAAAGGGCGTTGAAATTGAAAACAGGGGATTGGTCAACCTGGTGTATAGCCAGTTAAGTGAGCTGGGATTAACAACCGGTATGAGTGTGTTGCAGTTTGCGTCCTTTGGGTTTGATGCATCCTGTTATGAAATATTTCTTGCTTTGCTGAGTGGAAGCAAACTGGTGATTCCACGTAAAGAAGATCTGTTATCTGTTGAAGCAATAACCGGCCTGATCAAAAAGCACCGGGTAGATATGGCCACATTGCCCACCTCTTACCAGTTGCTGATAAAAGACAACCTTAAGTATTTGCCGATCCTGGTTTCTGCAGGCGAACCATTAAATGCGGCATTGGCGAAAAATTTACAATCGCAGGGTGTAAGGGTTTTCAATGCATACGGTCCTACGGAAAATACAATCTGTATCAGTATGACGGATCACCCGGTATTGGAAGATGGGACGGTTACCATCGGACAACCGCTCTGCAATGTAACCGTTTACATTTTAGATCAGGCTTTAAATCCTGTGCCGGTAGGTGTGCCGGGAGAGTTGTGCGTAGGTGGAGCCCAGGTAGCAAGAGGTTACTTAAACCGGCCCCAACTTACGGCAGAAAAATTTATTAAAGATCCTTTTAGCAATGATAACGGAGCAAGGATTTACAGAACAGGCGACCTTGCACAGTGGCTGCCCGATGGTAGTATCAAATATATTGGCCGCCTCGATGACCAGGTAAAAATATCCGGCCATCGTATTGAGTGCGGCGAAATTGAAACGGTATTGTCTGGCCATCCGCAGGTAGAAGATGCGGCAGTGGTAGTAAATGAAACAAGGGGTTCAAAGAAATTAGTGGCGTACTACAAATTAAAGAAGATAGCAAATAATGAAGCGGAAAGCTTACCCTTACCAGGTGTGCCGGAACTGAGAAAATACCTGGGTGGGTTTTTACCAGATTACATGATACCGGCTGCTTTTGTTGCCATTGAATTGATGCCCCGCACTGCCAATGGAAAGCTCGACCGGAAAGCACTCATGAAACAGGATGTTGAACTGGCATCCATGGGAGAATATGTGGCGCCATCGAATGAAATAGAAGAACAGTTGGTAAAGATCTGGCAGGAACTGCTGGGGCTGGAAAGAGTAGGGGTGTATGATAATTTTTTTGAATTGGGAGGGCACTCGTTGATGGCCATGCGGGTAATATCCGCCATTCGTTCCGCATTGGGGATAGATGTAGCTATAAAGGAATTTTTTGCCAACCCTGCCATCGCCCGGTTAGCTGATTATATTAGTAC
This sequence comes from Ferruginibacter sp., assembly GCA_031424955.1. Taxonomy (GTDB): domain Bacteria; phylum Bacteroidota; class Bacteroidia; order Chitinophagales; family Chitinophagaceae; genus Ferruginibacter. Next base: position 7,572 of record JANPIJ010000030.1, on the reverse strand, counting down.
CCAACAAAAAGGGTCTTTACTACCCGTTGTCACCGTACAGGAAAGGCCGGAACATATCCCGCTATCCTTTAGCCAGGAGCGTTTATGGTTTGTTGACCTGCTGGAAGGAAGCGTGCAATATCATTTGCCGGCCGTGTTGCGGTTGAAAGGAAATTTAAATAAAGAAGCACTGGTATATGCTTTGCAACAGGTCGTTAATCGTCATGAAGTATTGCGCACTGTTTACCTCGAGTCGGAAGGTAAGGCCTGGCAATCTGTAAAAGACAATGATGGCTGGAACCTGGATGAGTATGACGGACATTCTTTTAAGGAGGATAAAAAGAAACTGGAAACCTTTATTCATGAGCTGATCAATAGACCGTTTGATCTTTCAAAGGACAGTATGCTTCGGGCAGATCTTATATCCGTTGCCAATGACGAACATATACTGGTAATAACCATCCATCATATCGCATCAGATGGCTGGTCTGTTTCGATACTGGTGAAAGAAGTGGTTGCTTTTTATCAGGCCTTCGTACAGGGAACCATACCGGCCTTCAATCCATTGGCCATTCAATATGCGGACTATGCCATCTGGCAAAGGGCCAACCTCGAAGGGGAATGGCTGTCAAAAGGTGTGGCTTACTGGAATTCAAAACTGGAAGGCGTAACGCCATTACAATTGCCAACCGATTTTAACAGGCCTTCCATCCAAAGCTCAGCAGGCGCCATTGCCATATTCAAAATAGACAACCAGCTATCTGCAAAATTAAACGGGCTTAGTAAGCAACAAAATACTACCCTCTTCATGACCTTGCTGGCGGGGTTGAATGTATTGCTTTATCGCTATAGCGGGCAGGAAGATATTTGTATAGGTACGCCTGCTGCCAACCGCAACCAACAGGAAGTAGAAGCATTGATTGGATTTTTTATCAATACCCTTGCTTTGCGCAGCGAATTAAACAATGAGCTTTCCTTCGCCTCATTATTGCAACAGGTTAAGCAAACAACCCTCGAAGCGTTTGAATTCCAGGAAGTGCCGTTTGAAAAAGTGGTGGAATCGGTGGTGAAGGAAAGGGATATGAGCCGTAGCCCGATCTTCCAGGTAATGATGGTATTACAAAATACTCCGGAAGTACAGGCGATTGATTTGGGCGATGTATCGCTGGAAGGCGTACATTTCGACCATGATACGGCCAAGTTTGAGCTGACCTTTACACTGGTAGAAAATAATGATGGAATACAGGGTTCTATTGAATATAATACCGATTTGTACAATGAGCAAACCATTCATGCAATGGCTGCGCATTTTACGGAATTGCTTAATTCGATTGTAAATACTCCCGATCAATCAATCGGTTTATTGCCCATATTGAGCCAGGCAGATAAAGATCATTTGCTGACTGATTTTAATAATACTAAAACTGATTATCCAGCCGATAAAACAATCATTGACCTTTTTGAAACACAGGTGGTTAAAACGCCGGTTGCAACAGCAGTCATGTTTGAAACTGCGCAGCTTACTTATAATGAATTGAACCAACGTGCAAATCAACTGGCCCGTTACCTGGTAAAGAATGGAGTACACAGTGAAACCCTGGTGCCCATCTGCATTGACCGGAGTTTTGAAATGATTGTTGGTATTTTAGGAATATTAAAAGCCGGTGGTGCTTATGTACCCATCGACCCACAATATCCTGTGGAAAGAATCAGCTATATGCTGGAAGATACCGGTGCCACAATAGTGGTTACCAGCGAAGCAGGCCGATCTAAATTACCTGTAAACTCCCTTCTGAAAATTATTTCATTGGATGGTGATTGGGCTTCCATCAGCCGGGAGCCGGGAGGCAATTTAGAAATACCGGTTGCACCCAATCAGTTAGCCTATGTGATCTACACCTCGGGCTCCACGGGCCAACCGAAAGGAGCAATGAATGAGCACCGGGCGGTGGTAAACCGGTTATGCTGGGCACAGGATTATTACCGGTTATCTGGAGCGGATGCGGTTTTACAGAAAACCACATTCTGTTTTGATGTATCTGTTTGGGAATTGTTATGGCCTTTATTGACCGGTGCAAAACTGGTATTTGCAATACCGGAAGGCCAAAAGGATAATGATTATTTGAAATCGGTGATCCAACACAGCCATATTACGATGATGCATTTTGTGCCATCCATGCTGGAGGTATTCTTAGCCGATATTCAACCGGGAGATTGTGAAGGCTTACAAAAAGTATTGTGTAGCGGTGAAGCCCTGAAGCCATCGCATGTAAAATTGTTTGGAGAAAAGTTTCCGCATGTTGCGCTGTATAATTTGTATGGGCCTACCGAAGCGGCCATTGATGTTACATACTGGAGCCTGGGAGAAAATGTGGAAGCCTGGGAGAAACTAAATAAAGTTCCGATTGGTAAGCCGGTAGCGAATACTTCGATTTATATATTGGATGAAAACAACGGATTGGTACCCGCTGGTGGTATTGGCCAGTTGCATATTGGCGGCGTGCAGGTAGGAAGAGGTTATTTAAATCGTGCAGCATTAACAGCAGAGAAATTTATAGCCGATCCTTTCAGTAAAGAAACAGGCGCCCGGATGTATAAGACCGGTGACCTTGGCCGTTGGTTGACAGATGGCAACATAGAATACCTCGGCAGGATAGATGACCAGGTAAAGATAAGGGGCTACCGGATTGAGTTGGGTGAGATTGAAAATGCGTTGCTGCAAACCGGGATGGTAAGCCAGGCCGTGGTGTTGGCAGAAGATTACAATGCAGGTTCTAAAAGATTGGTAGGATACGTGGTGCCTGCGGAGGGATATAACAAAGAAAAAATGTCCGGCTATCTCTTCGATCGCTTACCGGAATACATGGTACCGCAATTATGGGTAGAACTGGACCAAATGCCGCTTACTTCAAACGGCAAGGTAAACCGGAAGGCACTGCCGGATGTTGGGGCCAATGAAGGGTCGGCTACAAATTTTTTAGCGCCACGCAACGAATTGGAAAAACACCTGGCCGAAACCTGGCAGCAGCTGCTGGGTATTGAACATGCCGGCATCAACGATAATTTCTTTGAATTGGGTGGCGATTCGATCCTTACCATACAGGTTGTAAGCCGTATGCGGAGGCTGGGGTATAGCTTTCAGCCAAAAGATTTATTTATTCATCAAACCATCGCCCGGTTATCCGCGGCTGTTTCAGCACGCACCAACGCTGAAATAAATGCTGAACAAGGAGTGCTTTCCGGTGTAAGCGGCTTATTGCCCTTTCAACAATGGTACCTGCAAAAGGATAGTATTGAAAAGTCTCATTTCAACCAGGCACTGATATTAAACATTGAACAGTCCGTAACGGAATCCATCCTCCAGCAGGCAATAGATGAACTCATGCTGCATCATGATGCACTGCGTTTCAGGTATTCAAATACCGCTGGAGAATGGAGCCAGGAATATGGGGATTTTAAAGCACCCGTATTTACCGAAGACCTGCAGGCGATTACAGCAGATTCATTGGGCGCTGTCATAGAAGAAAAAGCGAATTTCCATCAGCGCGGGTTGGATATTGAACAGGGGTGTATGATCAGGGTGGTATTATTCCGCACCGCTGCAGGAAACAAAAACCGTTTGTTGATTGTGATTCATCACCTTGTTGTAGATGGAGTTTCCTGGCGTATTTTGCTGGAAGATCTGGAAATATTGTTACAAGGCATCAGCCAGGGAAAACAGTCATCCTTTGGACAAAAAACCAGCAGCTACCGCCAGTGGTACCAGGCATTGCAGCAGTACGGTCAAAGCAAGTCGCTGTTGTCACAAAAAGATTATTGGCAAAAAGCCATTCAGCATATTGAACCACTCCCGGTTGATACCATTTACCAGGGAAAAATAACATTCAGCGACATAAGAAATACGAGCATTAAACTAGGCGCAGAACTGACAAAGCGTTTATTACAGGATGTACCGCGTGTGTACCATACGGAAATTAACGACCTGTTATTGGGTGCACTGGCAGGTACATTGTGTAACTGGAGCGGCAGCGAAAAGGTGGTGATCGGCCTGGAAGGTCATGGCCGGGAGTCGATTGGAGAAGGCATTGATACAAGTCGTACCATTGGCTGGTTTACCAGCTTGTACCCGGTATTACTTGAACCGGGTACTGTAACTGAGCCCGCGGACCTTATCAAAACCGTGAAGGAGCAACTGCGTCGTGTGCCTGGCCGCGGCCTTGGCTACGGGGTGTTAAAATATATCAACCGGGAAGTTGCATTACAAGGTGCGAAGGAATGGGAAATCCTGTTCAATTATCTTGGGCAGTTTGATAATGTGGTGAATGAAAGCAAATGGTTGAGTGGTTCGGGTGAATCCACCGGTGCTGCTGTCAGCGATCAATATGAGGTGAGTGAAAAATTATCTGTGAATAGCTTTGTGCAATCAGGGGAGTTGGTACTGAACTGGAGTTATAGCGGGCTGCATTACGAACCGGCTACCATTAACGGGTTGGCGGAAAAATATTTGTCGGTATTGGAAATGCTGATCAATCACTGCCTTGAACAGGAGTTATCCGGCCAGGTATTCACACCATCAGATTATGGCTTAGGAGCCGAGGTCAATTATAAAGAGCTGGATAATTTCCTGGAAGAATCCTTCAATGGTAAAAAAAGAAAGGACCAGGTTGAAGGTATTTATCGCCTCAGTGGCCTGCAACAAGGTATGTTGTTCCATGCGTTGTATGATGGCGAAGCAGGTGCTTATACTGAACAATTTACCTGCGACCTGCTGTCACCTGACATTGAAGTGTTAAGGATGAGCTGGGAGCAGTTATTAAAGAATCACAGCGTTTTACGAAGCGGATTTTATGCCGACGAATTCAGCATACCGGTTCAATGTGTTTACCGCCAGGTAACCCTGCCCATTGAAGTGCTGGATTACCGCGGCATGAGCCCGGAGCAACAGAAACTTGCGATTGCGGACTATAAAGAAGTATCCCGTAAGAAAGGTTTTGATTTTAAAGCAGCTCCGCTGATGCGGATCGGGCTGATCCAAATAAATGATAACCGCTTCAGGATGGTATGGACCTTCCACCATATTTTATTCGATGGATGGTCGCTGCCGGTGCTGATGGAAGCGTTCTTAAGTACCTATGAGTCATTGGCGGGTGGTGTCGCACCAAAAATAATAGAAGAGGACCGGTATGAAGATTATATCCGTTACCTGGAAAGGGGAGATAAGGAATTGGAGGAAATGTATTGGCGTAAATACCTGGATGGTTTAGAGCAGAGTACTTTACTTCCTTTTGTCGCCGGTACTACCGAAAGAACAAAGGGCTCAGGTAAATACAAGTTGTTGCGATTGCATCTGGATGCAGCATCTTCACAACAGGTACAAAGCTATGCGAAGCGCAACAGGATTACTGTAAACACAGTAGTGCAGGGGGTTTGGTCACTGTTACTGCATCATTATACCGCCAATAATAATGTTACTTACGGAGTGATTGTTTCTGGTCGCCCCGACGACTTGTCGCATGTAGAAAGCAGGGTAGGGATGTACATCAATACACTGCCGCTGCATTCTATTTTGCAGGACGAAAAAACAGTAACCGAATGGCTTGAGTTAATGCAGGCGCAACAGGTAGCTTCAAGGCAATACCAGTATACGCCGCTCCACAAAATACAGGGTTGGTCGGGTATACAGGGCGACCTTTTTGACAGCATACTCATTTTCGAAAACTACCCCGTAAGTGAAATCATCGGCGCAAAGCAGTGGTCGCTGGGTATTGAAAATGTAGAGATGATTGAGCAAACCAACTACCCTTTAAGCATCAGCGTGGTAAGTGCAGATAAAATCAATATCGGCTTTGGTTATAATGCAGAATTGCTGGAAGATCAATATGTGGAGGAGATAAAAAATCATTTTGAGCATGTATTGATGCAGATGATAGCAGGTACCACTAACCGGCTAGGCGATATCAGGTTGATGCGGTATGATGAGGAGCAGCATATTGTGCATGATTTCAACAAGACTGCCTCGGTTTATCCGACTGATAAAAGTATTGTAGAATTATTTTCAGAACAGGTAATGGCTATCCCCGATGCAACAGCACTCATTTTTGAATCGGAGATACTTTCCTTTCGGCGGTTAAACGAACAGGCTAACCAGTTGGCGCATTACCTGGTGGATGCTGGTGTAAAAAAAGGTATGCTGGTTCCAATCTGTATTGAGCGGGGGTTAAAGATGGTGATTGGAATACTGGGCATACTAAAAGCCGGAGCCGCCTATGTACCGGTTGATCCTGAATACCCATTGGACCGGATTACTTATATGCTGGAAGATATGGACGCAGAAATAGTGCTGCTCAGTAATTATGTTCAGTCAAAGATCCAGTTGAACGAAAGCGGTACATTAATGAACCTTGATACTGCGTGGGATGAAATTATGCAGAAACCTGTTGCAGATACAGAAATTGTGACAGATATGAACGACCTGGTATACGTTATTTATACATCCGGTTCTACGGGCCGACCCAAGGGCGTTGAAATAGAATGTAAAGGATTGGTTAACCTGGTATATGGGCAGATAAAAGAGCTTAGCTTATGGAGCGGCATGAGTGTATTGCAGTTTGCGTCCTTCGGATTTGATGCGTCCTGCTCTGAAATATTTACGGCCTTATTAAGCGGAAGTAAACTGATCATACCCAAAAGAGAGGATTTATTATCCACGGAAGCTATCACCGGTTTAATTAAACTGCATCAAATAGATGTGGTTACGCTTCCTCCATCTTACCAGGTACTGATAAAAGACAGCCTGAAAAATATACCGGTCCTGATTTCTGCGGGTGAGCCTTTGAATGGTGTACTGGCCAAAGAAATTCAATCGCAGGGCGTAAGGGTTTTCAATGCTTACGGGCCAACTGAAAATACGGTTTGTATCACTATGACAGATGAGCCGGTATTGGAAAATGGTATGGTTACCATTGGAAAGCCCATCGCGAATGTAACAGTGTATATTTTGGATAAGGCCCTGCACGTGGTACCGGTAGGGGTTCCAGGGGAGTTGTGCGTAGGCGGTGCCCAGGTAGCTAGAGGTTATTTAAACCATCCGGAACTTACCGCAGAGAGATTTATCAAAAATCCATTCAGCGACGTCAGCGGATCAAGGCTATACAGAACGGGCGATCTTGCCCGTTGGTTACCGGATGGCAATATCCAATACATCGGCCGGCTGGATGAGCAGGTGAAAATAGCGGGGCATCGGATAGAATGCGGAGAAATAGAGGCGGTACTGGCGCTGCATCCATTGATTGAAGATGCGGTAGTCGTGGTAAATGAAACAAAGGATACCAAGCAATTGGTTGCTTTTTTCAAGGTCCGTAAAAAAGTAGAGCTTTGGCCTTCCATTGCTGAGTTTTTTATTTATGATGATATTGTTTATCGCTCAATGTATGAACACAAAAGCAGGAACGATAAATACACAGCAGCCCTTCAAAAAGTAATAAAGGGTAAAACTGTACTGGAGATAGGCCCCGGCCCCGAAGCGGTATTATCCCGTCTGTGTTTGGATGCCGGAGCCAAACATGTTTATACCGTTGAGATATTGGAAGAAAC
>JANPIJ010000029.1:0-5180 GCA_031424955.1 Ferruginibacter sp. | reverse complement strand
CGGTTGATAATGCGTATGCGTACAACATTTATTATGGCATACATCCCGAAAAATTATACAATTGCGTAATGGTGCATGATGCCAATGAATATTGGTTTAAGGCGATGGATAGCAAAAAGCCCTATTTTTTCCGGATAGAGGCGATCAATGAAAACGGGGTGAGTGATAAGGCGGAGGTGATTAAGGTGGAGTAAGCGACACCTGCCTGAAGTAATATTTAACCTTTGTTCAGCCAACCTACGTAAATTTAGAAGCAAAAAAATAAAGCCCTGAAAGGGCACAATACCAAAGCATAGGGTAAAACCCTGTGTAATTTTTAAAAGTAAAAAAGCCCTGTAAAGGCGGCATACCAAAGCATAGGGCAAAGCCCTATAGCATAAAAATTCAAATATTAAATTCAATCAAAAACCAATCAATGAGTATTCCTTCAATAATGAGTTTTCGGCGCATTTATTTTATTGCAATTTGTTGCCTTTGTATTAATATCCATTCCAATGCCCAGTCAACTCCTTTTTATAAAGAAATTCAAACCTTCAAAAAACAAGACAGCACCAGCAGCTTTGCTAAAAATGCCATTCTTTTTATTGGCAGTTCCTCCTTTACAAAATGGGTGGATGTGCAGGATTATTTCCCCACGCATAAAATTATCAACCGCGGTTTCGGCGGTTCTTCTTTGCCCGATGTAATACGGTATGCAAACGATATTATTTTTCCTTACCAGCCAAAGCAAATCGTGATTTATTGCGGCGAAAATGACATCGCTGCTAACGATAGTGTGAGCGCAACGATTGTCTTCAACCGGTTTAAGCAATTGTTTCAATTGATCAGGAGCCGCCTGCCCCGCGTTCCTATTGCATACGTGTCAATGAAACCAAGTCCGAGCCGGGAAAGGCTTTGGCCTAACATGGTGGAGGGGAATGGATTGATTAAAAATTTCTTAAAATCAAAAAAGCGAACGGCCTTTATAGATGTGTACCATAAAATGTTTAACCAGGATGGAACGGTGATGAAGGATATTTTTATTGGAGATAATCTGCACATGAATGCGAAGGGATATGTGATATGGCAGAAAATAATGGAGCCATATTTGCTGTAACTCCATTCTTCATTTCTCCTGGTACAGAAAGAAAAAGGTCGGGAAAGAATGTAACAACAATTTTATTTTGCAACAATAACGATAAATTTAAAGTCCCGTAGGGACGTGATATCGGTAGCGTAAAATAGTTTGCAGTTTAAAGTCCCGTAGGGACGTGATAAAATTAAACTGCTATCATGTTTACCCCGGCGAACAAGGAAAGGAGAAGATGGAAGGTTAGAAAAGTTACGGATATCATGTTACAGCATTTGAATTTACAAATTAAACAGAAGAAAATTTCTCTGGATAAAACATAATAAAAACCCCCAATGGTATATAATATAAGTGAGTCCCGAAACAGCGCACAAGCTCAATCGGGATTAACATGACACAACGACGTTGACCAAAGCTATAACGCCGGTCCAAAAAATAATCTACATAATCATTCAGCATAAAATACGTACCAAAATCAAATAATAAAACATGAAAAAAACAATCACGATCGTTGCCATTATTTTCAGCTTCACTGTAAACGGGTATGCGCAGAAGAGTGATCCTAAAATGAAACCCTTCATCGATGCCCTCATGAAAAAGATGACGGTGGATGAAAAAATAGGGCAGCTAAATTTACCCGGCTCCGGCGATATTGTTACCGGGCAGGCATCCAATTCTGATATCGGTAAAAAAATACAGGAAGGAAAAGTGGGCGGTTTGTTTAACATTAAAACCGTGGAGAAAATCCGTGCCGTACAAAAGGTGGCCGTGGAACAGAGCCGGTTAAAAATTCCCATGTTGTTTGGCATGGATGTTATTCATGGATATGAAACCGTGTTTCCTATTCCATTGGGTTTATCCTGCACCTGGGATATGAAAGCGATTGAACGCAGCGCCCAGATTGCAGCAAAGGAAGCAAGTGCCGATGGTATTAACTGGACCTTTAGCCCCATGGTAGACATTTCCCGTGATCCGCGATGGGGACGTATTTCAGAAGGATCGGGTGAAGATGTTTACCTGGGCTCGCAAATTGCGAAGGCAATGGTAAAAGGGTACCAGGGTAACGGGGATTATAAGAATTATAACCTGATGGCATGTGTAAAACATTATGCGTTGTATGGCGCGGCGGAGGCTGGCCGTGATTACAATACCACCGACATGAGCCGGGTAAAAATGTTTAACGAGTATCTGCCCCCTTACAAGGCTGCGGTGGATGCAGGAGTAGGAACCGTGATGGCATCGTTTAATGAAGTAGATGGTGTACCCGCCACCGGCAATAAATATTTGATGACCGACGTGCTACGCAAACAATGGGGATTTAAAGGATTTGTAGTAACCGATTATACTGGTATCAATGAAATGACTGAACATGGTTTGGGCGACCTGCAAACTGTTTCAGCCATGGCGCTTAATGCAGGGATTGATATGGATATGGTAGGGGAAGGGTTTTTACTAACATTAAAAAAATCATTGCAGGAAGGGAAGGTCAGCATGGCGCAGATTGATGCGTCCTGCCGCCGCATTCTGGAAGCCAAATATATGATGGGATTGTTTCAGGACCCTTATCGCTATATCGATCCAAACAGGGCTAAAACCGATATTTTTACTGATGCCAGTCGCAGCGAAGCCAGGGCCATTGCAGCACAAAGTTTTGTATTGCTAAAAAACCAGGGCAATATACTGCCATTAAAGAAAACAGGTACCATTGCACTGATTGGTCCGCTGGCAGATGCGAAAGAAAATATGCCGGGAACCTGGAGTGTAGCAGCTAATTTTTCCAAAGCCATTTCTGTTTTGGCAGGCCTGCAGACTGCAGCAGGAAATAATGCAAAAATTGTATACGCAAAAGGCAGCAACCTGGATGCGGATAGTTTATTTGAACAAAGAGCCGGCATGTTTGGAAAAGGGCTTAACCGGGATCGTAGAAGCGCACAGGCGATCATTGATGAAGCGGTGGCAGTAGCCAACCAGAGTGATGTAGTGGTAGCCGCCCTGGGCGAATCTGCTGAAATGAGCGGTGAGAGCAGCAGCAGAACCGACATTGAAATTCCACAGGCGCAACAGGATCTACTGATGGCATTATTGAAGACAGGTAAACCGGTGGTGCTGGTTTTATTCACAGGCCGGCCGCTTGCTTTGAAATGGGAAAACGACAATGTGCCCGCGATATTAAATGTTTGGTTTGGTGGATCAGAAGCAGGCAGCGCCATTGCAGATGTATTGTTTGGTGATACAAACCCCTCCGGTAAATTGAGTACTACCTTTCCCCAAAATATTGGCCAGGTGCCTATTTACTACAATCATAAAAATACCGGTCGTCCACTGGAAGCTGGAAAATGGTTTCAAAAATTTAAATCAAATTATTTAGATGTATCCAACGATCCGCTATATCCATTCGGATATGGATTAAGCTATACCAACTTTACTTACAGTGCAGTGGAACTTAGCCGCCCGGCAATCAAATCAACGGAAACGCTAACCGCCACTGTTACGGTAACCAACAGCGGCGCCGTAACTGGTAAGGAAGTGGTGCAGTTGTATATCCGCGACATGGTAGGGAGCAGTACCAGGCCTGTAAAGGAATTGAAAGGGTTTCAAAAGATTGAACTAAAGGCGGGTGAATCAAAAAAAATCAGCTTCCCAATTTCTGTAAACGACCTGAAGTTTTATAACTATGATTTGAAGTATGTAGCAGAGCCGGGAGATTTTAAAGTTTTTATTGGAGGCAATAGCAGGGATGTAAGAGAAGCAGATTTTAAATTGTTGTAATGAAGAAAGCACCCTCATCATTATAGAAGGAAGCATTTAAAATTATCGCCTGCAGTTTTGAAAGTAAAGCGCCAACTGTATATACCAGTATTAACTTACTGACAGCCGATGGAAAGGACTGCAAATTTTTAGGGTTGGGCTCCCCTCGCCTTTGGGGTTGGGGGTGAGGTCAAATAGGCTGCGAAATAAGCGAATATTTTTATAATCTATAAAAATGCCAATAATATGAAAAGATATCCGGTTGTTTTGTTTGTATTGCTGGCTGCCGGTTTCCGCCTTGCAGCACAGGATCTGGGTCTTTATAAAAAGGAGTATTATATCGTTGGTAAGGATACCCTTCCGTATAGGATATTACTGCCGGTTAATTATGATGCCAGTACAAAATACCCGCTCATCTATTTTTTACACGGCTCCGGAGAAAGGGGTAATGATAATGAGAAACAACTGGTGCATGGTGGCAAACTTTTTTTAACCGAAGATAACAGGAGAGATTATCCTGCCATTGTGGTATTCCCCCAATGTCCGCAAAACAGTAGCTGGACAAATGTTTCATTCAAACGGGCCGCCGATGGAAACAGGCAATTTAATTTTATGTCCGACACACCGGTAACCAGGGCTATGGTGATGGCACAGGGCCTGGTGAAGCAGTTACTAAGCAGCTACCCGGTAAAAAAGAAACAGGTATATGTAGCGGGACTGTCAATGGGAGGAATGGGAACCTTTGAAATAGTAAGAAGAAATCCTTCATTGTTTGCTGCAGCCATACCCATTTGCGGGGGTGGTAATACGGATGTAAAAAGGAAAATGAAAAAAGTGGACTGGTGGATTTTTCATGGTGCAAAAGATGCATCGGTACCGGTTGCATTATCAGAACAAATGCATGAAGCCTTATTAAATGCAGGCGCAAAAGCGAAGCTGACCATCTATCCCGAAGCAACGCATAATAGCTGGGATTCGGCATTTGCAGAAAAGGAATTATTACCCTGGTTGTTTAGTCAGCGGAAGTAAAATAATGGTAATTAAAAAATGATTTGTTTCCGGTGTAACGTTAAGTATAAAATGACTCGAAATTATTACACTTATTCCTGACAGGTAATGTATTAATTTCGAATTCGGTTTTTATAATTCGTGCAATAAAATAAATAGTACTTCAGTAAAATCAATAAAATGCCTGCCATCCTGAACCGGAAATTCGTAATCAGTATTTTAACGGGATGCATGTTTTCAATGCTGTTATCCTGTGGCAAAAAATCATCCGGAACCGGTAGGCGGTCAATGGCTTTACCGGGTAATAATGAGGTGGGTTTTTGGCTAACGAGGGGAGATCAGTCGGCGCTGCTGG
>JANPIJ010000028.1:0-13255 GCA_031424955.1 Ferruginibacter sp. | reverse complement strand
GCAATACCTCGATAATTTCTACATTTGTGTTAACCATTGAGTTTGTTTTTAGTCGAACACAAAGAACGGAAACAACTTCTGTTCTTAACTCAATGGGTTTTATTTACTTATACCTTAACTAAATGACATTGGGCCGCGGCCTGAGCCTACTGTACAGCATTATATTTTTTTCCCCTAATCGGATGGGCTAAATGTATTGTTGGGCGTTCGCCTTATTCAATTATGGTTAGACCGACAATTCGCTCGAAATGTTTTCTGTTTAATGTAGCAAATGGCAAATCGTAGGCAATTGCAGTAGCACCAATGAAAAGATCTGCCTTCTCAATTTGTTTTCGCTTTCTCTTCAATTCATTATTTATGTCAACTGCCGTTTGAGCAACTTTTTGATCAAAAGCTAAAACCTTTATATTTTGTAATAAACTTTGCCAGAAAGGAAGTTGCCTGGTTGTAGTGCCCGAATAAATTTCGTAATGTGTAATAGCTGAAATTGTAAAATCAAATCCCTGGTCAAATAAGTAAATCAAAACAGCATTACTTTTGTCAGTTTTACGGAAATAGTCTATTAGAATTGAAGTGTCTGCCAGGATTATTTTGTTCGCCATTTGTTGATTGCCTTTCTGGTTTCAGCTATAGTTTCAATTTGCTTTTTGGAAAAAGTAGGACCATCAAGAAGAAATTGTTTTAATTCTTCCCGATTTTTGTCACCAGGTGGTTTAGCTTCAACTTCTGCTTTAAGTCTTGTCCATTGTTTGGCTGGCAGTTTCTTAGCTATTTGAACTAGTTGGTCAAATTCAATATCTAATTGTACTTGCATGAGTCAAATTTAAGATAATTTATTCAACTATTAAGAGTCCGGAAAAGGTGACACAAAATGAAAAAACATTGACAGCTTCGGCGAAACTGTGAGGCATATAAAAGAAGCACTCTCTTCCCGCATGGCGCTGCTCCGTCTCCGATCAACAGCCGAAGGGTATCATTTAAAATTTGTTCGAAAATGAAGTAATAGCTTATCAGAATGGAAGCCGCTTTTAGATTAAAGTACTTCGGTTGTTGGCCAGAGATGCAACAACGGCGTTCTGAATAGCAATCATTTTTTTAAAGTGACAAGTGGCAAAATAAAACAACCTATCCCTGTAGCCCCAACCACGGCGTAATAAAGCATAAACTTTTCCTGCTGCGGGGAAAGGGCCTTTCATAAAAATGATATATATCATTTTTACACCTGAAATAGATCACCTCTACCCAACCGGCTTCGTTTTATCTTTCACCACTTTTTGTATGTGCTCATGCTACGCCTTGCTTAGCATCATAAACAGGTGAAATAATTTAATATGCCCAATATAGATATTACCAAACCGGTTGATCTTACGCTTCACGCAGAGGGAACCGGACCGCTCAGAACAATGCGCCCCCTTTATGTTGATTTTATGCCTCCCTGCAATAGTGCCTGCCCCGCCGGGGAAAATATTCAGGGCTGGTTGTCGCATGCGCAGGCCGGTAATTATTTTGAAGCGTTTCAAACCATCGTGGAAGACAACCCTTTCCCCGCTTTGATGGGCAGGGTTTGTGTAAAGCCCTGCGAAACGGGTTGCAACAGGAACCATATTGATAAAACAGTCAACATTCATGCGGTAGAACGGTATATCGGCGATGAAGCAATTAACCAGCATTGGGAGATCCGCTGCAATGCTGCTACCACCGGCAAAAGAGTATTGGTAATTGGTGCCGGGCCTGGCGGCTTATCTGCTGCCTATCACCTTGCCCGCCTCGGGCATACGGTAGAGGTTTTCGAAGCAAGTAACCATGCCGGCGGATTATTATGGACCGGTGTTCCGGATTATCGCTTACCCAATAATATTTTAAATGAAGAGATAAACCGCATTGTTAAAATGGGGGTTAAAATCCGCCTGAACTACAAGGTACAGGATATATTGGCAGAAAAGGAAGGAGGGAAATTTGATGCGGTGTTCCTGGCAATCGGTGCCCAGTTAATTCATAAGGAGGAATTTGAAGATGATGGTTCGGTGTACATAAAGGATGCTTTTTCATTTTTTAAGGAATATAAATCAACCTCATCGCCTTATGTAAGAAAGAAGGTAGTGGTATATGGTGGTGGTAAACTGGCATTGTACCTGTCCCGTATCATTAAACGGTTTGATTCAGAAGTGGCTGTTTATTTTGAAGGAGATAAAAAAATGATGCCCGCCTATGATTACGAAACAGATGATGCCCTGGCAGAAGGCGTAGATGTACAATTGTTAAAGAGTATCGTTAGTATAAAAGATAAAAAGATCACGCTGCAACAAATGAAGGTGGAAAAGGGAAAGGCAGTTGGCACCGGCCTGTTTGAAACCATTGATGCAGATGTACTGATCATTGCAAACCGGCATGAAACAGACTCCGGTTTTTTACGATCCGTTTCAGCCATTGTCTTAAACGACGATGGTACCATCAAAATTGACGCACAAAGAATGACCGGGCATGAAGGAATTTTTGCCGGCGGAGATATGCTGCCTGGTGAAAACAGGAGTTCTACCATTGCCATCGGCCATGGTAAAAAAGCCGCTAAATATATCAATGCTTTTATAACACAGCAAATAGTAGCAAAGAAGGATAAGCATCCTACGGCAGGTTACCGTAAGCTGCACATGTGGTACGAAACAGAAGCCCCTCAAAAGGAACAGGATAAACTGGTGCCAACAATCGCCATCAAAAGTTTTGATGAAATTATCAGCGGCTTATCCGAACCGGAAGCAAGGTTTGAAGCGCAACGCTGCCTCAGTTGTGGTAACTGCTTTGAATGTGATGGTTGTTTTGGCGCTTGCCCCGAAGATGCCATTATCAAATTAGGAAAGGGCAACCGGTATCAGTTTAACTATGATGCCTGCACCGGTTGCGCAGTTTGTTATGAGCAATGCCCATGTCATGCTATAGAAATGATTCCCGAACCCATTAATTCTCTTACTGATGTCAAATAAAAAAACAATCTCAACAATTGATGGAAATGAAGCCGCAGCCTATGTGGCCTATCGTGTAAATGAAGTTTGTGCCATCTATCCAATTACGCCTTCTTCCACCATGGCCGAACTGGCTGATGAGTGGGCAGCTAAAGGAATCAAAAATATCTGGGGATCTGTACCCGATATCATGGAAATGCAAAGTGAAGCCGGGGCCGCCGGTACCGTACATGGTGCCTTGCAAACCGGCTCGCTTACTACTACTTTTACCGCATCGCAGGGTTTAATGCTGATGCTGCCCAATATGTATAAAATAGCAGGTGAATTAACGGCCTGTGTAATTCATGTGGCGGCCCGTTCTTTAGCGGCGCAGGGACTTTCTATTTTTGGCGACCACCAGGATGTGATGGCTGCAAGAACCACCGGCTTTGCCATGCTAAGTTCAGTAAGTGTGCAGGAAGCACATGACTTTGCATTGATCTCGCAGGCGTCTACGCTAAAAGCAAGGATACCGGTCATGCATTTCTTTGATGGTTTCCGTACCTCGCATGAAGTAAACAAACTGGAATTATTAAGTGACGACCAGATCAGGTCGATGATACCGGATGAACTGGTGATTGCCCATCGCAACAGGGGGTTAAATCCGGAGCACCCCTTTATCAGGGGTACGGCGCAAAATCCCGATATCTATTTCCAGGGAAGAGAAACCGTGAATGACTTTTATAATAAAATGCCCGGCATTGTAGAAGAAGTAATGAACGACTTTGAAAAGATGACCGGCAGAAAATATGAACTCTTTCAATATTCCGGTGCGCCCGATGCAGAAAGAGTGATCATCATCATGGGATCCGGTGGCGAAACGGTAGACGAAACCGTACAGGCATTGAATGCGGCAGGTGAAAAAACCGGCGTTATACAGGTGAGGTTATACAGACCTTTTTCGCTGGATCATTTTATCAAATCAATACCCGAATCAGTAAAAACAATCGCCATTTTAGACCGCACCAAAGAGTCTGGCGCAGCAGGTGAACCCATGTACCAGGATGTATTGGCCACATTGGTAGATGCGTTACAACAGGGAAAAATAAAACAATTGCCCAGGTTGGTGGGTGGCCGGTATGGCCTTTCCTCCAAAGAGTTTACACCGGCCATGGTGAAAGCGGTTTTTGATGAATTGAAAAAAGATAAACCTAAAAATGGATTTACCATTGGTATCAATGATGATGTAACCTTTACCAGCCTCGATTATGATCCTGCCTACACACTGGATGAATCTGAATGGAGACAGGGTTTGTTTTTTGGACTGGGTGCAGATGGAACCGTGGGCGCCAATAAAAATACCATCAAAATTATTGGTGAAAATACCGACCTGTTTGCACAGGGATACTTTGTGTATGATTCCAAAAAATCAGGCGCCAGAACGGTATCGCATCTCCGGTTTGGGCCCAAACCAATCCGTGCGCCTTACCTTATTACAAAAGCGGATTTCATCGCCTGTCACCAGTTCAACTTTATTGAAAAAGTAGAAATGTTGGAATTTGCAAAAGACGGCGCTACCTTCTTATTAAACAGCCCTTATGGAAAGGAGGAAGTGTGGGGTAAATTAACCGGGCAGGTACAACGGATGATCATTGATAAAAAGCTAAAAGTATATGTAATTGATGCTACCACCGTGGCAAGAGATACCGGTATGAGTGGCCGTATCAATACCATCATGCAAACCTGTTATTTTGCTTTGTCGGGCGTGTTGCCAAGAGAAGACGCCATCAAACAAATTAAAAAGGCGATTGAAAAAACATACTTTAAAAAAGGGCAAAAAGTAATTGATCAGAATTTTGTGGCGGTAGATGCCACCCTGGCTAATTTATACGAAGTGGAATACCCTGCCGATGTTTCTGCAGCCATCCATGAATTGGTAATCGTTTCTGCAAAAGCACCCGCCTTTGTACAGGAAGTAACAGCAGTAATGATGGCCGGCCATGGAGATGAACTGCCGGTAAGTAAACTGCCGATTGACGGTACATATCCAAGCGGTACCACCCAATGGGAAAAAAGAAATGTATCTGACCTGGTACCGGTTTGGGAACCTGACACCTGTATACAATGTGGTAACTGTGCCTATGTTTGTCCGCATAGCGTTATCAGGGCCAAGTTCTTTCATGAAAATTATTTGGCAAAAGCACCCGATGGATTTCAGTCAGCACCCATAAATTCAAGGGGCTTTCCGGAAACAAAATATTCTTTACAGGTTTACCTGGAAGATTGCACCGGTTGTAACTTATGCGTAGAGGTTTGTCCTGCGATTGATATCAACGACCGTTCCCGCAAAGCCATTAACCTGGCAGAAAAAGAACCCATCCTGGAACAGGGAAAAAAGAACATCGAATACTTTGAAAACATACCATGGAACGATCGTTCCAAAATTGATTTCTCTACCGTGCATGGTGCACAGTTCCTGGAACCATTGTTTGAGTTCTCCGGTGCATGTGCGGGTTGTGGTGAAACGCCTTACCTGAAATTACTATCACAGTTGTTTGGTGATCGCTTACTGGTGGCCAATGCAACAGGATGTTCTTCTATTTATGGCGGTAACTTACCCACCACACCTTGGACCGTAAATAAAGACGGCAGGGGCCCGGCATGGTCCAACTCATTGTTTGAAGACAATGCCGAGTTTGGATTGGGTATGCGCATTACTGCCGATAAACAACTGGGTGTGGCCAAACAATATTTACTGGAATTGAAAGATGAACTGGGAGCAACCGTGGTAGATGAAATACTGAATGCCAAACAGGTGCATGAATCTGAAATGGCGGTGCAACATTTAAGGGTGCAGTTATTGAAAGAGCAATTGAAAAAAATGACCTCCTCTCCTGCCTTGCACCTGTTATCTGTGGCCGACCAGTTGGTTCGCCGCAGTGTATGGCTGATTGGTGGTGATGGCTGGGCTTATGATATTGGTTACGGAGGCCTGGATCATGCATTGTCAAGCGGAAGAAATATAAACATCCTGGTACTGGATACTGAAGTATATTCAAACACCGGCGGCCAGTCATCCAAATCTACCCCTACGGCAGCCACTGCAAAATTTGCATCCGGTGGCAAATCGGGTGGTAAAAAAGACCTGGCGATGCAGGCCATCTCTTACGGAAATGTGTATGTGGCAAGGGTGGCTTTTGGTGCCAACCCGCAACAAACATTGCTGGCGATGAGAGAAGCCGAAGCTTACGACGGGCCTTCCCTGATACTGGCATACAGTCATTGTATAGCCCATGGATATGATCTGAAAAATGGTTTGACCCAGCAAAACCTGGCGGTGGAAAGTGGTCACTGGCCGCTGATGCGCTACAACCCGGTACTAAGAAAGAAAAACAAAAATCCATTCATCCTCGATTCAACCAGGCCAAAAATTCCGCTGAGGGATTATGCCTACAATGAATTGCGGTATAAGGTTCTTACCATGACCAACCCAACAGTAGCGGAAGAACTGATGGTGCATGCGCAGGACCTGGTAAACCTGAAATGGAAAAACTACGAGGAACTGGCCACCAAAAAGGCAAGTGATTTTGTTCCGGTTGGATAATAAAAAAACCCTTAGATAGCCGGTCTTTCAGATCGGCTATCATTTAAAACAAGCATACATGAATACGCAAACAACTTACATGGGGTTAACATTGAATTCCCCGATTGTGGTATCTGCCTGTACCTTATCTGAGCAAACAGATAATATTGCATTGATGGAAGACAACGGAGCCGGTGCCGTAGTGTTGCACTCTTTGTTTGAGGAAGAGATCCGTAAGGATGAGGCAAGGCTAAATGCAGTGTTGGCTGAAACTACCAATTCTTCCGCGGAAGCGATGGACTTTTTTCCCGGCCTGGATGATTACAATCCCGGGACAGATGGGTACCTGGAGCAAATCCGGAAGGCGAAGGAAAGAGTGAAGATTCCCATCATTGCCAGCTTAAACGGCATCACCAATGAGGGATGGGTGAGCTACTCGAAGCTGATAGAACAGGCAGGGGCAGATGCGATAGAAGTAAATATTTTTTTTATTCCCGGTGATATTCACATGACTTCGTGGATAGTGGAACAACGCTATTTGTACATCATTCATGCCATTAAAAAAAGTGTAAAAATACCGGTGTCGGTAAAGCTCAATCCCTACTTCAGTGCAATGGGTAATATGGCGATGCGGATAAAGGATTCCGGTGCCGACGGCCTGGTTTTATTCAACCGTTTTTACCAGCCCGATTTTGATATCAACGAACTGGTGATTAAAACAGATTTGAAGTATAGCGAATCCAATGAAATACGGTTGCCCTTATTGTGGATTGCGATGTTGTATGGTAAAATAAAAATGTCGATGGCCGCTACTACCGGTGTACAAAGTGCCACCGAAGTGATCAAGTACCTGCTGGCCGGTGCCGATGTGGCAATGACTGCATCGTCTTTATATAAAAATGGGATTCCATATTTGAAAACGATGAATAAAGAACTGGGGGAATGGATGCAAAATAATGGCTTTGAAAGTATTACCTCTTTTAAGGGCCTGATGAGCCAGCAAAATATTGCCGACCCCACTGCATACGAAAGGGCCAACTACATTAAAATAATTGAAGGCAGCAGATAAACGAACTAACCAATATATATTAATAAACCCGCAACCTCCGGCGCAGAATATATTCTGCGCCTTTTTTATCAGCGTATAATAGCCGGACCCGCTGGATTATCCCGTATTGCAGCCGGATAAGCGGAGAGCCAGTTAAATACCGGGTTTCATTTTTTTTGAGTTCCGGTTTGTGTACTACAAATTTTCAGTTGGCAGGGGTAAAATTTTACCAACAGGATGGATTAAAATGTTTCCATATAGAAAAGCGTACCTCTTCCGGGCAACGACTCTCCTGGGGCTTTGTGGGTAAGCCGAGGACGTTGCGGTAATTATGTTTGCTGTTTGCCATCGTTAAACACCATATCCTCCATTCCATAAAATTTGTTACAGGATAAAAGCCCTGTTCACCGGTGAGATAAAATTTGGCTGAATTAATGAGCCATTGCCTGAAAGAATATCAACATCGATTTCAGTAACCAGTCACTCAACATTGCAGCAATTACAGTTTGATACCAAAAGGGTCGTGAAATCAAGCCAAAGCTGAAATCATTTTCTATTCATCTGCCCATTGTTTAAAATCAGCTACTCTTTCCCGGCTAATGATTATTTCTTCCTGGGTGTTAATACCTTTTAGTTGCAGCTTTAGCCGGTTGCTTTGGTAAGGTTTTACCTGGTCAATTACTCCTGCGTTGATGATTATTTTACGGTTGAGGCGAAAAAAATCTTTAGGGTTTAATTCCGTTTCCAGCTTTTCTATAGTGGTATTAATTAAAAACCGGTTGCCTGACTTATCAACCAAATAAACAATTTTATTATCTGCAGCAAAGTAAGCTACTTCTGCTGCTGTAATAAAAAATAAACGCTGGCCTACTTTAGCTAAAAAACGGCTTTTATAATTGGTAGAAAAATTATCCTTCACCTGCTCCATCAGCAATTGATAATCTTTAGGACCAAATGCTGTAGTTAAATTTTTATATTTGTTGAATGCAGTGGCAAGTGACTCAGCGGTAACAGGTTTTAAAAATATAATCAACACTAAATAATTTAAAAGCATCAATGGCGTAATTTTCAAAAGCCGTAGTAAAGATGATGGGCTTTTGCGTGGTGCTGCGTTTAAAAATTTCAAAGCATTGCCCGTCAGATAAATGGATATCCAGTAAAATTAAATCGGGGTGCGGTTTGGTGTTAAGCCACTGTACCGTTTCCTCCACACTTTCCAGGCAGCCTGCAATGTCGATAGATTTATCGTATGCCCTTATTAAAAGCTGTAACCTTTCCTGGGCTAATTGTTCGTCTTCTACAATTAAAATTGTCATGACATATTTTAATTTAAAGTAAGCAGTGGCAATGCCACTATAAAATCAACCGAGTCATTTTTAACCGTTACATTTTTGCCGCTTACCAACTGGTAGCGTTTAATAATATTGGCCAATCCTATTTTAGTAGAGCTATCTACCGATTGCCTCAATTGCAGGTTGTTAGATACCACAATGGAATGGTTGCCATTGATATGCACATCAATATGCAAAGGTTTGGTTTTGCTTACAACGTTATGCTTGATCGCATTTTCAATAAGCATTTGTAAGGAGGCCGGTATTACGTAAAAACGCTCGTAAGCTTCCGGAACTTCTACCCTTATATCCAGCCCCTCCGTAAATCTTTTTTGTAACAAAAAAATATAAGGCTTAATAAAATTCAGCTCCGTTTTTATGTCTACCAGTTCTTTATCATGGTTATTTAAAATATAGCGGTACACTTTAGAAAACTCTTCAATAAATTTATTGGCCTCTTCATTATTTTTCATAATTAAAGCCGACAGCACATTTAAATTATTGAATAAAAAATGAGGATTCACCTGGTTTTTTATCAACTGTAATTCTGCCTGTGCCGATATCCTTTTTAGTTCCTCAGCCTCCATCCATTTTGTTTTATACTCGGTAAAATAAAATTTGATGGCATTCAATAAATGAAACAACAGGTTGGCCAGCCAGGCATAAATTAAATTTAATTTTAGCGGGTTGATGGTTTGCTTAAAACTATAATGATGTATAACCATGCTTACCACGAACACTACACTTATGGTAATAATGGTGGTAAACAAACTACCGGTAATAAAAAATGCCACCAGTGTTTTTATTTTGTTTTTTTGCTGGTTGATTGATTTTTTAAAAAAAGGTTCAATCAGGCGGCTGCTTTCCCAAACCAGCAGCGTAATGATTACAATGGTTGCAAAAGCCACATACCATTCAATGGGCATATTAAAATATCGGTACACCTCACACAATACTGTATTAAGATAAGTATAAGTGGCCAGGCCTGCAATAAAAAAATATCGGTATTTATTTGCAAACATTTTTGGAGTATTATGCAAAACTGCATCAACGGTTAAAACAAAAAATTGTTCACCGTTGATGCAGTAGAGGTTTTCATATTATGGTAATAATACCCTGTCGATAGCATGTACTACACCATTGCGTGCCATGATATTGGTAGCTACAATATTGGATGCGTTACCACCATTTCCATTTCCCCTGATGGTGGCACCGGCTGTTAAGCTGATGTTGGTTGTACCGCCTGCCAACATGGTTAAATTGCCATTTGCCAGGTCTGATGAAAAAGCCCTGCCTCCAACTACGTGATACCTCAATACTGACAGCAAAGTGGTTAGAGGGATATTATCAATATTATTGGTTCCTAATGCTGTGAGTAATTGCGTAAATGCCGCATTGGTAGGAGCAAATACGGTAACGGTTGCTGTGCTTAGGGTATTAATTAAAGTAGGGTCTCCGCCGGGTGCATTATTAGCTCTTACAATGGCTTTTACCAAAGAGTCTAGACCAGACCCTGCAGCCTGTGCAGTGGCAACGATATTGCCCGATGGTTTATTTAATGCCTTGGCTAAGCGATGTACAACGCCATTGTCTGCTGCAATATCGGCCTGCGCCACAGCTATACCATTTACAAATACACCGGCTGCATTTTTTGTAACAAAAACAGAATCACCACCGGCGGTAACAACTTTAGCATTCGGGCCAGCCGGTACATCGGCGGCTAAAATTCTTGAGCCAAGAGTGTGGTACAATAATAAATCGCTTAATTGTGCAGAAGATAATGTACTAACTGTTGCAGCGGTAATGCCTGCGCTTGCAAAAGCTGTATTATCAGGCGCAAACACGGTAAAGGGCCCTGTACCTTTTAATGTAGTAGCCAGGTTTGCTTTTATCACAGCTTCTTCCAGCACACTAAAGTTGTTATTGGCAACTACCACATCGGTAATGGTATTGGTTGCTACCGGGTTGTCATCATCTTTATCGCAGGATGAAAAACTGAATGCTGCACCTAATAAGGCGGCAAATAATACATTTTTAGATTGGATGATCGTTTTCATATTAATGCTTTTGCAATAATGACAAAAATGAATCTTTATGGATTTGCCAACCGGAGTAAACAGTAAAATTTATGGTGTGAAGTGGTAGATTTTATTCTTTAACTGTCTGTGTAAGGGCCTGTTGTTTATGAATATTTATTAGCGCTTCAAACGGATTTCCGTTTACCGTAATTACTTTTCCCGCTTCCGTAAGTCCACATAGTTTATCAGTAACATCTTTGCAAAAAAAATGTTATGCTGAAAAAGGTTCTGTCCATGGTATGTGTTTTATTCTTTTATCAGGTAAGCCCTGCCCAAAAAAATAGAGTCAGTCATCAATCGCCTGTAGATACATCCGGTCCCCAACATAAGTATTTAGCCGATATAACAATAGTTGGCCGTTATAGCAAAAGCGATTACCAGCAAATGCCTGAAATAGTAGGAACAAATATTTATGCAGGAAAAAAGAATGCACTGATTGTGCTCGATAATGTACAGGGCAATGTAGTCACCAACACCATGCGGCAGGTGCTGGCCAAAGTTCCGGGCATTCATATCTGGGAAAGTGATCCGAGCGGAATTCAGATTGGTATCGCAGCAAGGGGGCTTAGTCCTAACCGTAGCTGGGAGTTTAACGTTCGCCAGAATGGCTATGATATTGCAGCCGATCCTTTTGGTTATCCGGAGGCCTATTATAATCCACAGTTGCAGGCTGTACAAAGAATCGAAATCGTTCGGGGACAGGGGGCTTTACAATATGGGCCCCAGTTTGGGGGCCTGGTAAACTATATTTTACGCAATGGCACCGATATCAATAAGCCGGTTGAGTTTGAAACACAGCAGACTGTTGGCAGCAATGCACTTTTCAACAGCTATAATGCGATAGGAGGCAAAACGGGAAAGGTGAATTACTATTCTTTCTTTGATCATCGCAATGGTGATGGCTGGAGGCAGAATAGCCGCTATTTTACCAATGCAGGCTTTGGAACAGTTACTTATAATTTTACGCCCAAATTTTCGCTTACTGCCGAAGTAATGCATTCAAATATCCGCAGCCAGCAGGCAGGCGGGTTAACTGATGCGCAGTTTAATACGGATGCCCAACAAAGTTTACGCAGCCGTAACTGGTTCAATATTGTGTGGACAAATCCTGCATTGACTGCTACCTGGCAGCTAAATAAAAAAACACGATGGACTACCAAATTGTTTGCGACTATTGGTGACCGTAATAGCGTAGGCTTTACTAATGCCATTACTGTAAAAGACAGTATAAATACATCAACCGGGTCATACAATAACCGGGTACTAAATGTAGACCAGTATCGGAATTATGGTTTGGAAAGCCGGATCATTACCGATTACAGATTGGGCAAAATGACCAATACCATTTCCGGGGGCATACGATTATATACCGGCACCACACATCGGCTTGCTGATGGAAAAGGAACAACCGGCAGCGATTTTGATATGACGGTAATTGGTAACTACCCAAGGAATATTGAATTTAAATCACGCAACGCAGCGGCATTTGTTGAAAACATTTTCCGCATTGGTGACAAATTCCTGGTTATAGCGGGTGTGCGGTACGAGTGGCTTGAGGGAGCTGCGGCCGGGCAAAACGGGGTTACTTCCGGCGGCACTGCTATTAAATTGCAGGATATTACCCGCAGCAGGAGCTTTGTGCTGGCAGGCCTCGGTACGGAATACCATGTTACGAAAAGTACGGAGTTGTATGCCAACTATTCGCAGGCATACCGGCCAATACAATTTGCCAACTTACAGGCACCTCCTTCTACTGATGTGGTGGACCCTAATTTAAAAGATGCCAAAGGGTACAATTTTGACCTGGGATATCGTGGAAAGATCAGGGATTATTTACAGTTTGATGTAAGTAGTTTTTTCCTGCAATATAATAACCGGGTGGGAACCATTACACCAGCCGGTGTAACTTACCGCTTAATCACCAATGTTGGCAACAGTGTGAGCAAGGGTATTGAAACCTATGCGGAATTCAACCCGGTAAGAGCCTTTACTAAAAACAAAGATGCCGACATGATCGTTTTTGTCTCTTATAGTTATACAGATGCTACCTATAGCGGCAATCATAAAGATGCAGCAACCAAAGGTAAAAAAGTGGAGAATGCCCCATCCAATATTTTCCGTGCCGGCCTTACTGCGGGTTACAAAGCATTTTTACTTACAGGCCAGGTAAGCTTTGTTGATAAAACATTTAGTGATGCCAATAATTCCATACTGCCAAATGCAAACGGGCAGGTAGGTTTAATACCTTCTTATACAATCACCGACCTTACTGCCAGCTA
>JANPIJ010000027.1:0-8365 GCA_031424955.1 Ferruginibacter sp. | reverse complement strand
TTCCATCTGTTCCACATTTCTTGCCACACTTAAAATAATACCGATTGATAAACAGGTAAACAGGAAACTACTTCCTCCCATGCTTACTAACGGTAACGTAACACCCGTGTTTGGAAATACATTTACATTAACCCCCATATTCGCAATGGCCTGGATTACAAGCGTGAAGCTGAGCGCCAAAGCAAGAAACGCACCAAAGGCAAAAGGGCATTTCCGGTACACCCTGATACACCGGTATAAAAACAACAGGTAAATAAACACGATGAATGCCCCACCCAACAGACCATACTCTTCGAGTATGATCGCAAAAATGAAATCGCTATAAGAGTGTGGTAAAAAGTTTCTTGCATTGCTATTGCCGGGCCCACTCCCCAACCATCCTCCGCTTGCGATGGCGATCTTGGCCTGGTTTACCTGGTACGACTTTTCATTACCATCTCCTTTGCTGCTAAACACAAATGTTTGTATACGGCTTATCCAGGTAGGGACCCTTCCGGAAGCAAACAATGCTGGCAAATCTTTTGATTTACCTTCTTCCTTATCATAATATTTTACCGCCACCATAAACAAAATCATGATCGGTATCAATGTTATACCTATGGTTAATAAAATATGTTTGGTATTTACACGCCCTATAAACATCAGCATAAAACTTGTACCTGCTACCAGGATGGCGGTAGATAAATTGGCCGGGGCGATCAGTACACATATAATTGCTACCGGGATGATGATGGGTAAAAAACCTTTTTTAAAATCCTTGATTACTTTTTGCTTTTTACTTAACTGCCTGCTCAAATACATGAAGAGCGCCAGTTTGGCAAGGTCAGATGTTTGGAAGGTCATATTGATTACCGGCAGCTTTATCCACCGGCTTCCTTCGTTTAAAGTGGCGCCGAAAAAATAGGTGTAGATCAATAACGGAATGGAGATCAAAAATAAAATTAACGCCACCCGTGAATAGATGGTATAATTAACCCGGTGGGCAAAATAAATAATAATCACCCCTAAAATGATAAAAGTAAATTGCTTGAAGAGATAGCTCTCTGTGCTCTTGCTATACTTATATGCCAATGAACCTGTGCTGCTGTATACCACCAGTAAGCTTACCAGCGTAAGGATAATTACAATGGCCCATATTACCCGGTCGCCCTTGGTTTTTCGAACGAGCGTACCTCCCATGCCCCCCATACCTCTAAACGAAGTATTGAAAACGTCTTCTGCCGTTTCGGTAGAACCGAACATTTTTTTTAATATCGATTTAATTTCTGCCATACTGCCTCCTTCATTTGAAGAAGCGATTGAAAATTGATGATTGACTGATATAATTTCTATTTCTTCTTAACACATTTAATACCCCGAAATAAGGCAATCCACTAAACGTTTTTTTCTACAAATCCTTTACAGCTTGTTTAAACTGCAGGCCCCTGTCTTCATAATTTTTAAATAAATCAAAACTTGCACAGGCCGGACTAAGCAATACCGCATCGCCTTTGGCAGCAAAATGAAATGCAGCCTGTACCGCTTCCTTTGCTGAAAGAGCATCAACCATCACAGGTACTATATCGGCAAACGCTTCATGAATTTTAGCATTATCGGTACCCAAACAAATGATAGCTTTTACTTTTTCCTTTACCATATCATTCATAAGGGAATAGTCATTGCCTTTGTCTACCCCGCCCAGTATTAAAATAGTTGGCTGCTCCATACTTTCCAGGGCAAACCAGGTACTGTTTACATTGGTAGCCTTGCTGTCATTAATAAATAGTACTCCTCTTATAGTAGCCACCGGCTCCATCCTGTGTTCAAGGCTCTGAAATGTTTGTAATGATTCCCTCACATTCTCTTTTTTAATATCCATTGCAGTGGCAGCAAGGCTTGCAGCCATGCTATTATACTGGTTGTGCTTTCCCTTCAATGTAAAGTCATCCACACTCATCTGCATGTCTTCATCTTTCCATTTAAGATTCATCTGGGCGTTTGTCAGGTACGCACCCTGTGGCAATTCTTTACTCATGGTGATCGGGTATAAAGTTGATTTAATGGGATAATTATTGATGTGTTGATTCGTAATTTCATCGTCTAAATTGTAAATAAAAACATCACCTTCCTGTTGGTTTTCCACAATCCTAAACTTGCTGTTGATATAATTTTGCATATTGTATTCATACCTGTCCAAATGGTCTTCCGTAATATTGGTTAGTATTGCAATATCCGGACGAAAAGTTTTGATATCATCTAACTGAAAAGAACTGATCTCGATGATATATAAAGACCTGGGATCAACAGCCACTTGTCTTGCAAAAGAGTAACCGATATTACCCACCATCGCACAATCCAACCCGGCATGCCTGCAAATATGATAGGTTAATGCGGTGGTGGTTGTTTTGCCATTACTACCGGTTATCGCAATGATCTTACTCTTCCCCTTATAGCGGTATGCAAATTCTATTTCACTGATGATTGAAATCCCCTTTGCCCGGATCTTTTTTACCAACTCATTTTTTTCAGGAATACCAGGACTTTTCATTACCTCATCCGCCTGTAAAATTTTTTCTTCCGTATGCTTTCCTTCTTCAAAATCAATCCCACTTTTTATCAGTTCCTTCCTGTAGATTTCTTTTATTTCCCTTCCGTCACTTACAAACACATCATAGCCCTGTTGTACAGCTAATAAAGCAGTGCCAATCCCGCTTTCACCTGATCCTAATATGACTATTTTTTTTTTCATTCGTACTTTAAACTATACACGACAAACAACCTTATTTAACCGCCATTGAAACAACCAGCGATTAAACAAATGTTCTTTTACAAAAAGGATATTTTAACTATAACAAATACTAAAAAAGGTTTTTCAACAGCATCGAATTTAACGGGTATCGGTACTTTCTATATTTTATTTTTCACGCTTCCCGATGGCAATTACCGCTATCTTAACTTCAGTGTTACAATTGCCATCACCACACATAAAATGGTTACTATCCAAAAACGAACGGCGATCTTGCTTTCATGATATCCCAATTTCTGGTAATGGTGATGCAGGGGGCTCATCAGGAATACCCTTCTGCCTTCGCCATATTTTCGTTTGGTATATTTAAAATATGCCACCTGTATCACTACACTTAAATTCTCCACTAAAAACACCAGGCAAAAAATCGGAATCAGCAATTCCTTCCGAACGATAATGGCCAGCGCTGCAATGATACCCCCCAATGCCAGGCTACCGGTATCGCCCATAAAAACCTGTGCCGGGTAAGAGTTGTACCAAAGAAAACCGATACATGCCCCCACAAAAGCCGAAATGAATATAGACAGTTCCCCAAGGTTAGGGATGTACATTATATTGAGGTATTCGGCAAACTTGATATTACCACTTACGTATGCAAAAATGCCGAGGCTGATACCAATGATCGCACTTACCCCGGTAGCCAAACCATCTAAACCATCCGTTATATTAGCGCCGTTACTCACCGCCGTTACTATAAATATCACAATGATGACATAGAGGATGTAGGTATAATCCTGGAGGCTTTTGGGCAATAATTTTGCATAATTAAATTCGTGCGTTTTTACAAAAGGTATGGTCGTGATGGGTGATTTCACTTTTACGAAGAGATGTTTCTTTCCATCAATGGTTGCCACATTAAAACTATCACTCATCAATATTTCGCCCGGCCTTAACACCGAATCTTTAACCATTGAAAAATCCGGATTATACACTTCTCTTTGTACCACAACACTCTGTGTAAAATAAAGCGTGGCCCCCACGATAATTCCCAGCATCACCTGCCCAAAAATTTTAAACCTTCCGGCAAGACCATCACTGTCACTTTTTTTATAGTGGTCACCCTTCGCCTGTGCACGTCTTTTAGACCTGATCTTTAAGTAATCATCAATAAAACCAATGGTACCTAACCACACAGTACACAATAACATCAGGCGTATGTACACTTTATCGAGGTTGGCCAACAATAAAGTAGGTATCAAAATCGCCAATAAAATAATGATGCCACCCATCGTCGGGGTACCCTTCTTTTGTTGCTCACCTGCTAATCCTAAATCTCTCACGCTTTCGCCTAATTGCTTCCGCTGCAAAAACCGGATCAGCTTCTTGCCGTACACAGTGGTAATGAATAAACTCAATATCATTGCCAGCATCACCCGAAATGTGATGAACTGAAACAGCCCGCTTCCCGGAAATCTTGAGACCTTCCAGTGTTCTGTTAACCATTCAAATAAGTGATACAGCATCTTTTTTAATTTGCTAATTAGCTAATTTGATAATGAGCTAATTCTTTATACTTCTAATTCTATATTTAATTAGCTGCCAGTTTAATTATATAGATCGGGCCACAATTACCACATTAGCACATTGGCTAATTAGCTAATTATTTCTCCAGCATTTCAAACATTTCCCTCAGCACTTCTTTATCATCAAAGTGATTCTTTACTCCTTTTACCTCCTGGTATTTTTCATGCCCCTTTCCCGCAATCAGTACGATGTCGTCCTTTACTGCGAGATTTACTGCCGTCTTGATAGCCTCTTTCCGGTCTGCAATGGTGATATATTTTTTTCTTGCCACTACATTTACTCCCGCTTCCATGTCGTGCAATATTTCCAGCGGATCCTCACTACGTGGGTTATCCGATGTAAAGATTACTTTATCGCTATATTCACAGGCCACCTCCGCCATTACCGGGCGCTTACTTTTATCCCTATCGCCGCCACAGCCTACCACCGTGATGATGCGCTCATTACCCTGCCGTAATTTTTTTATAGTCGCCAGCACATTCAGCAAGGCATCCGGCGTGTGTGCATAATCCACAATACCAATTATCTTGTCGTTATTGCTTACCATATAGTCGAACCTGCCTTCTGCTCCATCGAGGCTGCTGAGTAGTTGCAACACTTCGCTTTTATCTTCTCCCAAACAAACTGCGGCCCCATATACTGCCAATAAATTATAGGCATTAAACTCGCCAATCATCCTGAAATACACTTCTGTTTCATTTACCATCATGTGTAAGCCGGTGATGCTGTTCTCCAGTATCTTACCTTTAAAGTCAGCCATGGTTTTAAGGCTGTAATAATATTTTTTTGCAACTGTATTTTGCAGCATTACCATGCCGCGTTTATCATCCGCATTGCTGATAGCAAAAGCGGTAGAAGGCAAATTATCAAACCATGATTTTTTTACCCGGATATATTCATCAAAGGTTTTATGATAATCCAGGTGGTCATGGGTGATATTACTAAACAAAGCACCTGCAAATTGCAACCCCGTGATGCGATGCTGGTGAATGGCGTGACTGCTGCATTCCATGAACACATATTCACAACCGGCAGCTACCATTTGACTCAGTAAAGCATTTACACTCACTGCATCCGGTGTGGTATGTGTGGATGATATAATTGTTTCTCCCACCTGGTTTTGAACGGTGCTTACGAGGCCACATTTATATCCCAGTGCAGTAAATAATTTCCACAATAAAGTTGCGATGGTTGTTTTACCATTGGTTCCTGTAACACCTACCAGCTTCATTTTTAGAGACGGCTCCCCGTAAAAATTATGACTGGCGTAACCGGCTGCTGCCGCGCTGTTTTCTACCTGTATCCAGGTGATGCTTTCATTCATGATGCCAGGCAGGGTTTCACATATAACCGCTATGGCCCCATTGACTATAGCCGTATCAATAAACTGATGGCCATCGGCTGCACTTCCTTTTATTGCAATAAAACAAGCGCCAGCACTCACTTTACGGGAGTCAATCTGTAAATCAGTTATTTCAATATTGGTATTACCCATTACTGATCTGATGCTAACTTTATATAGTATATCTTTTAAAATCAATTTAATAGTAATGTTATGCTTTGTCCTTTTTTAAATGGGGTTCCTGCCAACAGGGACTGGTTTAAAACTCTTCCCCTGCCGCTGACTGTTACCTTCAATCCTTTATTCTCCATCAGATACACAGCATCTTTCAGGCCCATACCAATTACACTTGGAATAACCGCTGATGGATTACGGGCGCTTACCGGCATATTCAAAATCGCATTATTGCTTCTCATACTCATTGTCCTCCAATAGCCGCCGCTTGCTGAGTCAACAAAAGGCACATTCAACCAATTGAAAATTGAATTCAACTCGTTCTTCATTCCATAGTAATTGTACCGCAAGGTATCTTTTGAAAGCGGATCGGTAAATTTCCGGGTGCTCAAAAAACGGGCATAAATTTTATCGCTGATTTCTTTAAATACCGTACCGGAAACATCCGCACCGTAAATTAATTTTGATTCATTACTATTCTGGATAACCACTGCCATCGTATATACCGGCCTGTTAGACGGGAAATAACCAATGAAGGAAGCCTGGTAAATCTTATTGCCTTTGTTGTAGCCCCGGTTGTCCAAAGCCGTTACAGCGGTACCCGTTTTACCAGCAATGGAATAAGTAGTATCATACAAAATTTTATGGCCGGTGCCGTGCAAACTGTCTACTACTGCAGCCAGGCATTCCCTTAATTGCGCCAGGGTTTCATCACTGCATATTTTATCTACCAATACCTGTGGTTCTATTCTTTTTACATCCAGCCCATACTCTGTAACAGCATTCACCAAATAGGGTTTCATCATGGTACCATTGTTGGCAACCGCATTGTACAGCATTAGCATGTGCAATGGAGTCACCAGCTCTTCGTATCCATGTGCCATGTAAGGAATGGTAGTTTTGGACCAGCTACGATTGGTTGGCTTTTTAATGGTGGGCCTTCCTGATGATGCTGTAATATCAATACCGGTAATGGTGTCCAGTCGCAGGCGATGTAAATGGGCAACAAATTTTGAAGGCTCATTGTGATAATACTGATCGGCCAGTTTTGCAAATGCCACATTGCTGCTTCTCATGAATGCATCCTTTACAGTAATGGCCCCGGTTCCCAAATGAGAATCTTTTATCCGTAATCCATAAAAAAATTTGGCACCGCCTTCACAATCCACAATCGAATTTTTATCTACATATTTATCTTCCATTAAACTCAGCAATGTTGCCAGCTTAAATACTGATCCCGGCTCTGTTGCTTTGCCTATACCATAATTCAGGTCTTCTGCATAAGTACCATTTGCCTGCTTACCCAGGTTGGCAATTGCTTTAATTTTACCGGTAGCTGTTTCCATTACGATGGCTGTGCCATGTACGGAATTATTTCCGATCAACATTTTCATCAATGCAGTTTCCGCAACATCCTGCATGTACGTATCCAACGTGGTGATGATATCTTTTCCATTTTCCGGTTCCACTTCTGCACCTTCTACCGGCATGTAGGCCCCTGCTATATAGCGCATCAGGCGTTGACCGGATCTCCCTCTCAATAAACTATCATAACTCTGCTCCAATCCAACATTCAGTTTGGCGTTATCCCTTGATAAGCCAATTGTTCTGTTGGCAAGCAATACGTAAGGATTTATTCGCTTATCGCGTGGATCAATGATAAATCCGCTTTTATTCCTCCCCTGCCTTACCAAGGGAAATTCACGCAACCGTGCATATTCAACAAAAGAAATCTTCTTCTTCAATGTATAATACCGGTCCTTGTGTTTGTACGCCAACTGCAATTCCTTCTTATACTCCGATTTCTTTTTGTCACCAAAAAGGTCAGCAAGGCAGTAACTTAGAGAATCCACATTTGCTTTGAACCGCTTACCATTTTTCTCCCTCAATCCATCCGCACCAAAGTCAACATACACATCAAAAATGGGAATTGAAGTACTCAACATATTTCCATCCTCACTAAAAATAGTTCCCCGCTCTGCACCAAGCGGCACATACTTTAGATGCAAACTATCACCCATGCTGCGCCAAAAAGCACCTTCTACCTGCTGTATATAAAAGGCCCTGCCCAGCACTACCGCTCCCAGTAGTATCATCCCGATAAAACAGAGATATACACGCCATAATATGTCCTTTTTTATATCCAATTAAACAATTTGAAAATTTGAAAATAATCACGATGGAAGCCTGCTAATTTTTTCATTTTGGATGTTTAAAATTTATGATATCACAATCTTATCATATTTAGCCTCTAACATCGGTTTACCTGTTTGCCACTTCCGGCGACAACAATACCGGCGCGGTTGTTAATTCTTTTAAGCCAAGTGGTTCTACCGCCTTCATTAGCTCGCTTGCCTTGCTTCGGAAAATCACTTCGCTCTTGATGGTTTTATATTCGTACTCCAATTCCTTGATATGCCTTTCCGTTGCGCTTATTTTTCGTGTCAGTTTATCTGCATGGTGCCCGTTGTAGATATACAGAACAGCTAATACTGCTAAAAAAAGAAAGAAAGGTATATTCTGAACTACCCATTTGTGGC
>JANPIJ010000026.1:0-39143 GCA_031424955.1 Ferruginibacter sp. | reverse complement strand
AGTGGAACCCTGCTATTTAATTCTCTTTTTGTTAGTGATAAAGCATCATAAACATACTTCAAACTTTCTTCAGCCCCATCGGTTATCAATGCGTCGATGTCCTTTTGTGTTTCAATAACTTTTGGTAAGGATGGGCCTTTGCCTTCTTCCATTAATACTTCCAACCCCATTGCCTGTGGTATCACCAATATATCCGAAAAGATAATTGCTGCATCTACGCCTACCTGGTCTACCGGTTGTAAAGTAATGGCACAGGCCAGTTCCGGCGTTTGAACCCGGGTAAAAAAATCATACTTCGCTTTTAGCTTTAAATAGTCCGGCAGGTACCGGCCGGCCTGGCGCATCATCCATACCGGCGGACGTTCCACCGTTTCTTTTCGTAAGGTTCTTAGTAACAGGTCGTTTTTAATTTGAGTCATTTGTAATTGGTCAATGGTGAATGGTGAATGGTTAATGGTGAAAAGTTCGGGTTTATTATTTATTGTTGGTTATTAATTGTCAATGGTTTGTTCTAAATATTTGCTGGTCAATGGTGTATGCTTATTTGTCCAATAGGGTTGTATGATTCTGCGATTTGTAAAGGCTAAGAATCTATGGTTTACTCTTTGTTTCTTTCACCATTGACCATTCACCATCGCCCATTCACGTAAAGTATTCCATCATCGTTCTCACTAAATTTTCCTTTCCCGGTTCATCGCTGATGATTGTTTTATTGGCTGAATATTTTTTTATCTCTGCTGCTGTTGTATTACCAATAGCGAATAAAATTGTTGTAGCGGGTAATTTGTTTTTTTGAAAAAAGCTGCTTACTGCACTGGGACTAAAGAAAAGTATTCCCTGGTAATCTTTTGAAATATTATGTGGTACGGTGATGGTTTGGTATACAACGATCTCATTGACCTCAATATCGTGGCTGTGCAAAATGTCCGGCAATTCTTCCCGGCGCTGATCACCACAAAAGAAAATCACTTCATCCGTAAAACGGTCTTCTGCAATTAATTCAGCCAGTGATGCTGCATCATTGGCTGTACCCACAATTTTTTCTTCTCCAAAGTATTGTGCTGCCAGTCTTTTAGTCGTGGTGCCAATACAATAAATCTCCCAGTCTGGCTGAATGGCTTCCTGGTAAAATGCAATGGCTTCCACCGCATTCATACTGGTAAAAACTACGGTCGCAGATTGTATCAGTGCCTGCTCAATTTCCTGTTGAATTTCTATTGTCTGGATTGCTTCTGTTTCAATAAAAGACAACTCGTCTATGTCGATGCCGGCCTGTTTCGCTTCGTCAATCAGCGTTTCATTCAATGGCCTGGTGCATAATATCTGAATTCTATTTTGCATTTCTGATAGCATCCGCAATTTTATCCGCTCCTTTATTTAAAATTTCTATAGCAGCAATATCGCCCAGGTTGTGAAATTTATCCAGGTCAATTGTTTTTTCTATCTCCACTTTTTCCTTCCCGTCTACCGATAATATATTTCCCCTGAACCAGATCATGTCATCTTTTACCTCCGCCAAAGCGCTGATAGGAGTGGAGCATCCTCCCAATAAGGCTTTTAAAAAATCCCGTTCTATCTTAGTGCAGAGCGCTGTATGGCTATGGTTGAAATGCTTACATGCCTCCAGGCTAAAATGATCATCTTCCCTGCATACTACCATGATGGCTCCCTGTGCCGGTGCCGGTAGCATCCAATCCAGGTCAACCGCATTTTCAGGACGCAGGTTGATCCTTTCCAATCCTGCCGCAGCAAAGATGGCACCGTTCCAGTTGTTCTCCTGTACCTTACGTAACCGGGTGTTCACATTTCCACGTAGATTTTCGATGGTATGATTTGGGTAACGATTGAGCCATTGTGCTTTTCGGCGGATACTGCTGGTGGCGATAAAACCCCCATCCCCTAAAGGGGGGGTAGATACGGTCTCTGCTAACTGCCATTTTTCTACAATTGCCGGATCTTTGAAGACAAAAATATCCTTATAAGAAGCTCTTTCTAAAACGGCTGATTGCATGATGCCTCTTGCCAATTGAGTAGGAACATCCTTCATGGAATGTACGGCAATATCAATTTTGTTGGTCAGCAACGCTATGTCAAGGCTTTTGGTAAATACGCCCTGTACCCCCATTTCATACAAGGGGGTTTGCAGGTCGATGTCGCCTTCACTTTTTATGAAAACCAGTTCAGATTCGAAATT
This sequence comes from Ferruginibacter sp., assembly GCA_031424955.1. Lineage (GTDB taxonomy): Bacteria > Bacteroidota > Bacteroidia > Chitinophagales > Chitinophagaceae > Ferruginibacter. The sequence goes on along the minus strand of JANPIJ010000026.1, from coordinate 36,949 downwards.
GTTTTTTGCAAGAAGATCCTGTACCAGCGTAGCCTGCCACACAGCCAGTTGACTTTCCCTGGTTCCAATGCGTATCACTTTGCCCATGTAAGTTAATTTGTGCCGGTAGTAATGTATTCATTAATGGCTTCTATAAAATTACAACCACGTTGGTTCTGGCTGCGCATTTTGATGGCCATGCCATTGATCACCTTCTGAATTTTTATTTCAGGGTTAGCGGCCGTCATTACGGGAGTTAATGTAGCGGAATAATTAATAAACAGGTTGCATTGGTGCATGGCCTGCAATTTATGTTTCACTGCTTTTAAAACAGGAACGTTTTTTCGCATTTCATGCCACTCTAAAAATTCAGTGATATGATCTGCGATGATTGCCTTTGCCTTGGGTATTTCCGCCACTCTCTTATGCAGGGTTTCGTCTTTTATTTTAGACAGTTCATCTACATTAACCAATGTGATATTGGGAAGATGCTGGGCGGATTTTTCAACGTTATAAGGGATAGATAAATCGATGATCAGTTTATCTCCGTTACCCGCAACATGTGATTCTAATATAACCGGGTCAGTGGAATTAGTAGCCACTAAAATAATATCCGATTGGTTGATGTATTGCGGCAGCTCATCAATGGAAGCATAATTTAATCCAAGCTCAGTTGCCAGTTCTGCGGCCTTATCCCTTGTTCTGTTGATGAGTGTGATATTTTTTGTCTCCAGGTAGTCCACCAGGTTTTTACAGGTATTGCGGCCTATTTTGCCGGTACCCAGCAACAGTATTTTTTTGTTGGGTATATTCGTAACTTTTTCTTTAATGTATTGAACGGCTGCAAAAGAAACGGAAACTGTTCCGCCGCTTAAAGCAGTAGTAGTGCGGATCATTTTGGAGGATTGCAACACTGCGTTGATCAACCTTTCCATGTAGGCGCCAATAAAATTTTGTTCTTTTGAAATTTTCACCGCCTGTTTAATTTGCCCCACTATTTCATAATCTCCCAATATCTGTGAATCCAACCCGGCAGCTACGCTAAACAAATGGTCAATCGCTTTGGTGCCCTTTTTTACGTAGGACATTTCCTTAAATGTATCAATTGAACCCGGGGTTTGTGTACAAAGTAGCTCAGGTAAGCAGCTACTGTTTTCAGCAAAGCCGTATATTTCTGTCCGGTTGCAGGTAGAGAGCACAAAAAATTCTTTAACGCCATATTGAGGTGCTAAAGAAAGTAAAGTAGCGTATTGATCACTATTGATAGCATATTGCCCCCTGAGGTTAGCGTCGGTTTTTTTATAGTTGATTCCGGCTATAAAGAAGGTCGATAAATCTGTTTGTTTAAATCCGAGCATCTGCAAATAGTGGTTGAATAAAATTACATCACAAAAGTAATTGCGTCCACGAATCAAAACTAATTTCAATGTCATGACATTGTCATTTTGGTGTATGAGTTGTGTCATAATACGATGTGTTGTAAATCATAGGCGAAAAAAACTACGTATTTGAAGCCCCGTTCCACCAATATTTTGCCCGATGTTGAACATTTAGCAAAGCCAGTGGTTACATTTGCAAATCATTTAATTTAATATGGCTAAAAAAACGGGTGTGGTGTTGATGAACCTGGGATCACCGGATTCAACAGCGGTAAAGGATGTAAGAAAGTACCTTAAACAATTTTTAATGGATGAGCGGGTGATTGATGTTCCGTTCCTGGCGAGGTATATATTGATCAATGGCATTATAGTTCCGTTCCGGGCGCCCAAGTCTGCGGAAGCTTATAAAACCATCTGGACAAAAGAAGGTTCCCCGCTGGTTGTTTTAACTAAACAATTGCAAATAGCTTTACAACAGCAGGTAAGCGTTCCTGTTGAAATAGCCATGCGGTATGGAAATCCATCCATGGCATCTGCATTTGATAATTTGGTAAAAAATAACCCCGGACTGGATGAGGTGCTGGCAATACCGCTGTACCCACATTATGCCATGTCGTCTTTTGAAACAGCCGTTGAATATGCTAAGGAAATTCATATTAAAAATAAGTATTCTTTCAAGCTCACTTTCCTGAAGCCGTTTTACAATGAGCCCAATTATATTCATGCGTTGGCAGAAAACATAAAGCCTTACCTCAGTCAGCCGCATGATCATATTTTGTTTAGTTACCATGGTGTACCGGGCCGTCATATCCGCAAGAGTGATGTTACCGGGTGCCATTGCCTGAAGGTGGATAATTGTTGCGAAATAGCGTCTCCTGCACATGCGCAATGCTACCGCCACCAGGTATTTACCACCACCCGGTTAGTAATGGAGGAATTAAATATTCCGAAAGATAAATACAGCATCTCCTTTCAATCAAGATTGGGTAAGGGATGGCTGGAACCATTCACGGATATTCGTTTGGAAGAAATGCCCAAAGAAGGGATTAAAAAGTTATTGATTTTATGCCCGGCCTTTGTGAGTGACTGCCTGGAAACGCTGGAAGAAATTGAAGAACGTGGCAAAGAATCTTTCATGGGCGCCGGTGGTGAAACCTATACGATGATTCCCTGCCTGAACACCAATCCGTTGTGGGTGGATACGTTGAGTAAGTGGGTAGGGGACTTTGTTGAAGGGAGTGTTGAGATGGTGCATTGATGCGTGAGTGGGATGTCTGATGACTGATTTTTTGATGTCTGATTTTGGGGAAGCATTTCTTTAGGTAAAGTATTCGATGCTGTTTTTTAGGTAAGCTTTAAGATTGTAAATTAATTTGGGGTTGTACTATAGTCGTAGCAAATAATTTAAACTGTTAATGAATTGAAGGAAATCAGACATCCGCCATCAATAAATCAGACATCCAATATGTATTTCTACATCAAAGCCCTCCACATCATCTTCATCGTTACCTGGTTTGCCGGGATGTTTTATATTGTCCGGCTCTTTATTTATAATACAGAAGCACAGGAAAAAGAGGAAACCGCAAAACGGATTTTGACAGACCAGTTCTCCGTTATGATCAAACGGTTGTGGTTTGGAATTACCTGGCCATCTGCGGTGCTTACATTAATTTTTGGTGTATGGATTGCCTGGATATCTCCTTTTGTACATCCGATACAGCAATGGCTTTGGATAAAACTCGCATTCGTAGCGCTTTTGTACGCATATCATTTCACCTTGCATAAAATATATTCTGATGAAATGAAAGGCATCTTTCGGTTTACCTCCAATCAATTGCGTATTTGGAACGAGGTAGCAACCATCCTTCTAATTGCCATTGTAATGTTGGTAACGGTTAAAGAAAATATGAGCTGGGTGTGGGGGATAATCGGGCTGCTGCTATTTACCGGATTATTGATGAGTGCTATTAAGATTTATAAGTTGATTAGGAAGAATGCCCCCATCCCCTAGAAGAACCCCCATCCCCTAAAGGGGAGTTATTCGAACAGTACTTTTTTTCATACAACTCTATTCCTTAACGAAGTGTAGCATATTTTTTCGACAGGGCATTACCTAATTCAGTTTTATAATCCAAGTCTTTGGGTAATTTTATTACTCCCATTAACTTCAATACTTTAGGTGAAATGCGTTCTTCCCTGGCTTCTTTTGTATCGGCAGTAATTGACTTTAAATAGTTTTCGACCAAATGAGATAGACTTTTTCCCTTCTTTTGTGCATATTTTTTAGCTGAATCTATCACGCTTTTCTCTATTGTTAGCGTTAATTTGGTTGTCATATTACGGCTTTATTGAAAACGAAAGTACGTGAAATTTAAAAATTTTGTAAATCACTTACGTTAGTATGCAATGATCAAAGGACTTTTCTTACCTCCTTTTATTACAATATATTGCAATGTATCAAAGTAATCCTGTCTCCACAAAAATAGCATATAACAAACTAAATGTTCCAGAACCGCCCTTCGGGGGGCAGGGCGCTTTCATAAAAAAATTGTCCGTTTCAACATTCGTTCCTATATTTGTCTACCAAATCAATGGACTTATACAAATTTATGATATCAATCTTTTCCACGAAGTGTATGTTTTACCGCAGCCACGCATTTATTTGCTGTTTCTAGGAATCTAATATTGGATAAATTTTTTGCAGACTTTTTTACCCAACTTTTATTTTCTTATACAATGAATCATACACAACATACTATTGATCAATTACTCCATCAGTCAGATGGACTATCTATCGCCGCATTTTTACAACTCTTAACAGGCAAATTCCCGGGGAAGGTAACTTTTTCTTCCAGCTTCAGCTACGAAGACCAGGCCATTACACATGAAATATTGAGTAATCACCTGCCCATAAAAATATTCACCCTCGATACGGGCCGGATGTTTGCAGAAACCTATTCTGTATGGAGCAGTACCAATGCTACGTATCAAACCCATATAAAAGCCTATTATCCCAACCAGGATAAACTGCAGGATTTTGTGGAAGCCAACGGCCCCAATTCTTTTTACGAGTCGGTGGAAAATCGCAAAGCCTGTTGCTTTATACGCAAGGTAGAACCGCTTAAAAGAGCTTTGGCAGGAAACGCCATCTGGATCACCGGGCTGCGTGCAGAACATTCGCCTGACAGGAAAAATCTACCCATCCTTGAATGGGATGAAGCCAATCAAATCATTAAATACCACCCAATATTGCATTGGACTACGGAAGATGTAAAGAATTATATACGGAAAAACCGGGTACCCTATAATCCTTTGCATGACCGTGGTTTTGTAAGTATTGGCTGCGCCCCCTGTACAAGGGCCATCCAGCCTGGTGAAGATTTCAGGGCCGGCCGCTGGTGGTGGGAAGATGCCGATAAAAAGGAATGCGGGCTCCATGTACACGAAGCCACCAAACATTAATTTTAAACCATTTCCAATTACTGTAGGAAGGTGGACAGGTAGCTTTCAAAACGCTGATAAAGTCATCACGACCTTCCCTGTTTTATAACTTTTCTTTAAAATAATCAGATGACCAACGAACATACAAATACACAGGAATATCAAACTTCCCCATCCGGCGAAAGAAGCGGTTCGTACCGCAGATTGGATTACCTGGATCAGCTGGAATCGGAATCCATCCACATTTTCCGGGAAGTTGCGGGACAATTTGAACGGCCTGCCTTATTATTTTCAGGCGGTAAGGATTCTATTGTATTGGTACACCTGGCATTAAAGGCTTTTCGCCCTGGTAAATTTCCTTTTCCATTAGTTCATATTGATACCGGCCATAATTTCCAGGAAGCATTGGATTTTAGGGACAAACTGGCCAATGATATAGGGGAAAAACTGGTAGTAAGAAAAGTGGCTGACACCATTAAAGAAAAAAATCTGACAGAACAAAAAGGAAAGTTTGCCAGCAGAAACGCCCTGCAGACTTTTACCTTATTGGATACCATTGAAGAATTTAAGTTTGATGCCTGTATTGGTGGTGCAAGAAGAGATGAGGAAAAGGCAAGGGCAAAGGAAAGGATATTTTCTGTAAGGGATGAATTTGGTCAATGGGATCCCAAATTGCAGCGTCCTGAATTATGGAACACTTATAACGGCAGGATACATAAAGGAGAGAACGTGCGGGTTTTCCCGATCAGCAACTGGACTGAACTGGATATCTGGAACTATATCCGCAGAAATAAAATTGAATTGCCGTCCATCTATTTCGCCCATGAGAGGGAAGTGTTGGAATATGAAGGTCAATTGGTGGCCACTTCCGAATTTATCCAGCTTGATCCGGAAGATAAAGTATCCATCAAAAAAGTTAGGTACAGAACCGTTGGTGATATGACCTGTACTGCTGCCGTGGAATCCGGCGCATCTAATATCGATGATATCATAAAAGAAATTATTGCCACCAAAACAAGCGAACGTGGCGAAACAAGAATAGATGATAAGGTAAGTGAAGCGGCCATGGAAGACAGAAAGAAGGGCGGGTATTTTTAACCCCAAACACGCCCCCAACCCCTAAAGGGGAGTAAGGCAGGCTCTTTTATAATTTGAGAACTATTTTTTTAACCATCAGTATTTAAGTGAATTAAATACTGAACAAAACTAAGTTCTCCGCCGCGGCGGAGATAAGGGTATGGACATTCTAAGATTTATAACCGCAGGTAGCGTGGATGATGGCAAAAGCACCCTCATCGGGCGTTTGTTGTATGATAGCAAATCGATCATGATTGACCAACTGGAAGCAATTGAAAAACAAAGCCGCAATAAGGAAGACGGGGAAATTGACCTTGCTTTATTAACAGATGGTTTGCGTGCCGAAAGGGAACAAGGTATTACCATTGATGTGGCATACAAATACTTTTCAACACCCAACCGTAAATTCATTATTGCAGATGCTCCGGGGCATACCCAGTACACCCGCAATATGGTAACAGGGGCTTCTAATTCAGACCTGATTATTATCCTGGTAGATGCACGAAACGGCGTATCAGAACAAACCCGGCGGCATTCCATCATCGCTTCATTGTTGAATATGCCGCATGTGATTGTGGCCATCAATAAGATGGACCTTGTAAATAATTCGCAGGATGTGTACAACGACATCGTGATTGATTATTCAGAAGTGGCTGCCACACTGGGATTGAAGGATATTAAATACATTCCAATCAGTGCCATCAATGGTGATAACATCGTAGAAAAATCACCCAATTTTCCCTGGTACGAAGGAGATTCATTGTTGCATATTTTAGAAAATGTAGAAGTTGCAAATGATATCAATTATACCGATGCAAGGTTCCCGGTGCAATATGTAATTCGTCCGCAAACCGAAGAGTTGCATGATTACCGTGGTTATGCCGGAAAGGTAATCAGTGGTATTTATAAAAAAGGAGATGCCATTACCGTTCAGCCGTCGGGGTTACAAAGTACCATCCGGGTGATAGAAATCGGGGGAGAAGAAGTGGATGAAGCATTTGCACCTCAAAGTGTGGTGTTGCACCTGGATGATGATATCGATATCAGCAGGGGAGATGTGATTGTGAAAAATGATAGTCTTCCGTCCGTAGAAAATGAGCTGGATGTTTTGCTTTGCTGGATGGGAAATAAACCACTGAAGCCGGGTAACAAATATTTATTGCAGATCAACAGTCGCGTGGTAAAAGCCGTGGTGAAGGAGATTGAATACAAACTGGATGTAAATTCTTTGTTGAAAGAACCGGCACCGGAGCAGGCGCATTTGAATGATATCATCAAGGTAAAAATTAAGACCGCATCACCCGTTCCTTTTGATTCCTATAAAAAGCTGCGGGTAAACGGCGGCGCAATTTTAATTGACGAAACGAGCAATGTAACAGTGGGAGCTTGTATGATTCAATAATGAGTGATGAATAATGAGTAATGAGTGGATGAATGATAATTTGCTATTTGATTGAACTATCGATAATCAACTTTCAACCATCAACTTTCAACAATCAATAATCAACGATCAATTTTGAGTATTACCAAGTTTATAAAAAACCTTCACGCACATCACCAGCAATCAACCACTTCATTTCCGGATAAGGAACTGGCGAGGGAATTTATTGATGGTTTTTTTGAATTTTTATTCATACCGCAGGTACAAAAAAAGCGCTGTGAATTTGAGATGGTGAAAGAGTTTGAATCCTATAACAGTCACCTGTCAACGCTCATTTATGATGTGGTGGGAGATGGGGAGAAGACGCAGGATATCGCCAATCATTTTTTTGATGAAGTGTCAAACATTTATGATGCCTTGCAGAAAGATGCGGCGGAGGTATTAAAGTTTGATCCCGCTGCGGAATCGCTGGAAGAAGTGCTGGTGGCTTATCCCGGGTTTTATGCCACTGCTGTGTATCGTTTTTCACACCAGTTGTGGAAACAGGGTGTAAAGATATTACCCCGTGTTTTTGCGGAATACGCACATAGTAAAACCGGTATTGATATCCACCCCGGTGCGGAAATAGGGGAGTCGTTTTTTATTGACCATGGTACCGGAATTGTAATCGGCGAAACTACCTTAATTGGCGACCGGGTTAAAATCTACCAGGGTGTTACACTGGGTGCATTAAGTGTATATAAGGTAGAAGCAAAAACAAAGCGGCACCCTACCATTGAAGACGATGTGATCATCTATTCCGGTGCAACGATATTGGGTGGCGAAACGGTGATTGGACACGATAGCGTGATTGGAGGAAATGTATGGCTCACCAGCAGCGTGTTACCTAATTCAATAGTGTATCATAAAAGTGAAATCAGTATCCGGGATAAAAATCCATTACCGGATGTGTTGAATTTTGTGATATAAAAGCCCCCTGTCTAGACCGCGGCGGAGGAACTTTGGACGTTGAGTATTTAAAATGGGGATAGTATAATTGATGCCGCTTAATATGGATGTTACAAGCTGGATACCGCTATTGAGCATCGTTGCGTCGCACTCTTGTACTGAATACCATTTTTGAACTTTTATGAATGCGTAGAAATGAAAATATCAAAACCGGAGTAAAATTTTGCTACGCTTTAAAAGCTAATAAAGCAGCAGAGTCTAGCTCCCCTCTCCTTCGGAGAGAGCCTGTCCCGATGTGTCGGGAGGTTGGGGGGGAGGTCAGCAGGCTATAACAACAAACCAACTCATTAAAAAACATATATGAAAGCAAACAGCATCTTAGAAACAATCGGGAACACACCCCATGTAAGAATCAACAAATTGTACGACAGCAAACACGAAGTGTGGATCAAACTCGAAAAAACGAATCCGGGTGCAAGCATCAAGGATCGCATCGCCTTATCGATGATTGAAGACGCAGAGAAAAAGGGACTATTAACTAAAGACAGTGTAATTATTGAACCAACCTCAGGAAATACCGGTATTGGCCTTGCATTGGTAGCCGCCGTAAAAGGATATAAAATTATTTTAGTAATGCCCGAGAGTATGAGCATTGAGCGCAGGCGGCTGATGGCATTGTACGGAGCGGAATTTGTATTGACGCCCCGTGAAAAAGGCATGAAGGGTGCCATTGAAAAAGCTGGCGAATTGGTGAAGGAAACACCCAATGGCTGGATGCCACAGCAATTTGATAACCCGGCCAATACGGAAATACACCGGACCACTTCAGCAATGGAAATCCTGAATGATTTCCCAGATGGATTAGATTATTTGATTACTGGCGTTGGTACCGGCGGTCATATCACAGGCGTGGCTGAAGTGTTGAAACAACATTTTCCCAACCTGAAAGTATTTGCAGTTGAACCGGAATTATCTCCTGTATTAAGTGGAGGAACCCCGGGTCCGCATCCAATACAAGGCATCGGCGCAGGCTTTGCCCCTTCTATTTTAAACAGGGGTATCCTGGATGGAGTAATACAGGTAGGTAAAGATGAAGCATTTGCATACGCACAAAGGCTGGCTAAAGAGGAAGGCATATTAGCAGGTATTTCAACCGGCGCTTCATTAGCAGCAGTTGCAAAAAAATTAGCAGAAATTCCGGATGGAGCAACTGTATTAACCTATAACTACGATACCGGCGAAAGATATTTATCAATCGAAGGATTGTTTTAGAGGGTTGAAAGTTGATAGTTGGGGGTTGATGGTTGAAAGTTGATGGTTGAAAGTTGATGGTTGATGGTTGATGGTTGAAAGTTGACGGTTGAAAGTTGATGGTTGATGGTTGATCGTCGATAACTGAATGAAATAGCAAGTTATAGGTCATCCTCTCATTACTCATCATTCATCACTCATTACTCATCATTCCTTACTCATCACTCATCACTCATTATTCATTATTGAATGACATTAGATAAACTACATACAGGCAAAGTGATATTGGCGGGAGCAGGTTGCGGCGACCCGGAACTGATCACGGTGAAGGCTGCACGATACCTGCAGCAGGCAGATGTTGTATTAACTGACCGCCTGGTGAGTAAAGAGATATTGGCGGCTTATGTGAGTAAAACTGCAGAGATCATCTATGTAGGCAAACAATGCCGCAGGGGATTCAGCACGCCACAAAAAAGTATCAATGAACTCATCGTACAGTTTGCGCTGGAAGGTAAACTGGTGGTGCGGCTGAAGGGCGGTGATGTATCCATATTTTCCAATATTTTAGATGAGCTGGAAGCGATTGCTGCACATAATATTCCTTATGAAATCGTACCAGGTGTATCAGCAGCAATGGGTGCTGCTGCTTATACAGGTATACCATTAACCGCACGGGGACATTCCACCTCGGTACGGCTGCTTACACTTTACAAATCGGACATAGTAACGGAAGCATACTGGAAAGAACTGGCACAAACGGAGGATACACTGGTATTCTACATGTCGTCTGAAACATTGGATAGCGTAGTAAGCAACCTGGTTAAGAATAATATTGGTGAAGAAAAATTACTAGCAGTAGTAGAACAGGCCACCACGCCTTTCCAACAGGTTCATATTGCCGGTTTGTATGAGTATGAAATCAAACTAAAAGGAAAGGTTTATGCTTCGCCTACATTAGTGATTATTGGGAAGGTAGTTGCTTTACACGAACGGTTTAAATGGTTACAAAATGCCACCACAAACGGGGATTATTTTAAACCTGTTGAAGATATCCAGTACGAAACATTGATCAATACATCTATCGTAAATGAACCCTAAACCGGTATGGATAATACCAGGACCATTAAAAAAAACACATACTAAAAACAGCAAGATGTTAGGAGAATCAAAATTTAAAATATTTCTTGATCTGATCAATAACGCCGGAAGGGATGAACTGGTCTGGATGAACGGGTATTTAAATGGGGTGGTACAGCATCAGTCGAAACAGGCAGCCCCTGCCGAAGCTACTGCTGCATCTGTCAATAAAATCACCATTGTGTATGGCACCGAAACGGGAAATTCCAAAAGGTTGGCTACCGATTTTGCATTGAAGGCAAAGCAAAAACACATTCATGCAAAAGTAGTGGGCATGGATCAGTACCGCTTAACCGACCTGCCAAAGGAAGAGTATTTGTTGGCGGTGATTAGCACACATGGCGAGGGTGAGCCACCTATTGCTGCAAAAAAATTTTATGATCATATTCACCAGAATGGGTTTTCACTGGACAAACTAAAATACAGCGTGTTGGCATTGGGCGATACATCCTATCCTTTATATTGTAAAACAGGAGAGGAGGTGGATGAGCAATTGAATAAACTGGGCGGTACCCGTATTGCACCACTGCAAAAATGCGATGTGGAATATGATGATGATGCCAACGGGTGGTTTAATGGGGTGTTGGAAAAACTGAGTAACAAAAACGCAGATCTGCCAAAAGAAACCGCACCTGCAATTGGCATACCAGGTCCGGCAAAAAAGGTCGGTAAACTGGCATATACCGGCACGGTGTTAACTAAAATAAATTTAAATGATCGTGGATCCAGTAAGGAGACATGGCATATAGAAATAGCTGCTGATGGACTGGAATATAAGTGTGGAGATTCGATAGGTATTGTTCCGGAAAATCCAACCGATGCTGTTGATGCCATCATTGCAGTAACCGGTGCTGATGCCGGCAAATTAGTAACCTTCAAGAATGAAGAATTTACTATTTACAATTTGTTGAAACATAAAATTAATATCATCCACCTAACTGAGCGGTTGGTAAAACAGTATGCGGACATCACCCAGCAGGAAATCCCTGCCACCAGGATGAACCTGCTGGACCTGTTGAAAATATACCCGGTGAAAGATGCTGCCCAGTTTGAAGAAATCATCCTGAAAATGAATGCCATTTCGCCCAGGCTGTACACCATCGCTTCTTCACCGGCTGCGCATGAGGGTGAAGTACACATCGTGGTGGTGAAAGATATTTACAGAGTGAATGGTGAAAAGAAGTTTGGATTATGCTCCGAGTATTTAAGCAGGATAAACGAATCGGGTAAGCAAAAGTTTTTTGTACAGCCAAATAAAAGATTCCGTTTACCTGCTCCTGATAAAGATATGATCATGGTAGGCCCCGGTACCGGTATTGCGGCATTTCGTTCATTCATTGCCGAAAGAGATGCTACAGGTGCTACCGGCAGAAACTGGTTGTTTTTTGGTGAGCAACATTTTGCCTCTGATTTTTTATACCAGACAGAAATACAAAACTGGTATCAAACCGGTGTGCTCACGAAAGTAAACCTTGCCTTTTCAAGAGATCAAAAGGAAAAAATATATGTTCAGCATAAAATGTTGAAGCATGCAGCCGCCTTATATGAATGGCTGAATGGCGGTGGTTATTTCTTCGTATGTGGTAAAAAGGACCCGATGAGTGCAGATGTTGAAAAAACGTTGTTAAGAATCATCGAACAACAGGGAAATAAAACACCGGAAGAGGCGGTAAAATACCTGGAGCAAATGGAGCATGAGGGACGGTATGAGAAGGATGTGTATTAGCAAGTAGAACGGGGCCATTCCTCCCCAGCCCCATCCCAACCCTTCCCCGAAGGGGAAGGAACATAGTTTTGGGCTTATGAAATTTTTGCAACTCAGCCCTGAAAGGGCGGCATACCACAGCATAGGGCAACGCCCTATGAATGTCGGAAGGAAATAAATACAATCGAGCCCTGAAAGGGCGAGATACCTCAGCAATGGGTGAAGCCCATTGAATATTGACGAACATACAATCAACATAAACACCATGTCAGAGAAAATAAAATTATCAGCGATAGAGAAAATAAAAGTGGACAGCCACGCACTGAGAGGGACCATTACCGAAAGTTTGCAGGATGAAATAACCGGCGCTATCAGGGAAGAGGACCAGGCGGTAATCAAATTTCATGGCATGTACCAGCAGGATGACCGGGACAGGAGGGAAGAACGTGCGGCTAAAAAGCTGGATCGGTTATATACTTACATGATTCGTTTACGCCTGCCAGGTGGGTTTTTAACTGCTGATAAATGGATTGCGGCGAATAACGTAGCAGGTGAAAATTCTACCGGCGTCATCAAAATTACTACCAGGCAAACCATTCAATTACACGGACTCATAAAGGCTAAAATAAAACCTACCATACAGGCATTTAATGAAGCTCATTTGGATTCTATTGCTACCTGTGGTGATATTAACCGGAATGTTGCATGCAGTTCTAATCCAAAGGAATCGCCCCTGCATAAAGAGGTATTTGCTTATGCTGATAAGATCAGTATGTTACTGATGCCAAAAACAAAAGCGTATTACGAAATATGGCTGGATGAGGAAATGCTCATCGATAAAAAAGTGGAAGAAGATCCTTTATACCAGGATCGTTACATGCCCAGGAAATTTAAAATTGGCATCGCCATTCCACCGAATAATGATGTGGACGTTTTAACAAACGATATCGGCCTGATTGCCATTATTGAAGACAATAAATTAAAGGGTTTTAATTTTGCCATTGGTGGTGGTTTATCTACTACACATGGTAATGCTGATACCTATGCAAGGCTCGGCACAGTGATTGGTTTTGTAGACTCGGAGGAAAAAGTATTGAAAGCCGTGTACGAAATATTGACAGTACAACGTGACTTCGGTAACCGCAGCGACCGTAAACTCGCAAGGTTAAAATATACGCTTGACAGGATGGGAGTAGATAATTACCGGAAAGAAGTGGAAAAGCGCACCGGTTTTAAATTTGAACCTGCGAGGCCATACGAATTTACGAGCCGGGTAGATCGGTACGGATGGGAACAAAATGAAAAGGGCCGCTGGTATTATACTTTATTTATAGAAAATGGCCGGGTACTGGATGATGAAAAACTAGCGTTGAAGACGGCTTTACTGGAAGTAGCTAAAACAGGGAAGACAAATTTCCTTTTTACCAGTAATCAAAATATGATTATTAGTGATGTGCATGCAAAAGATAAGGACGCCATCAACGAAATACTCGAACGATTTAAAATAATTGAACATACGGAAGCGGCATCTGCCATTCGCAAAAATGCGATTGCATGTGTAGCCCTGCCTACCTGCCCGCTTGCCCTGGCTGAAGCCCAGCGGTATATGCCGTTGTTAATTTCTAAGGTAGAACCACTGCTGGAGAAACATAACCTGGATAAAGAAAATATCATTATGCGTATGACTGGCTGCCCCAATGGATGTGCCCGGCCCTATGCTGCAGAAATTGGACTGGTAGGTACTGCACCGGGTAAATACAACCTGCACCTGGGCGGCGATAATGAAGGGGAACGTTTAAATAAACTGTATAAAGAAAGTTTGGATGAAACACAAATACTGACTGAATTGGATACTTTGTTTGGCTCCTTTCAAAAGGAGCGGATTGCTGCCGAATCATTCGGCGATTATACCTGGAGAAAGCAATTTGTTGGGGCAGAGAATATCTAGCCGGATGTAATACCGAAAAAAAAATTAAAAAAACACCTCAATAGTCTACTAATTTAGTAGGGAATATATATCTTCGCAAAGATTTATGATTTTAATGTGATCTAAGGAGTACGATTTCCACAATAATTTATGAGTGATAAAATAATTTCAGAACAGGTAGGCAGCGAAATGGCTGCAATACAGCCGGACAGGAATCACCTGTTCCCGGTATTTCTGAAACTGGAAAATTTATCCTTGCTGATTGTCGGTGGAGGTTATGTGGGAATGGAAAAGTTGAGTGTTGTGTTGCAAAACTCTCCCGAAGCGAGGATACGTATTGTAGCCCCCGAAATAAGTGATGAGATCAGGCACCTGGTGGCTCATAAAAATAAAATCGAATTAATTGAACGCCCTTATCAGTCATCCGATATTGATGAGGCGGATATTGTGATCGCAGCCGTAAATGATATTGCGGTAAGTGCACAGGTTAGCCAGGATGCAAAAGATAAAGGCAAGCTGGTAAATGCCGCCGACAAACCTGACCTATGTGATTTTTACCTGGGATCAATTGTGCAAAAAGGCAGCCTTAAAATTGCCATCTCCACTAACGGTAAATCACCCACAGTAGCCAAAAGATTAAAAGAAGTGATAAGTGACCTGATTCCGGATGAGATGGAAAGTGTGCTGAACAATATCCAGTCTATCAGGAATAAGATCAATGGCAGTTTTGACGAAAAAGTGAAGCAGCTAAATGAACTCACCAAAGGGCTGGTAGCAAAGGAAGCGATTTTGGAAGACCCCGAAGCAGAGGAGGAATCAACTGTTGAAGAAACGGAAAAGCCCGCCCAAAAACACTGGAAAAAAATTGCAACTTATTCTGCCGCGGCATTTGCCCTGATGCTGATCGGGCATTTCATTTTTTCTTATATCCCTTTCCGTGATATATCAAACCAGGCGGTAGGTTTTTATGAAACGCTGGATAAAAATTTTCATTGGATGGTATTAGCCGGTTTTCTTGCCCAGTTGGTAGATGGCGCATTAGGAATGGGGTACGGAGTTACCAGTGCTTCGATCCTGTTATCAACCGGAATTAATCCTGCGGCTATCAGCGGCAGTATACACACGGCTGAAATGTTCGCCAGTGGTGCTTCGGGGTATAGCCATTACAAATTCGGAAACGTAAATAAGAAATTATTTAAGATATTGGTAATACCGGGTGTATTAGGTGCCGTGTTTGGGGCAATCTTACTCGTTTTCCTGGGCGAAAAATACAGCAACTTTATCCGCCCGGTATTGGCTACCTATACTTTATTCCTGGGTGTAAAAATTTTCCTGAATGCCTTTAGTAAAATGAACCAGCAAAAAAAATTCAAACATTATGGCCCGCTGGCAGGCCTTGGAGGATTTCTCGATTCTTTCGGTGGAGGTGGCTGGGGCCCTATTGTAACTACTACGCTCATCACCAAAGGTCGTAGTCCACGCTTTGTGATTGGTACAGTTAGCTTAACCGAATTTTTTGTAACACTCGCCAGTGCATTTACCTTCTTCACGCTACTGGGGGTAAGCCATTGGCAAACCATCGTGGCCCTTATCCTCGGTGGGTTTATTGCAGCTCCGATTGCTGCAAAGCTCACGGGCAGGTTGCCGAGAAAAGCATCCTTTATTTTACTGGGTATCCTGGTAATTATCTGGAGCATGAAAATACTCTCTAAGCTATTGTAAAATTTTTACCTTATTAGTCCATTGAAATTATAGACTATATCTGGAAATGACACCTTAACTAAGCATGAAATATTTAATAAACCGATGTTGTATCAATTATTGATACGCCCCTCAGCATTATACTCTGATTGATAATTTACAAACAACAACCGATAAACCAAAACAAAGATTTACAAAGCATGAAAAATTTATTAGCATTATTATTTTTAATACCTGTAATAGCAACTGCACAGCTCAACGGGAGCGCAATATTAAGTGGCAGGGTAGTAGGCGAAAGTAACGAGGGCCTGGCTTCTGCGAGCATTTCGGTAAAGGGTGCCACAAAGGGTACTATTACGGATTCAACCGGGCGGTTTTCTTTAGTGATCAACCAAAAATTTCCTTTCACCGTGGTGATATCTTCTGTAGGGTTTTCACCACAGGAAATTGAGATAAAGAATGTAAATTCCAAATTGGCGATACAATTGACCAGCCAGACTTTCCTTGCAAATGCGGTAGTTGTTACTGCCAGCCGCACCTCGGAAAAAATATTAAAATCACCGGTGAGTATCGAAAAACTGGATATCAGGGCTTTAAAGGAAACACCCGCGGCCTCATTTTATGATGCACTTGGAAATGTAAAAGGGGTTCAGTTAACTACCTCCTCCATAACATTTAAAGTACCCAATACCAGGGGCTTCAATATTCCCAACAATTTCCGTTTTATGCAACTGGTGGATGGCATTGATATGCAGGCTGCAACACTGGGTGTGCCGTTGGGAAATGCCATCGGGCCCACCGAGCTGGACATTCAAAGTATTGAAGTTACACCTGGTGCCGCATCCGCATTGTATGGCATGAATGCCATCAATGGTATGTCGAACCTGATTACCAAAAATCCGTTTACATCACAGGGATTAAGTGTATTTCAACGTACCGGTGTTAATCATGTGGATGGCAGGGATCATGCGGCCAGTTTGCTAACTGAAACAGCTATCCGATACGCTAAGGCATTCAGTAATAAATTTGCTTTCAAGATCAACGCCAGTTATTTGCAGGGAACAGACTGGATTTCGGATACCAGGACTGATCAGAATCCGAATAATAAAAATACCGCCAATCCATCTTACCCGGCATTAAACGGAACCAACAATATCGTATTTGATGGCTGGAATAAATATGGTGATGACGCATTGGCTGGCAGCAATACCGTGTCTGTTGGCGGCTTAAATATAGATGGGGTGGCCAACAGAACGTTAACAGTTGGCCGTACCGGTTATTGGGAAAAGGACCTGGTTGATCCCAAAGTAGATAACTTAAAATTTGATGTCGCCCTGCATTATAAATTTACACCCAAAACCGAGCTTACCTATTCTTACAGGGTAGGTAAAATGGATGGTGTGTTTCAACGCGGAAATAAAATAAAACTGGACAATGTAGTAGTGCAAAATCACCAGTTGGAATTAAAAGGCAGCAACTTTACCATCAAGGCGTATACCTCCATTGAAAATTCCGGCGATTCATACAACGTGAAACCACTGGCCGATAATTTAGATCTTTATTCCGGTGGAAGCGGCACTGTATGGGCAGCAAAGTATAAAACTGCGTTGAATAACTATGCAACAGATCATGGCGGCACATTAACATCGGCTAACCTGGCAGCAGCAACCCAATTTGCCCGTGAGCAGGCAGATGCCAGCAGGGTTGTTCCAGGTACGCAGCGGTTTAACACAGTAAGAGATTCCATTATCAGTATCAATAACTGGGATATTAAATCGTCTGCAATTCCCAATGCACCCATAACGGGCGGAGCTGCTTTAATTCAAAAAAGTAATTTGTACCACCTGGAAGGACAGTTGGATTTAACAAAGCAGGCTAAATATTTCAGCCTGTTGGTAGGTGGAGATACACGGTTGTATCAATTGATACCCGATGGCAATAATTTTGTTGATTTCAAACGTCCTGTTTCAGACAGAAATACCCCTCTTGCGAATGGTAGTTTTGGTAGTGATATTTACTACAAAAAATTTGGAGGATTTGTACAATTAACAAAGACATTGTTTAACGAGCATTTAAAATTATGGGGATCCCTGCGGGCAGATTATAATCCCGAATTTAAGGCAAAACTAACTCCCCGCTTAGCCGCTGTTTATACCGTTAAGGAAAAGCATAATTTCCGCTTTACTTTTCAGCAGGGGTATCGTTTTCCCGCATTGTTTGAGGCTTTATCCTATGTTAACAATGGCAGGGTAAAACGGGTGGGTATTTTACCTGTTATTAATGAGGGACTGGGCTACCGCGAAAACAGCTATACGCAATCATCTGTATCTGCTTTTAATGCAGCGGTAAAACTGGCAGGAAATACTGATGCAGCAGCGCTTGCAAACAGGGGTTTACTAAAACAGGCCGCTTTATCTGATGGACGTCCCGAAGGAATCAACTCTTTCGAGGTAGGTTATAAAAGTGCTTTATTCAATAATAAATTATTTGTCGATGTGGATGCTTACACGAATGTTTATGATGGCTTCCTGGGACAGGTGCAGGTATTTGTGCCAATTGGTGAAACAATCGGGTCTGATGCGGCTGTAATTGCAATGGTAGACAGAAACCGTGACGCACAGGCAGCAAGCGGAGGGAATGCCGCCAGCAAAGGGCAGGAGCGTTACCGCGTTTACACCAATGCTAAAAATAAGTACACCTCCTATGGTTCTTCTTTAGGACTGACTTACAATTTCTATAAAACATTTACAATATCAGGCAACCTTAACTATAATAAAATAAAAGGGATCACCAGTCCGGATTTGTTTGTAACCGGTTTTAATACCCCCGACTGGACTACCAATCTATCTGTCGGAAACAGGGCCATCACCCGGAATGTTGGTTTTAATATTGTATGGAAATGGCAGAATAGCTTTTTATGGGAAAGCCCCCTGGTGACCGGCCAGGTGGATGCTATTAATAACGTAGATGCACAGGTAACATACAGGGCGCCTAAATTGAAATCCACTATTAAGTTTGGTGGTACCAATGTTTTAAATAACCGGCGCATTCAATATGCGGGTGGGCCAACCATTGGTGCATTGTATTATGTTGCGATCACCGTGGATGGGTTATTAAATAAATAAACCGCTTCATCACTTCGTTCTTTGTTATACCGGGCAAGGATTAAAAAGGTGACTCAGATAATATAGTTTACACCTTTCTAAAAAGCTAAACTTTATTATCTGTTAATACGGATCTAATTACACAGAAGACTCAATTTTAGAAAAGAGTGACCTATTTTTGCGGCACTCCTTTTTGTTAAATTAAATGGCACGATGAATAGAATTATTGTATGTTTTTTACTTGTTATAAGTGTTGGATTTTTAGCCAATGCGCAAAGCACTAAGAGTACTGAAGATGTTAACCAGTTGTGGTTTGGGTATCTAAATCAGACCAGGTTCAGTAATAAATGGGGCACCTGGACCGATCTTCATTTGCGTACCAAAGAAAACTTTACGGATAACTTTTCACAAAGCATTATTCGGTTGGGATTAACCTGGTATGTAAACGATGTTACCAAGCTTACTGCCGGCTACGCCTATGTAAGTATTTATCCTGCCGATGCAAATAAAAAAATCACACAGCCGGAGCATCGTCCCTGGCAGCAGGTACAATGGCATACGAAGCATGGTGGTAAAAGAATGATGCAGTGGTTCAGGCTGGAGGAAAGATACAGAAGGAAGATATTAAATGACTCAACATTGGCGGGTGGGCACAATTTTAATTTCAGGTTGCGATACAATATATGGTATGATATTCCCCTGGGGAAAAAAGGTATTGTTCCTAATAGTTTCTCATTTGTTATAAACGATGAAGTTCATATTAATTTCGGGAAACAAGTCGTTAATAATTATTTTGACCAGAACCGCTTTTTTGCCGGATTTAAATACCAGGTGAACGAGCAAAGCAATATCCAATTAGGATATATGAACCTCTTTCAGCAATTACCCGCCGGAAATAAGTACAGGAATCTGCATACCATGCGCTTATTCTTTTTTCAGAATTTTGACCTGCGGAAAAAAGCCATTCAATAAAAAATAGGCGAAGGCCATTATTTGAATCCTGTAAGGCGGTAAAATATTTTTTATTTAAATAGTCTATAAAATTGATAGACTAATAAATTTAACCTATCTT
Source organism: Ferruginibacter sp. (assembly GCA_031424955.1). Taxonomy (GTDB): domain Bacteria; phylum Bacteroidota; class Bacteroidia; order Chitinophagales; family Chitinophagaceae; genus Ferruginibacter. Next base: position 16,847 of record JANPIJ010000026.1, on the reverse strand, counting down.
CACTTCAGTAACAACGGTATCTTATTTCTTCCAAAGATTACGAAGAGCTAATTTATACAGTAACTACATATAGCCACGTGGCCGAGCGGTTAGGTTTAAGTCTGCAAAACTTTTTACGATGGTTCGAATCCATCCGTGGCGTCTTTTTTAAATTTTAGATTCAATCAATCGTTAGCGGGGGTGGTATTTTTATATCGCCCTTTTTATTTTTGGCAGCCCAGCCTGTGTCTCTAAAGCATATATTTTTCTCCCGATACAAATTTGGATAGCTATTTCTGTAAATTGCAGGTATTGATCAATAAGGTCGGTATACTTTGCCGGGATATAGTAGCAGGGCAGCGCATTTTTTACTTTCCGGGTTGTATAGCGGCTATAAAAATTGTTTACAGCAATATGAAAAATGTATATCTAAGTGATTCCGGTCCAAAAGTGTCAGAAGCAATTTATGGTTTCTGGAGGTGGAAAGATGAGGGTAGTGAAACGGTGGGGAAAATTGAAAAAATTGTAAACCTTTGCCTGGAAATGGGTATTAATACTTTTGATCATGCGGATATTTATGGCGATTATTCGATTGAAAAGTATTTTGGGGAAGTATTAAAAAGTAAATCCTTTAAAAGAGAAGACATCGTATTGTTTAGCAAATGTGGCATTTGTACCTCTGCAAAAGGATTTACCTATTACAATACGTCGGCGGAGCACATCATCGCCAGTGTTAACAATTCTCTTCAGCGGCTGAGTACCGATTACCTGGATGTTTTTTTACTACACCACAACGATCATTTAAGCGATTTGGAATCTACCGCTAAAGCATTGATGCAGTTGGTAAAACAGGGTAAAATCAAAAGCATTGGGGTATCTAATTTTAGTGTGTTTCAGCACCAGCAACTGGCTTCCTATTTATCAGTTCCCATAGTAACCAATCATGTAGAATTAAATTTATTAAATATCTCCGCCATTGAAGATGGCCGGGTAGATTTTATAAAACAACGCTACAGTAAACCACTGGCCTGGGCGCCACTGGCGGATGGTAAAATATTGCACGGCCTGGATCCAAAATCAGAATTGTTGCGGTCGAAATTAACCGAGATCGCTGCAAAACATAATGCCAATGTGGAGCAAACTGCTGTAGCCTGGCTAATGCAATTAGGTACCCTGCCAATTATAGGATCACTGAATGTAGAAAGAATAAAAAACGCAGCAACGGCTGCCGACATAAAATTGTCACACGAAGATTGGTACGAATTATTCAATATTGCACAACTGAAATAAGGCGCTATATAACCGCCCCATATCCCAAAACGAAAATATCACCCAGCCATTCCGCCAGGTGTTGCGATATGATTTTCGATTCTACCATAAAACCATCATGGCCGTAATTGGAATCAATCACCACCAGGTCGGCATTGGGTATATGATGGGTTAGAAACTGCTGCTCGGCTACCGGGCAAAGGATATCACTGCTAATACCAATGATCATTGTTTTTTGGGTAATGCTGTTTAGTACAGGCTCTAAATGCCCACCTCTTCCCCTGGCGATATGATGACTATCCATCGCTTTGGTAAGCAACCAATAACTGTACGCATTAAATCGCTGTACCAGTTTATCGCCCTGGTAATTGATATAGGAAGATGCTTTGTAGTTGTCCAGTTTTTCAAAGTCATGGTCTGTTTGCTGCTGTACCATAATACCGTAATTGCGATAAGTAAGCATGCCAATGGCTCTCGCAGCTTTCAAACCTTTGGCACCTGCCTCCGGTGAGGAGGATGCCCAGCTACAGTCTGCCTCAATTGCAAGGCGCTGGGCGGTATGTGTGGCGATCCCCCAGGCACTTTCGGTAGGGGAGGTGGCCAATAAAAATAAATGATCAATCACCTCATTTTCCATTATACTCCATTCCATTGCCTGGTAGCCGCCCATGCTGCCGCCCATCAGTAAAAATATTCTGTCAATCTGCAGGTGCTTACGCAAAAGAATGTGCGCCTTCACCATATCCCTTATGGTAATTAAAGGAAATGAGTTGTAATACGGAGCGTTGGTAGCAGGATTAATACTCAGCGGGCCGGTAGTGCCATAGCAGGAGCCCAGTATATTGGCACAGACAATAAAATATTTTTCAGGGTCAATCACATGGTTTTTACCCACTATTCCGTTCCACCAGTCTGCTACATCGGAGTTGGCAGTAAGCGCATGGCAGATCCATACCACATTACTCTTATCTTCATTTAGTGTGCCGTAGGTGGTATAGGCTATCGTAAGTTCATTTAATGAGCCGCCGCCTTCCAGTGCAATATGATGTGGATAATGAAAAAACTTCATTCAATAAGTTACTTGTAAAAAATGCAAAGTAAAGGCTTGCAGGAATTATATTTGTAAAAATATTGCGAAATGATAGAAATAAATGTAAATCGAAAAGAAGGTGATTTTGGCTTTGAGGCGGTAGATGGTAACGGTCACACCATAAAAATGGATACCAGTCCTGAAAGTGGCGGTGTCGGTTATGGTATTCGCCCCATGCAGGTACTGCTGATGGGCATGGGCGGTTGCAGCGGAATTGATATTGTGATGATATTGAAAAAGCAGCGCCAGCAGGTGGAGAATTTTTCGATGAAGATTGAAGGAGAGCGGGAAAGTGGAAAAGAACCTTCCCTGTGGAAAGACGTAAAAATTGTATTTGAACTCACTGGCGACATTGATGTAGATAAAGCGGAAAGGGCCTGCGAATTATCAATGAACAAATATTGTTCCGTAGCGGAAACGCTCAGGCGGGGCGGTACCAATTTAACCTGGGAAGTGAGGGTGAAGGCATCCGCCCCCAACCCCTAAAGGGGAGTTATTCGAATAGCTCAATTGTGGGCATGTCCCTAAACAAGTAGTATTAAGTGATTACCGCATTTGCGACAAGGGAATATTTGGATGTTTATTTTTTGTCCCGGCATTTGAATTGATATTTAGCTTCACAGGCGTCGCACTCTTGTACTTATGATCTTTATTGAACTTTAATTGTGTTTTATTTTACCGTTCAATCAGCTTAGTTCTTTTAATAGTAAACTTTCTTTCAAATATTTTTTTCCCCGAAAAGCTTTTAAACTAACAATTTAAAAACGCCCCAATCACGTTCCTTCCCCTTCGGGGAAGGGTAGGGATGGGGCTTCCTTCATTATGAACCCAATTACACAAGCAGTTCGCATACAAACCGATCGTACCAAAGAAATGGAACATTCCACACCTATGTTCCTGACCAGTAGTTTTTGCTTTGACAATGCGGAAGATATGCGGGCCGCTTTCGCAGACGAATCGGACGATAATATTTACAGCCGTTTCAGTAACCCTTCTGTTAAAGAATTTACCGATAAAATGGTAGCACTGGAAGGTGCGGAAGCAGGCTATGCAACTTCTTCGGGAATGAGTGCGGTATTTGCATCTTTTATGGCACTGCTAAAAAAGGGAGATCACCTGCTGGCCTGCAATTCTATTTTTGGAAGTACCCATACCGTCATCAAAAAATATTTGCCCAACTATGGTATTGAATATAGCTATGTAAGTGCCGATCAACCCGAAGACTGGGAAGCAGCTATCAGACCCAATACCAAAATGATTTATATTGAAACGCCTACCAACCCGGGCCTGGCAATCATTGATCTTGAAATGATGGGGGCCCTCGCAAAAAAACATAACCTTATTTTAAATGTAGACAATTGCTTTGCTACGCCTGTAAACCAGCGGCCCATTGATTTTGGCGCTCACCTGGTAGTACATTCCGCTACCAAATGGATAGACGGTCAGGGCCGTGTTTTAGGAGGCGTAATTGTTGGTAAAAAAGAACTGATCCAGGATATCTATTTGTTCTGCCGCAGCACGGGCCCGGCTATGTCGCCTTTTAATGCCTGGGTGTTAAGCAAAAGCCTCGAAACCCTGGATGTGCGAATGGAACGCCATGCGAACAATGCATTTAAAATTGCCACCGCTTTAGAACATCATCCTAAAATCAGTTTTTTAAAATATCCTTTTCTGCCAAGCCATCCGCAATATGATATCGCTATCAAACAAATGCAGAATGGGGGAGGGATTGTATGCTTTAATTTATCCGGGGGACTGGAGAGTGGACGTACATTTTTAAACAGCCTCCAATTACTTTCCCTAACAGCCAACCTCGGCGATACAAGAAGCATTGCCTCTCACCCCGCAAGTACCACCCATGCCAAATTAACGGAAGAGGAACGCCTGGCAACTGATATAACACCAGGACTTATCCGCATATCCGTAGGGTTGGAACATGTGGATGATATAATCGGAGATATTTTGCAGGCACTTGAAAAATGTTAGTGGAGGTAAGGGCACTGTTGAATGGTCAATGGTCAATTGTGAATGGTGAATGGGCAATCTACTCACTCATCATTCATTACTCCTTATTCATTACTCCTTATTCATCACTCATCACTCATTACTCATTACTCATCATTCATAGCTCAAGGCTTCGTTATGCTCACTTCCGCTACATAATCGCTATATTTTGCCGGGTTACTCATTGAAGGTATGGGCTCCAGGTTAACAAATTCCATTTTGAATCCTGCTAAAATTGTATCCCTCTTATAGGGAGCAAAACTGGAAGTGGCCAGGGTAATTACATGGGTTTCATTTTTAGCATTTACCGTAAACCTCGCTACTGCAATTCCCTGCCATATACAAACCGCGTCGATCGGGCAACGGGAGTCCTTGATAACGCTATCCAGGCAACAGGTTAATAATTCACCGGTAGTCTCAAACGCCTGGCATTTATTTACTGGTATAAAATTTCGATAACTTATTGGGTACGGCTCTTTTGTGCAGGACACAAAAGCGGCCAGCACTATTGCAAAGCAAGGAATAATTAAACCTTTCATAACCTGTTTTTTGAGAAGACAATTTTATGGAGATAAGGGTTGCATGATGCTAAAATATGGGAAGCTAATAGCTGTGATTTTCAAATAATAATAAGAAACATAATAACAGGTAAAATTCATTGTATAAAAGGACAAAAATATTGGATGCATATCGGGTGAAAATCCATCATTCATTTCATGTATAATCATGTAACACCAGTAGGGGAATTAATAGCCATGCACTGAAACAAAAGTGATTACCACAGCTAAAAATCTTGCAACTAATATATAAATTATTTTACTGAAAGGTGTGAATCATATAAGGCAATAAACTAATTGTGTAACAATAGGGGGGATAAAGGGGGGCACCTTTACATGTGAATATTCATACAAAACTCAAACCTCTTTCATGAAAAAAAAGTTACTCTTTTTAATAACAGCAACTGCATTGTTATCTTTTCCAATTGTAAATTTTGCCCAGGCACCTAACTTGCGCACTACCGCCAATTTTGTACTTTTCACATCCGCGGGAGCAGTCACAAACTCCGGCATTTCACAGTTCACCGGTAATGTGGGTACCAATAGTGGTTCCAGCACCGGTTTCGGAAATGTGAATGGTGTAATGCACGACAATGACGGCGCAAGTGGCCAGGCTGCGGCAGATTTGTTGCTTTTATACAGCGCACTGAACTCAGCCATTCCAACATTCTATCCCGCATCTCCTTTGTTGGGTAACGGAACTACGTTGGTTCCGGGTGTTTATTATATACCTAGTGTGGCAACTTTAAGCGGAGAGCTTATTTTAGATGCGCAGAATAATGCAAACTCGGTATTTATATTTCAAATACAGGCGGCATTTTCTACTAATCCCGCTTCCAGGATTAAACTCATAAACGGAGCACAGGCCTGTAATGTATTTTGGAAAGTGGAAGGGTTGGTAAGCGTTGCCACTAAAACTTTTATGGCAGGCAGTATTGTTGCTAACAATGCTGCTATTAATATGAATACCAGTGACACGCTACAGGGAAGGGCACTTTCTATTAACGGAGCTGTTACAACGGATGGTGTGCTGGCATATACTCCCTCCGGATGTGGCAGTGCGGTATTAACCGGTCCAGCCGCTCCTAACCTTGGTGCTTCCGGTTGCTATGCAATATTTTCTGGCAACGGATCGGTAACAAATAGCGGGACTACCAATCTTACCGGAGATGTTGGAACAAATGTAGGTTTAACCACCGGTTTCAATCCTTTACTTGTAAACGGTATGATACATCCCATACCTGATGTTTCTACGGCCGCTGCTGCTGCTGCCCTCGGGAATGCGTACACTTATCTGAATACTTTACCAAATGATATAGAATTATTGTACCCCGCCCAGTTTGGCAGCAACCTGGTGCTTACACCACACACTTATATTATGAATGGTGCCGCCACATTTACAGATTCGCTTTACCTGAACGCACAAGGGGTGCCGGGAGCCGTATTTGTTATAAAAATAAAGGGAGCGCTTTCAACAACAACTTATTCAAAGGTTTTGCTGATTAACGGTGCCCTGGCCGCAAATGTATATTGGGTAGTAGATGGTGCGGTGGACATAAGTGATTACTCGTTATTTAACGGTACTATTGTTTGTAATAACGGGGCAATTAAACTGGCTACGGGTATTTCAATTAATGGAAGGGCGCTGACAACTGGTGGAGCTTTAACCAATACTACTTCTTCCGTAACCGCTATTTCACCTTCCGGTAATTGTAATACTACCTTGCCTGTTAGCTGGCTTTACTTTCGTGGTAAACCTGTACAAAATAATGTATTGCTGGAGTGGGGAACAACCAATGAAATGAACAATGGATTTTTTACAATTGAAAAAAGCATGGATGGTCAGCGATTTGAAACTTTGGTTACTGTAAGTGCGACCAAAGCGGTTGGAACAGGGGAACAGAATTATACCCTCACAGATAAGCAACCATTTGCTGCTGGTTATTACCGTATTTCACAAACTGATAAAGACGGTAAAAATAATGTTTACAAAACCATACTGGTTAAACTGAGCGGTAACCCCGGTTTAGGTGTACGCCATTATGTAGTTGGTAATTACATTTATGTACAGGTTACCAGTGCAAAGCCGGGTAATGGTTCTATTGAACTGTTTGATATAGCCGGTAAAAAAATGGCTTCGCAGAGGATCATATTTACGAAAGAAACAAGCCTGTACAAAATAATGGTCCCTGTGCAAAAGGGAATGTACCTTATCAATATTGCAGGCCAGGAGGGGAAACTCTACACTGGTAAAGCAATGGTTTTATAAAAAGCAGATAGCTGCAATGATATTATTTTTTGACCGCCTTAAAAACGAAAGTTTTAAGGCGGTCTTTACGTTAGTGCCTTTAGTTCCTGGTTCCTTAATTCAATGACTTTGCCTCCGGGTAAACCTGAAACCTGGCAAGGCAGGTTATACCCAGGTATTTTATCTGATTAAAATAGTTCCCCCGTGTCACTCCTCTTTATTAAACCCAATACTACCAGGTACTGCGCTGCACAATAACTCAGCATAATCCAGATACCCGCAATGGGTAGTGGCTGATAGAATTTATTAATGGCAAGTAGTGAATCTGACAATACAAACAAAGCAGCGCCTGATACAAAGTACGAGTTGGCGGGTGCTTTTACTTTTAAATAGATGTGCAGGCTGCCAAGCAACATGGCACATATAGTTGCCCCATAAACAATCACCGGGATTTTTAATACTCCTAAATGCGGAAAAAGCAGGTAAACCAATACGGCACCATAGCCGGGGATTAATAACACATAAACTGGTTGCTTTTTCAAAAGGGATGGAGCATCAGAACTAACTGAGCTAAAATAAATAATGTAACAAATATGGGTAATTAAAAAACTTACCAGTCCTGCTATAAAAAATAAAGAATTGGCTGATTCAAATAATAAAAAAACATCGCCCAGCCATGAAAAAAGCAAGCCGGCCAGGATGATTTTTTTACCAGTTATTGCCATGCCAGGATGAATCAATGATACCATCAAAGCCGGCATCAATAAAGGTTTAACCACATAGTGTAGCCAGCCAAATCCAAACAGGATGGCCAAAAGGTCAGTCAAAACCAATAACCAAAAAATAGAAAAAGTTTTTTGAAGCGGGAGTTTCATCATCGGCCATCGATAATCATCGCGTATAAAAAAACATTTATATTACAATTTTACATAAGGCTTGCCGCCAAAGAATACTTTCAGCGAATCCTTCGCCCTTGTTGTATCGGTTAACGGTGTCTTAAAAGGCATCGCCAATTCATATTTTAATGAATCTGTTTTTATTACTACCAGCTTGTGGCCATAAGTGGTCAATCGTTTAAACGCTTTTTGAGCCAATTCGGATGTGGGGTAAGCCTTTAGCACAATTTTAAAATTATTACCGTCGGCTGGTATAACGGGCGGTGGCATGGTCGTTCTTGCGGTGGTGTCTGCAGTAGTTTGAGTACTGGTATCCGTACTGGTGGTATTTTTGGTGCTTGTGTCTGCTACAGGTTCCGAAATTGCCATCGGAACCGTTTCCGAACGTTGGTTATTGGTTATTGCGTAATAAATTCCCAACCCGGAAAGAATAATGACCAACGCCGCAATAGCAATGATTAAATTCCGGCGGCTATTATTTACTCTTGCTTCACTTTCAAACGAAACGCTTTCATCTCTTTTTTCCCGCAATTGTTTAGGGATATCGTCAATCCTGGGCGTGATGAAAACGCCGGGTATAAACTGGTAATCGCCCGATTGGTTTTTTTGTATCGTGCCCACGCCGTCAATAACGAGCGGCTTCCCAATATTTAAAAATTGTTTTGCCAGTATCGCATACGAGTCGAGATCTGCGGAGGCCAGGGGCAGTATTTTACGGGTATGCTGAACAATATAATTTACCAGTCCATCGTCCTCCACCGCCTTTAAATTGTATTCAAATTGAAACGCATTTTCAGGCATTACAAAATCTTTATCTTTATCATTTTCATTGGGCAATACTACGGATGGATCCAATTTGAAAGTGCCAATTCCCTGTATGGTAACTTTTTTATTGATGTACAAATATTGAACGATCAGCTGCTCTATTTTCACAAAAGTATATTTGGTTGAGCCAAACCTACTTAATATTACTCAATTTGCAAAACTCCAATTTTTTAATTCTTAACTTCGCAAAATGAGCAGTGAAAAGGACATAGCCTTTCTTCGGTATTGGGAACGTAACCGGGATATTGAAAATACTTTTATGAGTAAACTTACGAGGGGATTTCCAATGGCACTTTTATTTGGTCTTCCAATTATTTTACTGGTGGTGGTAATCAGGCTTTTCCTCCCGGAATGGTATATGAAAATATCCGGAACATCGCCCGGGATGTTTGTAACTGCTATTATAGCGATGATGGGTGTGGTGGTATTCTATTCTTATTTCCGGATGCAATACAAATGGGAAATGAATGAACAGTTGTATAAAGAATTAAAGTCAAAAGAAAATAAATCAGACAAATAAACAAACAAGTATTCATCAATTAAAAACAACAATGCGAACGAAACTCTTATTAATGCTGGCCTTGCTTTCTGTATTTGCCGCCTGCAACAAATCCGAAAAATGTCCCTACACTACCACTTCAGCGGTTGCACCTGCAACTGAAGTAGCCACGTTGAAAGCTTACCTGGATGCTAATTCATTGCCGTATACCCAGCATTCAAGTGGGATTTTTTACCAGGTAGTTACGCCCGGCGCAGGTGCTACCGCATCTGTTTGTTCTGAAGTAACGGTTAAGTACAGCGGAAGAATAAGTAGCTCAGCAACCCCTTTTGATCAAAACAGCACTGGTGTTACCTTCACCCTCGGTCAACTAATTACCGGTTGGCAAATTGGTATTCCTTTAATTAAACCAGGAGGCTCTGTTATTTTATATATTCCTCCGTCATTGGGTTATGGAAGCGCCGGATCAGGTGCAGCTATTCCACCAAATTCAAACCTTGTTTTTAACATCGACCTGGTGAATGTTCAATAGGTTTTAAAATTTCCCGCTTGAGCCACGAAGCCATTTCCATATTTGATATGTTTAAAATTGGTGTTGGGCCAAGTAGTAGTCATACGCTTGGGCCCTGGAAAGCGGCACAGCGGCTTTTACGATCGCTGGAGGATAAAAACATTTTACGACAGGTAAATAAAATAGTAATTCTACTATATGGCTCACTTGCCAAAACAGGTATCGGGCATGGTACTCATGTGGCGGTTCAATTAGGACTAAGCGGCGATGATCCGGTAACTTTTGATGTAAACAGGATTGAGGAAAAAATAAGCGCTATCAGTTCCGAAAGGAAATTGATGCTTGGGGGCCAATATCCCATCTGCTTCAATCCTTCGGAAGACATTCATTTTTTATATACGGAATCTTTGCCTTTTCATCCCAACGCGTTAACTTTTTTAGTGAGTTTACAAAATGGTGAAACCCTTGCTGAAAGCTTTTATTCTGTTGGTGGTGGTTTCATCGTAAAAGAAGGAGAGGACTCGTCTGTTAAAGGCCAGGTGGTTTTGCCCTTCCCGATTAATACGGCCAATGAACTGCTCCATTGGTGTATGAAGACCGGCTTAAGTATCAGCGAAGTGGTGATGGAAAATGAAACCGCCTGGCGAACTGAAAATGAAATAAGGAGCCAGGTATTGAATATCTGGCGGGTGATGAAGGAGTGTATATACCGGGGGTGCCATACAGAAGGTATTTTACCCGGTGGATTGAACGTTAAACGACGGGGATTTCAGTTGAATAAGCGCCTGGTAAATGGCAGGGTATACAACGGGTATAACGATTGGATAGCTACCATACGACAGGGCGGAAACGAATTTAAATATACATTAGACTGGGTAAGTTGTTTTGCATTGGCGGTGAATGAAGAAAATGCTTCATTCGGAAGGGTGGTTACTGCACCAACCAATGGTGCTGCAGGGGTAATACCTGCGGTGCTACAATATTACATTAGTTTTTGTGATGGAAATAATGATGAAAATATCATCCGGTTTCTGTTAACTGCAGGTGAAATTGGGAGCATCTTTAAAAAGGGCGCTACTATATCAGCAGCAATGGGTGGATGCCAGGCAGAAATTGGTGTAAGCAGTGCCATGGCAGCAGCGGCACTTACGGAATGTATGGGAGGCACACAGCGACAATCTTTAATGGCTGCTGAAATTGCCATGGAACATCATCTTGGGTTAACCTGCGATCCCATTGGCGGACTGGTTCAGATTCCCTGTATTGAACGAAATACCATGGGGGCAATAAAGGCAATCACCGCCAGTCAACTGGCTTTACAAAGCTCTCCCGATTTTGCCAAGGTGAGCCTGGATGGTGTGATAAAAACCATGTGGGATACAGCCCTGGATATGAATAGTAAATACAAAGAAACTGCGGATGGCGGCCTGGCGGTAAATATCCCGATTAGTTTGAGTGAGTGTTAGGGGATGAAAAAGATACTGGATATTGGATACTAGATGCAATATCCTAGTATCCAATATCCAATATCCAGTATCCAGTATCCAGTATCCAGTATCTAGTATCTAGTATCCAGTATCCAGTATCCAGTATCCAGTATCCAGTATCCAGTATCTTATATCTGTGTCATTTTATCCAGTTAAACTGGTATTCCAATGGCGCTTTCTGACTTCTGCCGGCCACTCTTCTGAAACGTTCCGGTAATGCCATCAGGTAGTCCCTTGCTTTTTCTGCTTTTCCATTCAGGTCGCCGATGCTTCCAATGTTCCATTCTTTTACCAATGATTCCAAAATATCGGTATAATCCAAACTGGTGTAAACGCCCAGGCGTTGCGCAGCATCACTGAAATGGTCAAACGCTTCACCTATTTTTTCTCCGGATTGACGTAAAAAATGCGCTGGCATAACAATCTTTTTACGCATCATATCTTCAAAAGCCAACATCATTTCGCTGGGGTCAATTTCAAATATTTTAGCAACAAAACTTTTGTAGGCTTTTGCATGCCTCGCTTCATCTGACGCAATTACACCACATATTTTTGATAACTGGCTACAACCATGTGTTTTTGCAATGGTGGCTGTTCTGCGGTGAGATATGTTGGTGGCCATTTCCTGGAAAGAAGTGTACACAAAGTTTTTGTAGGGGTCCCTGCCGGTACCAATATCAAAGCCATCCGCAATCAGGTACTGGGTACTGATCTCCATTTGCTTCATATTTACCCTGCCGGAGAGGTAAATAAATTTATTAAGTAAATCACCATGCCTGTTTTCCTCTGCGGTCCACATTCTTACCCATTTACTCCAACCCTGGGGTTCCATTTTATCAATTCCTTCCACATCCGTTAACCAGCTTTGATAGGTGGGTAAAGCTTCTTCGGTAATGATATCACCTACCAGTACGGCCAGGTAATCGTAGGGTAATTCTTTGCATTGTTCCTGTAATTCCTTAATCTCTGCACCAAAATTTTCGGATGAGCTTTCCGGTAAAAAATCTGCCGGCTGCCAGTTGGTATCAATCTTTTTTAAGTATTCATGTATGATGCTATCTATTTCTTTGCCAAGAAAGTTCATTACCTCGATTCTAATATTCTTCTGATTCATGTTGATGGTGTGAAATTTAAACTATTCAAAACCTTAATATGCTGCATCATATTAGCCGGTAAAGTTACAATCTTTTGAAAGTATTTTTATTTTGTAAGTTGAATAACATTGATTTTGATGAAATGTTCTAAGTGCAGTTGTCAATTTAGATGCCATACTTTCTTTTGATATCCCGGTCTGTTTCCCTTTCCTTAATGCTTTCCCTTTTATCGTAAATCTTTTTTCCTTTACCTAAACCAATTTCCATCTTAAAAAAGCCCTTTTCAGTAAGGAAAATTTTTAGTGGGATAATGGAATAACCTTTCTCTTTTGTTTTCGCTTCCAGTTTGCGGAGTTCCCTTTTATTAAGCAGCAATTTGCGTTCCTGCATCGGCTCGTGGTTATTATAAGTGCCAAAACTGTATTCTGAGATGTGCAAGCTTTTTACATACAATTCCCCTTTGTCAAAATAGCAATAACTGTCATTAAAGCTGGCCTTGCCTGCACGCAGGCTTTTAATTTCAGTGCCTGCCAGCACCAGGCCGGCAATGTATTTCACTTCAAAAAAATATTCGTGGTATGCCTTGCGGTTACTAAGTTCCAAACTGATGATTTTTTGCAAAAGTACAATTAATCATACAAGCATAATTCTGAATTTAATATTTGAATTGATTATAGATGACCAGATAATAATAAAAGCAGTTTTCGGTTAAGAAAACTGCTTTTTAAAAAAAGTTTGCACTCCATTTAATTCTTAAATAACACCAATAAATTTGCCATCTGATCTTTCAATTCTTTGCGGTGTACAATAAAATCCAGGAAACCATGCTCCAGTTGAAATTCGCTTCGCTGGAAGCCTTCCGGCAGGTCTCTTTTCATGGTCTCTTTAATAACCCTTGGCCCTGCAAAACCAATCAGGGCGCCCGGTTCGCCACAAATAATATCGCCCAGCATGGCAAAGGATGCTGTGGTGCCTCCAAAAGTAGGATCGGTACACAAAGAGATATAAGGGATCTTATGATCGGTCAATTGTGATAATTTACCCGATGTTTTGGCTAATTGCATCAACGAAAAAGCACTCTCCATCATACGGGCCCCGCCACTTTTATTGATGATCATAAACGGAACACTGTGTTGTATACAATAGTCGCAGGCACGGGAAATTTTTTCCCCCATTACACTGCCAAGACTTCCGCCGATAAATTCAAAATCCATACAGGCTACCACCAGGTCGTTAGTATTTACTTTGCCGTGTGCTACAGTAATAGAATCATGAAGGTCTGTTTTTTCGTAAGTATCTTCCAGTCTTTTACCATACGGTTTAAGATCTACAAATTGCAGGAAATCTTTGGAAACTACATTGGCGAACAACTCGGTATATTGGCCCTCATCAAACAAAATGTCAAAATACTCAGCGCTTCCTATACGATGATGGTATTCACACTTGGGACAAACAAAATAGTTTTCCCTTAATTCGCTCACCGTGCAGGTGTATTTACAGGACGGACATTTCGTCCACAATCCTTCCGGAGCATCTGCTTTATCTTTTGTTGGAGTAAGAATTCCTTTTTTTATCCGCTTAAACCACCTGCGTTTCGTCTCCTCACTTTCGCCATCTTCGCCGGCCAGGTTTGCGTCAAAATCTTCTTCTTTTATCATATTGATTGGCTCAACAAAAATCTATCCACCTATAATAGCGGATAGATTCCTGGATCTTTTTAGCGTTAAAAATTTAAAACAAAACCCCAACCAGGTACCTAGGAAAATCACCTGATCCGGTGAGTATTAAAAGTTCAAATGTCTCGTCTTAATCCTTGCTCTGTCCGAGCGGATATAAAGAGAAAAATTATGCATTCCTGTTGATACAATTCAAATCGTCAAATGCCACTTCCAGTCTTTTACTGAAAGTTTCTTCGCCCTTGCGTAACCAAACCCTTGGATCGTAATGTTTTTTGTTTGGCTTATCTGCTCCTTCAGGATTACCCAACTGGCCCTGCAGGTATGCTTCATACTTTTTATAATTTTCCAAAATGCCTTCCCAGAAAGCCCATTGCAAATCCGTATCTATATTCATTTTGATAGCGCCATAGCCGATCGCTTCCCGTATTTGATTTTGTGGGGAGCCGCTACCACCATGGAATACAAAGTAAACAGGTTTAGGGCCGGTGCCTAATTCTTTCTCAATATATACCTGGCTGTTATGCAAAATTTCCGGGCGAAGTTCTACATTACCTGGTTTGTACACGCCATGAACATTGCCAAAGGCCGCGGCTACCGTAAACATTTTACCAACCTTACTTAGTTCAGTATAAGAATAGGCCACATGTTGGGGTTGTGTATATAATTTGTCATTTTCAATATCGCTGTTATCTACACCATCTTCCTCACCACCGGTTACACCCAGTTCAATTTCGATGCTCATTCCCAACGGAGCCATGCGTTTGTAAAATTCAACTGATGTGTGGATATTTTCTTCAATTGGCTCTTCGCTTAAATCGAGCATGTGCGAACTAAAAAGCGGCTGGCCTTTTTCTTTGTAAAATTGTTCTCCGGCATCTATCAGGCCGCTGATCCAGGGAAGCCATTTTTTTGCTGCGTGATCTGTATGTAAAACAACCGGTACACCGTAATATTTTGCCACATTGTGAATATGCAATGCGCCGGAAATACCGCCTGAGATATTAGCCTGTAATTTGTCGTTTGGCATGCCCTTACCGGCAATAAACTGAGCCCCACCATTACTGAATTGAATAATTACCGGCGAATTCACTTTTGCCGCGGTTTCTAACACTGCATTGATTGTGTTGGTTCCAATGCAATTAACTGCGGGTAATGCAAACTGGTTGTCTTTTGCGTCATTGTATAACGCTGCTAACTCTTCGCCGTGTAATACGCCTGCTTTGTATTTACTCATAATTGGTTGTTTTTTTACAAAATTAAGTGAATTTGACTTTTTTTTTAATCTTATTTGAATTGTACTTTTTATTAGCCAGGTCCGATGCGTTTTGCGATTTACATTTATTCAAATCAAAATTACCCCAGTACCTGGCGATCAACTTTGGCTGGCGGCTTCTTTGATTTTATCCATATAGTAAGCACATCGTGTACAACAAGATTTTATCAATCATAAAAAGAGACCGATTTGATTGAATAGTTTATTAAGATAACCGGGAGCATACAATAACCTGCTGCCATACCAACTAAATATTTCCCCATCGGCCAATACTATTTTTATACCCGGTAACAAAAGTTCCAGTTCTATAATATGGGTTTGATTAAAAGGGTAGGGCTCGGTAGAAAGAAGCAATAACCGGCATTCGCTGTCTTTTATTTCATCGATCGAAATTTCAGGATATCTTTTTCTGTCAGCAAATATGTTTTCTAATCCACATCTGCTCATCATATCGTGGATGAAAGTATCGCCACCAATGGTCATATAGGGGTTTTGCCAAATAAGATAAGCCGCAGGAATGGCAGATTCATGTAGGCTAATTGTAGAAAAATCATCGCTAATTTTTTTCGTTAAGTTTTGGGCTTTATCGTATGTGTTGGTCAGTGATCCAATATCCAATATCATTTGCAGGGCGTCTGCAAGGTTATTTACATCCGTAAGACAAACCGGGCAATCCTGTGCCAGTGCTTCAACCTGTTGTTTCACATTTTCTTCCTTATTAGCAATTATCAGATCGGGTTGTAAGCTTTTAACCTTCTCTATGTGTACATTTTTGGTTCCCCCGATGATTGTCTTTGAAATACGCCATTCAGCCGGATGAACACAAAATTTGGTAATCCCCACCGTTACATTTTCGAGGCCAAGAAAATGAAGTAGTTCAGTTTGGGAGGGAACAAGGGAAATAATCCGGGAGGGGGTAAAGCTTATATCTTTGGCCGATTGAATAATCATCCGGTAAAATTAAATAGCGGGTCATTACGGCAATAAAAAACTCCCACATTTATTTGAACAATCAAAAAATGTGGGAGTAATGTTGTTAAAATCTTCCCGAAGGAGATTTTCGTTGGGGATCAAGAAAGCTTTTGAGGGGTTACCTCTCCAGAAATAATTTATTCCTGGTTTCAGTGTGCTCGGTCTTTCTGTCTTTCAACAGGTTAGGATGTTGGATTCGGTTGGTTTTCTTTCAGATTCGGATATTCGTTGTCTTCTTCAGGATAACGGATACATGGTTTTCTTCGGACTTAGTTCTTCAAATGGCCAATTGGGCCGTTAGGATAAAGGATTTAAAAAGAAGTTGACTGATATTGGATTGTTTTGCTTTTCAGCGATAGTTGGATTTGAAACTATTAACTATTCGGTTTATCAGGATTGTTGGATATGATTGATATTTTTTAATTCCTATCAATCAACTTCTGACACAAAGGTGCAACAGTTTT
>JANPIJ010000025.1:0-20725 GCA_031424955.1 Ferruginibacter sp. | reverse complement strand
GCCACCGTAAGTGCGTATTGGGTCTGCTGCACGCCCGCCCGCCATTGGAGGTGCGTGATAACCACCAGCGCCACCGACAAAGCTCCCATGGACAAAAACCCGATGGTGAGCCGGCCTTGGATTGTGTTCGGATTCAGGTTGAAGTAGTAACTGATAAAGTAAGCCAAGTTCCTTTTGTCTTTACGGGTATTTTGCTGCGCTTGCATGGAGTTTCGATCGGGTGTGCCGCAAAAATACCTTTTCGCCGGGCAAGGCGGCAGTGCGTTTTGCTGCCAAAACCTACAAGCGAGACATTAACCGCACAAACACCAATGCCCGGCTTGGGCCGTACGCCAGCCTTGCCGCCCAAAATAGTATGTTTTGAAAAGCCCAAACCCGCCGGTTCGCCCGGAAGCCGATTTCCCCTGCCGGTCTGACACACAGTGTCTGACCTATGTTTTGGTTTCCCCAAAATAGTATGTTTCCAAAAGCTCAAACCCACCCAAAAAAAAGCGGCGCGGGTTGTTGCCCCGCGCCGCTTCAAAATCCCTTGGCGGTTCGCATTACAGAATATACTGGCTCAGATCACGGTTCTTGAGCAGGCCGGACAATTTCTCATCCACGAGTTGCAGGGTCACCACAATTTTGGCGTTGGCCCCGATCACATCGGGAATGTCGAACAGGAACTCGTTGAGCAGGTGGCTCATGACCGTGTGCAAACGGCGGGCACCAATGTTTTCCACTTCCGAGTTCACTTGAAACGCAATTTCGGCCAGCCGCATCAGCGCGTCGTCTTGGAAAGTCAGTTCCACGCTTTCGGCTTCCAGCATGGCTTGGTATTGCTTGGTCAGCGCGTTTTGAGGTTCTTTCAGGATGTGGTAGAAATCGTCTTTTGTCAGGCTTTTCAACTCAACGCGGATTGGGAAACGACCCTGCAATTCGGGAATCAGGTCGGAGGGCTTGGACACGTGGAAAGCCCCGGCGGCGATGAAAAGCACGTGGTCGGTGTTGATGACACCGTATTTGGTGGTCACCGTGCTGCCTTCCACAATGGGCAGCAAATCGCGTTGCACCCCTTCGCGGCTCACATCGGGCCCGCCCGCGCCCTTGCTTGATGAAGCGATTTTATCAATCTCGTCAATGAAAATGATGCCCGTGTTTTCGGCTTTCCTGATGGCTTCTTCCTTCACCTCGTCCATATCAATCAGTTTTGCCGATTCCTCTTCAAGCAGCAGTTTACGGGCTTCGGCAATGGTGACCTTGCGTTTTTTGGCTTTTTTGGGCATTATGCCCGACAGCATTTCCTGCAGGTTCATCATGGTCACCTCGTCCATGCCCGGCCCCACCATGCCCACCTGCGCGGCCGATTGCTGCACGTCAATCTCTATTTTCCGGTCATCGAGTTCGCCGCGCTGCAGTTTGTCGCGGAAATTCTGGCGGGTGCGTTCATTCAGTTCTTGGTCGGTCTGGGGCATATCGCCGTTGCCGTAACCCACGCCCGAAGGCTGCTTCATGGGCGGAATCAGCGCGTCCAGAATCACATCCTCCACGATGAGAGTAGCTTTCGTCTTTACCGATTCCTTGCGGCTGGCTTTCACCATTTGCACCGACTGCTCTACCAAGTCGCGTACCATGCTTTCCACATCGCGCCCCACGTAGCCCACTTCGGTAAACTTGGATGCCTCGACTTTGGTAAAAGGCGCGTCGGCGATTTTGGCCAGCCGCCGGGCTATTTCGGTTTTGCCCACACCCGTCGCGCCAATCATCAGGATGTTGTTGGGCACAATATCCTGCCTTATGGATTCGGGCGTGTTCATGCGTCGCCAGCGGTTGCGCAGCGCAATGGCCACATTGCGTTTGGCATCGTGCTGCCCAATGATATATTTGTCCAGTTCGGCCACAATTTGGCGCGGCGTGAGGTAATGCATTTCTAAAGGGAGATGGATTGAAAAATGATTTGGGCGTATGTGCAATCGGTTAGGGTAACAACGAGGTGAAAGCTAAGTGCAAGCACGGCTGTTCGCGCAATGTATGGCTGGCCTCCTCGGGTGGCAAACGAACTAAGGTTGGCCAGCACTCCCTTGGCAGCAGGTTAGGCAAAGTTGCGTATTAATATCTTATGTTGCGCAGTGTGGGGGTCAGTTTGTCGGAAACGACCTTTGGCCGACAGCCAAAATCCTGTTTTCAGAAAAACTCCCGGAAACCGTAAGTGATACCAGTTAATAGAATTGCTATGTATGCCGATAACCAGCCTGTTATAAACCTTGTTTGCGTACGCAGAAATTGCCAGGTGCTTGGTTTCCTGTTTGTTCCGGGCAACAGCGGGTTTGGGCCTTTGGAAAGATACTATTTTCCAACAGGCCTGCTCAAAATAACACATATAACTCATTGGCTATGGTAATGCTGAGGACTCTTTTAAAAAGATTATCTCCATTTTCAGCCAGTCCGGATGGAACGTTACAAATTTACCCGTCAATTGGAGGGCGAATTTGCAACCGAACTTTTCTATGAGGCCCTTTGCCTGAGCCGGGCCAACAACTGTTACGGTAATGCGGTAGGCGAATCGCTCTTTTCCCGTTTAAAAGCCAAACTTCTGCGAAACGGGACTTTTTTAAGCCTTGAGGATGCGGAAATAGAGATTTTTAAATACATTGAAATTTATTACAACCGAATTCCAAGATACTCATCTTGGGGCTTTCAAAGTCCGGAGCAGTTCGAGGAAAAGTACAAGTTCAGCTCGCCACAGAAATACTGGTAATAATTGTTCTCTGCCCATTGTTCTACCACGCTTTCATCAGAAACATTACGCAGATGCTTCAATATCGACAGGCCAACCATCAGCCTGATGGGTTTGGCTGGTCTGCCGTTATCGGCACAGTACAGCGGGGCAAAAGCTTCCTCGAAAACAGACCAGCTTACTTGGTGCGATAAAATATACAAAGGATGCCATTGGTTGAGCATCACCGGCAATGTGGAATAAAACAAACTGGGGCCATTATCTACTGTTCTCTTAGCTAACATATCGAAAAAATCTGCAAGGTTTCAAATCGAAAACAACCGTTTCCTGCATATTTCAATACAAAAATTATGCCAAAAAAACCATTAAGAAACTCATAATCAAATAGTTAAAAGCCTTTTAAGACTTGACTAATTAGGCCGCTTGCACATTTTAAATTTATTGTATGGCGTATTTTACGATATTTATTCTGCAATTTTCACTATTGAATAATCTCAAAATCAAAAGCACCTGCAGATAGTGTGATTGAATAACTGGCATTATTGGCTTGCCGATATAGTATTTTCCCGTTCAATTTGATTTGTTTTCCAGTTAATTTAATGCTGGCATTACTGTTAGCCGGAATAACTACATGATACGTTACCATTTTACCTTTGCGCTTCCAGCTTGAAATTATTTCGCCATAAGGTCCGTCATGGCTGGTTTGAAACGAATCAAGGCCATTTACAAAATGTGGTTCCAGCAAAATGTTCTTAAACCCAGGATTTTTCTCATCTGGCCTTATGCCACCCAATGCCTTGTAATACCACGCACTGATTTCACCAAACATAATATGGTTTAAAGATTGATCGGTTTTTGCATTAAGGAGCCAGTTTTCATGAAGTGTTGTTGCCCCGTTCTCAATCCAATATCCCCAGGAAGGATATGATTTCTGACTTGCTAATTCGTAAGCCAAATTAGAATATCCGTTTTCGCTTAGTGCACTCAATATACATTTTGTTCCAAGCAGGCCAACATCCAAATGTTTGCCATCGGCAATTACCCTAATCGAAAGATTTTCTGCAACTTTCGATTTCATACTATCAGGAACTATACCCCAAAAAAGCGGAGCACTTAATTCGGTCTGCAGCCCAGTTGCGTATATCCCGGTTTGATAATTAAGATACTTCGCGTTGATTGCAGCTGCAATTTTTTCCGCCAACACAGAATATTTCTGATAATCTGAATTGTTATGCAATATTTTAGCTGTCTTGGCCAGAATTGTCGCATCAACATAGTAATATATAGACGATGTCAACTCTATCGATGCTTTTGATTTTACAGGAACCCAATCGCCAAGGCCCCAGTCTGTTAAAGTATTATGGCTTAAATCGCTAATGTGGTCAACATACCTTTTAATATTCTCATAGCAATCAGCCAATAATTTTGAATCACCATAAAATAGGTAGATGTTCCAAGGAATAATAGCAATGGAACTTGTATAGTCGACCCCGTTAGCCCAATGGTATCCCCAGCCGCTCGCAGGAATAATTCCTGGCAGAACACCATTCGGTTGTTGTTCATCGCGATGGTCGGCCAGCCATTTTTCGTAAATGGTTATTGCATTGAAATTGTACATGCCTGTTTCGCTGGCAATTTGTGCATCGCCTGTCCAGCCAAGCTTTTCACGTTGCGGGCAATCTGTAGGGTATCCATATAGATTAGACAAATAGGATGCATTGGTAGCTTTCCAGATTTTATTGAGGGTTTGGTCAGAACTGTTCACCTTACCAATTGCAGGGACATCACTGTACATCAATAGGCCTGTAAGGCGCTTAATTTCAACAGGGCGATTGGTGGCTACCTCTACATATTGAAAGCCTTTATAATTGAAATGCGGATAAAATGTTTCAACACTATCGCCCCCAAGAATATAAATATCTGTTTGAAAGGGATGTTTGGCATCCGTTGGCTCATAATAAGGGTCAATATTCGATATGTCAACGTTTCCATCAGTAGCCAAAATCTCCGCGTGTTTCAGACGGATTTCTGTACCCCGTTCCCCTTTAACACTAATGCGTGTGATCCCGGCAATATTGCGACCCAAATTATATACCGATTTGAGTTCACTTATCTTGTTTATTGATACCGGGGTAATTTCTTCAATAATACGAATTGGCTGTAGTTGTTGTGCTGTAATGTTTTGAGAAGGTGCGCCTGCCGAAATAGCATTAAGCCATTTCGAATCGTCAAATTGAGGCGTGTTCCAACCGGGCTGATTAAGCCGGGCATCGTAATGCTCGCCAACATAAATACTGTTGAAAATAATTGGGCTGAGCGATGTCTTCCAATCTGTGCCTGAAGTTATCACTTCCTGACGGCCATCTTCATAAGTTAGACGAAGGTCTAAACAAAATTTTTGACGGTCGCGCCACGGGGCCTTATGGAAATACCAAACAGCCGGAGCCTGAAAATTGTACCATCCATTTCCAAGCAACACACCTAAAGCCACATTTCCTGAATTGACCAGAGACGTTACATCGTAAGTAACATAGAGGGTACGCCTGTCGAAACGTGTAACCATCGGATCGAGTCGGTGATCGCCCACACGCTCACCGTTAATAAAAAGCTCATACAAACCGGCAGCAGCAATATAAACGCGGGCGCTTATAACTTTCCCCGAAGGCTTAAATTGTTTACGGAAATAGGCCGCAGGTTTCAATGATATATCTTTCGAATCCGAAATCCAATGACCCTTCCAATTAGCAATTTGCATCATTCCAGTTTCAAAACTAGCAACTGGCGCTTTCGCGGATTTGTGAAGGTCTTTGTTCCATAAAGTTACTGTCCAAAAATATTTAGTAAACGGCTTTAAGGTTTCCCCCTTATATGAAACCAACATTTCGGGGCTCGAAATTTTCTTTGTATCCCAACAATTTCCTATTCCATTGGCTACCTGAACAGAATCAGTTCCGATTATCACCTGATAGGCTGTTTGCATAGCGCCCGCGGTGCTGTCGTTCATTTGCCAATGCAACCGAGGCAATGGCGAATCAATCCCAATAGGATTAATCAGGTATTCACATTTCAAACGGTGCGGTTGTCCCTGAGTGTGACCAGCATAAAGTAAAAGCAGGATAATAACAAATATTCGGTTCCATTTCATAAATAGGTAATTTTGCATTTTCGCTTAATTTATTGCTATACTATCCGGCACAAAAATTTCAATAATTTTTCTGATTCTTTCAATGTCATTATTAGGCATTTTTGGGTTGATAAAATTATTAGGTTATTTTTTTTACCATTTTATTTAGGATTTATAGAAATAGATTCTACTTTTTCCGAACTTAAATCGAACCACAATACTAAATCTGTTCCCTCAATGTGGTTTTCATAACCAGCTCTATAGTTAATGCCTTCTTCACATTTTTTGCCATTAATCAAAATAGCAACTTTTTTATCGCCCCAACCTTTTAATACGAATGCAGGGTTAACAACCGGAGATCCCTTGCTCCCGGTCAGCTGAATATCTGTTTTAGTTGAACCATTTTCGCAATTCAAAATAAAAGCCCGTTGAAACTTGTCGTATCCATTATTTACAACTGGCCCCTTCATAATTTTTAATTCCGGTGCTTTGTTCCAGGATCTTTCCAGTGGCACTAATGCATCAATAGGTTTATTTATAAGCCCATAAAGCATAACCGCCTCGTGGGTACCCTCAGCACCAACATGGCTAATTGGTGCACCACACGATAAAGATGTATGGCCGGGTCGATCGGCTGCAAATGCAAATCGTCCATCACTGGGTATTTGCGCTACAGGCCAATGATTCCAATGCGGAAATCCGTCACCAACCCAAGGGTCAATTGTACTGCCGGGTTCAAAAATTATAAATGGTTTATACTCCGATTTTAGATTTGTCATTTGAATATTTGCCCCCGGGACTCTATCAATCCCATCTTTTTTCATTTGGGCATACGGCACTTTGCTATTCCATTGGTATGTAAAACTACTACCTTTTGTATTTGCAATTGAGAGTGCTCCACTTTCCACATTATCTTCCGGTTTTGTACCGGGCTGGTTAAAAAAAATCGTTTCCTGAAACTGGTGCCAGGGTACACCCGGTGCCGGCCAGTTTGCTGTATTTGCTACAACGCCCCATCTACTTGTCCATAATACTTGGTGGCGCACGGCAACGGCATCCGGATAAATAACAAAATACTCTTCTGCCCAATCTCCCCAGCCTGTAAGTTTATCAACATGAGCCTGTCCGTAAGTGATGTAACTTGGGTTATACCGCCATTTTACAATTATGCGTGCCGGATTATTCTCTACTAATTTTACATGAGAATAGAGGCAACGCTTATCCGACATGTGTTCGGCACAGCCCCACTTATCGGGCAAAGGATTAATGCTGTCAAATTTTTGATCGTCCATCCATTTGTTGCTTTCAAGACTTTGGTCACCCATCCATTTTTCATTTTCGGTAACATAACAGGCTCCATAACTTGTTCCATGCCAAAAAACCATTCGGATGGGTTTATTGAATGTTACAACAATATCTGAGTAATCACCAATTCTCCATAGTTTATCCCAGGTTTCATCATATTTCAGGGTAGTGTTTATTGCGCCAAAAGTTCTCCTTTCAGCGCCCGATAGTGGGAACTTCCTGTATTTTAACGGTTGGGCTATCTTTGGTTTTAGTTGCTCGTAATCCCGGTTGATTTCTTCCGGGTCCAAAGATTTATCATATATTTTAACTTCATCAATCAGCCCATCAAAGTTCATATAGGATAATGTTTTCTGGCTGGGTTCCCGTTCTGTACCCTGCGGGCTCATCTTTGAATGGCTGCGCCCTATCAATAAATCGGTATCATGGTTAGGTTTTGCCCAGCCAGTTAAGTCCCATCCATATTTCCCTGCTGATAAATTACCACTTTTCTTCCCGTTAATATATACCGTCATTTCTCCATTCTGATCAAGTGTTGCTGCAATATGAGACCATTTCAACAATTCAATCTTTTCGCTGGATATACACATTACCCATTTACGATCTTCTCCCACCGCTATTCCAAGGCCAACTTTTCCTTCGGCATTCAAGCCAAAAAAGAAGCCCTCTTTATGGTCTTTTTCCTGATCGACAATCCCGGTCCAGTTCCAGGGATAGGTCTGAGGTGCTACCCATGCTTCAATGGTAAATGTTTTCCCTAAAACAGGTGTCTTTTCTGCCGACCTTACAATATGAGTCGTATATCCGTCCAGTTTAAGACATTTGCCGCTTACTCCGTCAGTAAACCAAAAATTGCCCTTAATGGTATCTGAAACGTTGCTCACTTTATCAATTACTGTTTTTTGATCGTTGCTGTCGAAAGTCCACCTTCCTAATGGATTGTCTTGTGCTTTACAAGTAAAAACCCCTATTAAAAATGACAAGATTATTAGAGATGTGAATTTCTGATAACTGATATTAACTGAGCTTTTGAACTCCCTGTATTTTTTCGCCATCGCAATATTATTTTTCAATATTTTTCCTAAAAGTTCTAATGTAAAGTGCTTTCAACTTCTATTCTCTAAAGTATTTATTTAGAAATGCTAATCACGAATGGTTCTGTGCTAACTTTTTCAATAAAGATTACCTTAGTGTAGGAGCCATCAGTATCTCTCACTGTACCTTGTTTAACAGCGCCGGTTACACTTATTTTTGCATCTTCCTTTATGCCCCAGTTCTTTAATACAATACATGGGTTATAAATCGGGCTTTGTTTACTTGCATTTATTGTAAATGAAACAGAGTTTCCAGTCACTTGCAATACATAAGCCCTTTGGCTAACATCGTAGATGCCTTGCGCACCTTTAAGATTAATGAGGTTGGGGGCATGTGTCCATGATTTGGATAGGGGGATAAGGTTGGTTGCCGTTTTGTTCCACATTCCTTCTAACATTATTTTTTCATAGGATGGCTTGTTTCTGGTTGTATCCTCCTTGTATATGGGGAAGTAAACATTAGAAATGGAGCTATGTGATGTTCGGTCAGGATAAGATGCGTAGCGACCATCGGATGGCATTTGTGCAATAGGCCAATGGTTCCAGGTGCAAAAAGCTGCATAGGGGGTCATCTCGCCTGCATAAACCCTGGTTTTGCCAATGAATTTGGTTGCTATAGTAAAAGGATCGTAGTTACCAGTAAGGTTAATAAGCTGAATGTTTGAATTTTTTGGGCTATCAACGTTATCTGGCGGGCCGGTTAGCCAATCATAACTTTTATAATTACCATCTTCGGCCAACATGGTAATAGTTTGGGTACGTTCAATAATATTATTTGGATGCTGGTCGGGACCAAAGATTACCATAGACTCCTGCCATTCATGGTTTCGCTCGCCATTTGTCCAAAGCTGCATTTTTTTTGCCGCCACACCATCGGGATAAATGTAATAATACCAATCAGCCCAATCACCCCAGCCTGTTTTTTCATCATAATTAGCTATTACATGGTTTACATCCACCAAAGCAAATCTCCAATGGATTACTACACGGGCAGGTGTATTTTCCAAAATCCGTACATGACTGTATTGTGAACTTTTATCCGACATAGGTTCCTGGCATCCCTGACCGCCCGATTTATCCCAGGTTTCATTAAATTCGTTGCTATACCATTCATTTTTCTCATTAACAATCATGGGTATATTGCTAACGCCTCTCCAAAAAACAAATTTGCAGGGATTATTTTCCAGACTCACTACTACATCAGCACCTTTACTAAAACGAAAAAGGTTGTCCCAGGTATCAAAATATTTCAAGGCAGAATAAGTGGCGCCAAATTTATCTGTTTTATCTCCGGTAGGCAATATCCTGGATGGCAAGTCGGCTGAAGCAAGGATTTGCTTAGAAGTTTTATAATTGGCAAACGATTCAAATACCTGGTCAGAAGTAAGAGCAAGGTCATATATTTTAATCTCATCGTACAAACCGTCAAATGAATAGAAATCCGGGAATGTGGAGGGCCTTACAGGATCAATTGGCCGCCTCTTTTTTCCCTTGCCAATCATCAGGTTTTTATTCGACAGGACAATATCTCCGGGATGGGCAACTTTCATTTCGCCTGCCGGAATCCCATTTACATATAAGGCAATTTTGCCCAGGTTTTTATCATAGGTACCAACAATATGATACCAATTCCTTCTTTCAAGATGCATGTCAGAGGTGAACTCTTCCCAATTTCCTCCAATGCGTATTTTTATCCCGGGATGCCCGTGTCCGTCGATGCCAAGAAAATAGCCTCTGTCGTCCACTTTCTTGTACTGTACTTTCATACCCTGTTTCATATCTAAAGCCAACTCTTCTGGTACATCGTCGCATTGCTGAACAATCGGGCACCAACTCCAGGGGTAGGCCCCGATAGCCACCCAACCTTCGAGGGTAATGGCTGTTTGTGGCTTAGGTGCAACGTTAGCAGGGAGCGATAGAAAAGTACTCACATCATCAAATTGAAGTGCCGTGCCAGATATTCCCTGCCGCCAGTACGTTTTAGCCCCGTTTACTGACATTGCCGATGTCGATAGGTTTTCAAAGGTGGTGTCACCAATAGCTTCATCGAATTTAAACCATGCAACAGGTTTTACAACGCTTTCAGTTATGATATTCCTGCCGGGTGATTTTTCGGGTTTTAATAATCTTTCGGGTTGTACAAGAACCTTATCGGCAATACCCTTTGTTGTTAATTTAAATGTTTGAACAAACTGAAACTTTGGATCTGCCCAGTCATTTACTTTCGGGGTGCCTTGCCGTATAGTCCGCTCTACCAGGCCATTTGGTGAAAATGTAAAGAACTCATCAACAAAATTAGTTGGCGTTAAGCCTTGTAAAGGATTTGTGCCACTAAAAACCGGAAGGTAGCGCCAATGAATTACTACTTTATTTGGGTTGCTTTCAATAATTTTTACCGCCGAAAACGAATTTACCTTATCGGGCATGGTTTTATTGCCATTGCCTGAGCGGGGGATTATTTCATCGGCAAATACTTTCACACCATTTACAGTTTCCCAATAGGGTAAATAACTGCTTTCCCTCCAAAAAACGAACTTGCCGTTTTCTTTTCCCAAATCAACTATGATATCTGCAAAATCGCCCGTTCGTGAGTATTTTTCAAACTCATCGTTGGTTACAATGTGGGTGTAGTAAGCCCCAAAATCTTTTGATGGACCGATAGGTTTGTTTCTGTCGCAACTCCAAAAAAATATTGCAAATGAGAATGCAAGTAAGCCAAATACTATTTTCCGCATGTGATGTTTATCGTTCATCTGTTTCAATAATCTTTTATGGTATTTGACTAACCAATGTATGTGTTCCTTCATTTAATTTAATATATGCATAGTGATCCTGTGCATCCAATAATGTAGGTTTACCATTGTGGTTTATTGTTAATTGTTTATTATTGCCTGTTGGCATTCCAAACATTACTGTCACATTGTGGGGAATCTGCACGTTTGCTATATTTTTATCTCCTTTTTTTATTATCGAGTATTTCAACAAACCCATTGGCGAGGGAAATGCTGCTTGCAGGCGTGTAAGGTCAGATAGCATGGGCTTCACGATATAACTATTGGGTTTTTCGGTGGGAGAAATGCCCGCAATGTATTCTGATAATAATATCAACGGACCTCCAGACCAGCCGTGATCATAACTGGTTCCATGGCTTTGACCTTTAATATATTGCCATAGTTCCCATAAGGTTGAAAGAGACGAAACGATCATTGGTTTATACCGTTTACGCATCCTGTCCAGTGCCACTTGTGGGTAATCCATAATAAAAAGGCTCTCCAGTACAAATTTTTCCATCCAGGGGCTGGCATAATAAGATGTAGAAAACACCTTTCGTAATGCTGCCCATTTTGTTGTATCTGCAACTCCCGTAATCACCATAAGGGCGTTAGAACGATCGTCGGTTGAACCGGTATAACTTTTATACCTGTACTCTTTTCCGTTCCAGCAATCAGGACTGTTCAAAAATTGAGTAATGCCGTTGATTCGGGAATCGTAAAGTTGTAGGTCATCCTCCTGTTTTATTAGGACTGCTATTTTTCTGGCAGTCTGCAAGGTCTTCAAATACCAACCGTGCTGAATTAATATCAAGTCCTGGTTTTCGCCCCAGTCGCCCCAATCCCATCCGCCTGGCCTGTAAACAATTTGCCCGTTGGTTGCCTGCTTCCATTTTAATAAATATTTTTTTAATGCAGGATACACCATTTTTACTGTTGTCGTGTCGTGCGTATATCGGAAAAAGCGCCATAGTTCGCTCAGCGGCATAAGCGAGTGTGTGGGAAGTTCTAGTTTCCAGTCTTTCTCAGGTACCGGGTTGTAGATAATACTATCCTTTGTTTGCCAATTGGCCAGATCCAGGTAAAGCTTTCGGCTTAACGCAAAACTGTTTGTGTCAAGTGCATAAAAAGCCTGACCCATCTCCATTGCTGCATCGCCTGCCCATTGTGCTCTTTCCCTGTCAGGGCAATCCATATAATTGTCACGCATGTTTACATATAAAGTTCGTTGAGCCTTATGCCAAAGGTTATTAAGCATTTGGTCATCACATTTGAAATCACCAACAAGAGCAGCATTGTAGCCTGTTTCACGATACTTTAATTCCAGCACATTTACTTCCTTGGGTATTACATAACGGATTTCATGTCCCGAAAGCCAACCGAAAGATTCATAAGCTTGCAGCCCTTTTTTTGTAATATATTCAGAGCACAGCGTATAAAGTGAATCGGTCGGGCTGTAGCCATCCATGAAATAGGTATCGGAACTCATGAATATCTTTTTACCTGAGGCACCTGATAGTTTCAGGTAAGGAGAGAAATGCCCGTTGTATGGGAGTTTACATATCATGGTATCGCCTCTTTTTACAATAGAGGTATAATTATGCAAACCGTAGTCCTTAAAAATCGGGATGTTTCTTTTAACTAAATTATTCCAGGGGCCTACAGGCACTGTGCCAACAGAGATAGCGGCCGGCCAGAATTTAAATTCATAATTTATTGCTGTCCAATCCCCGATATTAATTCCAGCATCAAAAAAAATATTTGGTTCTGATAACCTGAAGTTTGGTACCGGTGCAGAAGATGGCCCGTAGGACGGATGCACAAATGCTTTCCATGAATTATCACTTTTTAAACCAAGTGCAGGGCAATCAAAATAAAGGCCACAGCGGTTGCTACTGTTATGAGAAAAACCTTTACCACCCCAATACCATACTAAAATAGCGAAGCTATTCTTTCCACTTTTCAGGAAAGGCGTAATATCAATTTCATCATAATAGTTATCGTTTGGATTTGGACCCCGCTTCAAGCCTCCTTCGTACACAACCAGTCTGCCATTTATCCAAAGCCAATATTTGGTATCAACAGCAATGCGGGCTATCGCCTTCCTATCAATTGACGCAGTATTAAAATCTTTACGGAAGCAATGCCAGGTATTGGCCTTGGTAATAGTATCGTTACCAGTAACTATCCAATTCCCGGGAAAAGGCTGTGCATGGCCCGTTAGGGTAAGTAGTAATATTATCTGGAATAAAAATGTTTGTTTTTTGAATGATGTCATAACAAGTTGTTTAAAAATATTCACCAAAAATTATATAAGTAAAGTTGGCTAAATAAGTCCCGTAAATTTTAGTCATTCTCTCAATTGAAATGCTGAACCTATTTTGACAATTTCACTTAGATGCAAAAACTACAACACCATCTATCAAACAATAGAAGTTCCACATCCAATAGCTATCGGATGGTATTCCGTACAAGTCCCGATTCAAGTCTAACATCGGGATGCCGACAAATGCTTTCGGCAAGTGACACAATCCCGAACGTACGGGATGCCCAAAGCTGCTTCTTTGTTTGGGCAATAAAAAACATTACTCAATAATTCGCTATATCAATCACCGCTGCCATATACTCTTTAGGAAAGGTTAGTATAATACCCTTAGCATCTTTTTTTAAGCTTATGCCAAGGTTGGTGGGGTAAATAATTTTTGCATTAGCCGCATTCATAACAGGTAGCCGTACCTGGTTTTTACCAGTCAATCGCCACACCGCAATAAACCTTTTCTCCGCATGTTTTAAACCCACCGCAATAGCCGAAACAGAATCTGTAAACGAAGGCATACCCAGCGGAAAAAACGGGGTTGACTGCGGAATATATTTGCTGATGTTGTTTTTATAAACCGCAATACCATTTACCACCTGCGCCATGGCAGCAGGTTTCAGCTTGTCAAGTTCGCCGCTAAGGTGTATGCGGCAAAGCATGGCACTCACCATGTTAAATGCGGCTTCTTCAGAAGAGGAACTGGCAACCGGATAAGCCCATGCAGCCAACTGTTCCGGCAACACAGCGGCCAGTTCACCCACAATAATGGAAGGGTATTTTTTATAATTTCCCTGGTCGGAGGAAGATTGTAACTGATGCCTTGATAGTGCTTCATAATCCATCCGCATACCGCCGCCACTGCAATTCTCCAATATTAAATTTGGGTAGCGGATATGTATAGAATCTATCCATTTATACACGGCCCTTGTATTTTCAAGCATACCCTGCCCGGTGCTGGAAGTATTTAATTCGGTGCCAAACAATGCACTGCAATTGTAATCCCGTTTAATGTATTCCGCACCATATTCTTTTACCACACGGTCAATTACTTCGTTAGCATAAGTTCTTACCTGGGGGTTTCTAAAATCTAAAAAGTATCGGCCACCTTCATTAATGCGTTTACCGTGGCGCATAAAAAACCAGTCATCTGGTTTAGTAATTAATGGCGATTTTACACCAGCCAATTCTATCTCTAACCACAGGCCCGGCTTCATCCCTCTTTTTCTGATGGCATTTAATGGCTCCATAATACCATTGGGAAAACGGGATGCAAATGGTTGCCATAAGCCAATGGCATCCCACCATTTTTCTTTTAGTGCTGCATACCAGCCGGCATCTATCACAAAATAATCTGCACCAGCTTTTGCTGCCGCATTAATCAATGGTAATTCTTTTTCGGTAGTAGGGTCGGCCCAAAGGCAATTCATATAATCGTTAAAAATTACGGGCATGTTTAAATTGTCTGCATGTGGCATCAATAAGGCCGTTCTGCGATATTTGGTGAGTGCGTTAACCGCCTCACCAAAGCCACCGGTAACACAACCTATGGCAACTGTAATGGTCGTAAAATCTTCGCCGGGTTGTAATTGTTTCCATGCCTGGTGGTTCTTTTCATCGGGGCCACCCAAATAGGTATAAGACCCGTGGCTACCCGTGTTAGACCCCATTTCGCTATACCAGCTGCCGCTATGTTCTATCTGCCAAAACCAGGTAATATTCGCTTCCGTATTTTCAACCATTTCCAGAGGCAGGTATGTACTGGTTGACATCGTACCCAAATTACTAAACGTAATCTTTCCCGTCATCTCGTCATCCCGTGTAAGCCAGCCAAGTTGGGATGGGGTGGATTTGCGCCATTGTGCCTCGCTATTGTAAAAATTATTTGCCCAGTGAATAATTAGTTTTTCATCCGGATTTTTTTTACCAAAGGCTGTCATGTTGTTGACCATGGCGGAGCTTACATACTCTATGCCCAATGCCTCACTGCCTTTATTGATAAGCCTTGTGTAGCGCCTGATGACCGGTATATTGTTGTAGAAAATATAATGTGATTCAGCCACCATCTTACTCAACGTATCTGTTTGAAAAATGATAACATGACTGCCATTAGTGGTGATAGTTTCCGACATCCCGGTATATGTAAAATTAAAACCTGGCTCGCCGCAATCATAACTCCTTCCTATCCGCATCCGCCCGGTAATTTGTATGGCTGTTTCAAGGTCGCTCTTGTCAATCATCTCAGGCAGGGTTGCTTTACTTACATTTTCAGATGGTAACATGTATCGCTGCCGCAAGCAGCCTTTGTAAAAGTCGAACTGAATAGAGATACCTGATTTGTTGATGGCAAAGGGCTTTACATACTGGGCAAATATGTGTGTGCTGTTCACAATTATTTGAAATAGTAGAAACGTTATTAACCACAGATGTTTTTTTAAAGTTTTTTTCATTCGTTTAAAAGACTTTTATGCGGAATATCCCCGCTATTGTTGTTTCGTACGTTTTCTCTGCTTTCTTCCTGGCAATAATCGTTGGTCACCCTGTTTAAGTTATCATTGGCAGTAAAAGAATGTATCAGCCCATTTGGATAGCACGGATAAAAAACTGTAATACTACGGCTGTATATCATGTATTTATTGCAAACAATCATTAAAATTACTTTTGACAGATCAATCCTTTTTTTAACCAAAAATGGTACAACCTTTTGCAAAGATTGTTATGCTATCAGATAAACAATTAAAGAAGCCCGGTGTACCACGCAGACTAATTATAAAACGCTGCGGAGGCATATTAATCCAGCAAAAACGAATTGCTGTCATAATGTACTGATCATTTTTTAATTATCCTTTACGTTTGTATTTGTGGGTTTTGTTTGCTGCTAAGTGCTGAGGACCTACAAAGCACAATGCATCGTAAAATTGATTTGCTTTTGTCATCCATCTTTCAATAGGTTGATTATACCAAAGCCGGTTTTTTATAGGTCTGTCAATAGATTTTGATAAAAAATATAATTTTAAATAAATGGTACCATCTTCAAAATTACTACCAAGGCAAATCATGCATTTGTACCTTTTTTTGGCTGTAACTGGAAGCCGCAATAGTTGTTCATAGAAATTTTGCTGCCGGGGATTTACAAATTTATTTTTTGAAACAACTATAAATAATTATAGCAAACAAAATAGCATGAAAAAAAAGTTTACTTTATTTTTTTCAATTACAATTCATCTATTGCTGGCAGTACTTTACTTGCCAACAGCACAAGGACAGGTACAGTCGAAACCAGCGGATAAATTTGTAGATATGATTGGTGTGGGAGTGCATGCTGCCCGTGATTTTTCGCAGAACTCCAATAGTGCAGCGAACCCCAATGGTGAACAAAATACTATCAATGCAATTTCCAATTTGAGAATAAGACATCTTCGGGATGGGATATACGGTTGGATCGGTGGTGTAGAAAATTTTGATAAAGATAACCGAGGGGTAATTACCCGTTTTTCTGCTATTTCTCAGGCAGGTGTTAATGCAGGAATACCAGGAGGGGTTGACTGGATCATAACCGACAATACAGACGACTGGCAGCGTCTAAGGGATAATTATTTAGTTCCATTGGGCAACAGGGTAATTGTACTGGAAGGTGCCAACGAAAATATGGGTGTCAACGGCGATGCTCAGGCTTATCAGCAGATAAGAAATTGGTGGAACAATATATTGCCCTCCCTCCCCAATTTAAAAATTGCTACTAATACCGGGCCTACGGCAGCCTGCGAAATAGTAAAAGCCGGTTCCATTAATGATTACGTTCATTTTGGCAATGCCCATCCATACCATTTCTGGCCACCTTTTAAAGATTGGGGTAATCAATCACATTGTGGGTTTAATAGTACATGTGCACCTCCTACTGTATCATTATGGACAGCCCCGGACTATGCTGGAGGAACCATTGGTTATATTGCTGCAACGAGAACCAGCAGGGTAGCAGCAGACAAGCCAATGATTTTTACAGAATGGGGCTATCCTACTATTGTTAATGATGCCAATGGCTGGGGCGTAAGTGAATTAACCGCTGCGAAATATATGACAAGAGGATTTCTCGAGCATTTTAATGCAGGTATAGTTTATTCCTGCTCCTACGAATTGATGGATCCGGTGCCGGTAACTCCTTTTAACGCAGACCCTGAAAAGCATTTTGGGCTTGCCTATAGTAATGGTACCCTTAAGCCTTCCGGTACGGCGATAAAACGTTTAATTGCATTACTGGAAGATGGCGGTAACGGAAATATATCAACCGGTGCATTAAATTATACACTAAGTGGAGGGAGTTTAGGCTTTACAGATGATAAAAATGCAACAACAAATGAAATTCATCAAACCCTGCTGCAAAAAGCCAATGGTAAATTTTACCTCGTATTATGGCAGGAAGCAATCAGCACCAATTCAAGTGGCAGTGCTTTAAGTATTCCCGCAGTAAATGTTACTGTTAACTTTGGTGAAACCTTAAGTGGATTAAAAGCCTATTTACCTACCATTACCGATAATGGCAGCCCTGTAGTTAACACCGCCAATGTTTCATCTTACACATTCAGCGTCCCAGACCATCCTCTGGTAATTGAAATAACTACGGCTAATTATTCCGTAACCGGGGTCTCTGTTAGCCCGTTAACGCCAGCGTTAAACATCAATCAAACATTACAGCTAACCGCCACCTTAATTCCCGCCAATGCTACTAACCGAATAGTAAGCTGGTCCACATCCAATGCTGCTATTGCCACAGTAAGCACCAGTGGTTTAGTAAAAGGTGTAGCGGCAGGTACAGCCGACATTACGGTAACAACTGCAGATGGCTCATTTACCGCAGTAAGTCAAATCACTGTTACAAGCGTACTCCCTTTACAATTAATCTCTTTTACTGCAAAGTTAGAAAACGGTAAGGCAGATTTAAGATGGAAAACTGAAAATGAAATAAATGTATCTCATTTCGATATTGAAAGAAGCAGCGATGGAAACAGATTTGATAAAATTAAAGAGCTAGCAAGTGGAAGCAATGGTAATTACGGTATTGTGGATGCAGCACCGTTAAAAGGTTACAATTACTACCGGTTGAAAATGGTGGATAAAGATGGCAAATTTACTTATAGCAATGTGGAAGTGATCAGGAGTTTTACTGATGCCAAATTCAGTGTTATGATGTATCCTAATCCCAACAACGGTTTGCTGGTTGTAGAACCCTCACAATCTGATAAACCTATAACGGTATCCATTTTTGACCAGCAGGGAAGATTGTTAGTGGTTAAACAAATAACAGGAAAAACACCCATCGATATACACCACCTCGCTAATGGAATTTATGCAGTGCGCTTTATGAATAATGAATTTAAAAAAACAGAAAAACTAATTATAGAATAAGAATATGGGCGCCTTTAAAAACCTGTTTTTTGTTTGACTTCTCCTTTAATTTTTCTCTCCCGAAAAATCGGGTTCTTCGACAAAAGATAGGAGTAGGAAGGTTTTTAGTGATGCCCATATTTCAGTTGATATGAATTTTGTAAAATAAATTTTCGGTAAATGCAAAAGATGGTCTGTTGTAGTTCACGTTCTTTGGTTGCTCTACTTAAGAATGATAAGTTTTTACATTGTATCCGGAAAGCCAACATTGCCAAATGGAATTGATTTTTTTTATACATGCGAATATTTAATGTTTTTTAAAATGTTTCCATGAAAGCCAAACCACCCTTTGAGTCATGGGTGGTTTTTTTAGAATAATACAATTTGATTTTTATATTAAATACTCAAAAACGATTGGGAAACCAAAAAGTATGAAAAGGAGAATATTCCAACTAAGGCAGTTGATAGCAATCACACTGAGTATATTTTATATTTTGCCAGCAGCTCGGGCACAGGTACAGTCAAAACCCGCTGATAAGTTTGTTGATATGATTGGTGTGTGTGTGCATGCAGCCCGTAATAAAACCCAATACAGCAACAGTACCGAAAACCCAAATGGTGAGCAAAATACAATAAATGCCATCAGCAATTTGAGGATAAGGCATCTGCGGGATGGTATATATGGCTGGCACGGCACTGTAGAAGATTTTGACATGAATAACCGTGGGGTAGTTATCCGTTTCTCTGCTATTTCTCAGGCAGGTGTCAATGCCGGAATACCCGGAGGCGTTAACTGGATAATAACCGACAACACAGATGATTGGCAGCGGCTTAGGGATAGTTTTCTTGTGCCATTGGGCAACAAGGTAATTGTGCTGGAAGGGGCCAATGAAAATATGGGTACCACTGGCGATGCCCAGGCTTATCGGCAATTAAAGGATTGGTGGAATAATATTTTACCATCCCTCCCAAATTTAAAAATTGCTACCAATACTGGTCCCACAGCAGCCTGTGAAATAGAAACAGCCGGCTCCATTAATGATTACGTTCATTTTGGCAATGCACATCCATACCATTTTTGGCCACCATTTCAACCCTGGGGTAAAGTGGCTCATTGTGCGTTTAACAGCACTTGTGCTCCACCTACCATTTCATTATGGACTGCCCCGGATAATAACGGCGGAACCATTGGTTACATTGAAGCAACAAAAGCCCGCAGGGTTGGAGCGGACAAGCCAATGATTTTTACAGAATGGGGTTATCCTACCATTTCTAACGATGCCAATGGCTGGGGTGTAAGTGAATTAACCGCTGCGAAATATACGGCAAGGAGTTTTCTCGAGCATTTTAATGCGGGCATAGTTTACTCCTGCTCCTACGAACTGATGGATCCCGTACCGGTGACCCCATTTAGCCCAGATCCGGAAAAGCATTTTGGACTTGCCTACAACGATGGCACACTTAAGCCTTCCGGTACGGCAGTTAAGCAATTAATTGCCTTACTCGAAGATGGCGGCAATACAAATATTCCAACAGGTACTTTAAATTACACGCTGAGTGGAGGAGGTTTAAATTTTATTGATGATAAAAATGCAACAACCAATGAAATTCATCAAACCCTGCTGCAAAAAGCCAATGGTAAATTTTACCTGGTATTATGGCAAGAGGCAATAAGCACTAACTTAGCTGGTGATGCTGTAAATATTCCAGCGGTAAATGTTACGGTAAACTTTAATGAAAGCTTAAGTAGTTTAAAAGCCTATTTGCCCACAACTACCGATAATGCCAGCCCTGTAGTAGATACAGTCAATGTTTCATCTAATACATTCAGTATTCCGGATCATCCATTGGTTATAGAGATTACGCCGGGTGTAACTTCTGGCAAGGCCCCTAATTTTAGTTCACACAAATTTATATGCAAATAACCATGAAGAAAAAGACAGGCATTTTAATAGTCATTACCAGCATTATTGCCGCTGGTTTTATCAGTGTTGCCCTGGTAAGTTTTAAACCCAATAA
>JANPIJ010000024.1:0-113902 GCA_031424955.1 Ferruginibacter sp. | reverse complement strand
ATGGTAAAAAACTACTTACGGAAATATCAAAGTTGAGCAAAGTTCCCGTAAATGTAAGGGTACACAGCCTGTTGGTTTCCGGCGATGGAAAGGCTGCATTGAAATGGGGCTCTACCAACGCCTATACAGAAGATGCGCAGGGAAGACCCATTTATAGCTGGACTATTATTGATAGAATTTTTGACACCTTTATTGCAAGGGGTATGAAGCCGATAGCACAGGTAGGCTTTATGCCGGAGGCTTTGTCATCCAAACCCCAGCCATACCGGCATCATTGGGCGCCCGGTGATAATTACAATGACATTTACACAGGCTGGGCTTATCCTCCCAAAGATTATACAAAGTTCGCTACGCTTGTATATGAATGGGTAAAACACTCCGTTGCAAGATACGGAAAGGCAGAAGTAGAGTCCTGGTATTGGGAGTTGTGGAATGAACCAAATATTGGGTATTGGAAAGGAACTACCGAAGAGTATATTAAATTGTACGATTATACAGCAGATGCCATCAAACGGGCCCTTCCTACAGCAAAAGTTGGTGGGCCTGAGGTTACCGGTCCGGCATGGGATGATGCCGCGATTTTTATGAAGGCATTCCTCGATCATGTTGTAAATGGGAAAAACTATGTCACCGGCAAAAAGGGTTCTCCTCTTGACCTGATTACTTTTCATGCAAAAGGAGCCCCTAAACTTGTAAATGGAATGGTACAGATGAATATGGGAACCCAACTGCATGATATTGATGAAGGCTTTAGAATTGTTGCATCTTACCCCACCTTAAAACATTTGCCCATTATCATCGGCGAATCAGATCCGGAAGGTTGTGCTGCATGTTCGGAAGACTTAAGTCCCCAAAACGCTTATAGAAACGGTACCATGTATTCAAGTTATACAGCAGCCTCCTTTGCACGAAAATATGACCTGGCAGAAAGCAGGGGCGTTAACCTGCTGGGGGCTGTATCCTGGTCTTTCGAGTTTGAAAACCAGGCATGGTTTCGTGGCTTCAGGGACCTTGCTACCAATGGAGTGGATAAGCCTGTTTTAAATGTGTTCAGGATGTTTGGAATGATGGAGGGTAACCGGGCAACGGTTAATAAGGATCTTGCTTATAACAGCATTTCAATCCGTGACTCGGGTGTAAGGGGCGCCCAGCCTGATATTAATGCCATTGCAGCCCGGGATAAACATTCAGCAACAGTAATGGTTTGGAACTATCATGACAACAACGATCTTACCATCCCTGCATCCCCTGTAACAGTTAAAATGAAAGGCTTACCGGATGGTAAGGTTAAATTAAGTCACTATAGAATTGATCAGCAATACAGCAATTCCTATCAGGCATGGAAAAAAATGGGATCACCCAAAAGCCCCTCTCAACAGCAGATAAATGAATTGGAGGCAGCAGGCCAGTTACAATTGTTTACTTCACCGGAATGGGTCACTGTTAAAAACGGGGAGGTTGAGTTAAGTATGAACTTGCCCAGGCAGGCGGTTTCATTCCTGCAATATTCCTGGTAAGTACTCAATAACACAATATCACTGCAGGAGATGTACATATCGGTCTGCTTTAATTTCTACAAACGATATTTATGACTCAAAACAGCATAAAATTAGTTCAGTTAACGCATCCTCAAAAAGGGCGGCATGTGGCCATGGTTCAGGAGCCAATGCTTGAATTATTAAACAACACGATATCGATATATGAGCTTGCAATGGATGCAATTGAGAAATCAGCAAAACTGGGTGAACTGGTGCTAAGCCGGTTATCAGGTGAAACGATCAACTATGATGCGATTTACGCCGGCCAAACGGAGTGGAAATTTTTACCCTCCTTTGATCATCCTCAAAACCCTGCCGCCTGTATTGTTTCCGGCACCGGTCTTACACATAAAAACAGTGCGTTGAACCGGCAGATGATGCACCAGGCAGAGCAAACAAAACTTACTGATAGCATGCAAATGTACCAGTGGGGCGTAGCAGGTGGCCATCCTGAAAATGGGGCCATTGGAGTGCAGCCGGAATGGTTTTATAAAGGAACCGGAACCGTTTTACGTGGTCACGGAGAATCGCTTGAAATACCTTGTTTTGCCAATGATGGGGGCGAGGAACCTGAAGTGGCCGGCATTTATATTGTTGATAAAAATGGAAATCCATGGCGAATCGGTTTTACCACCGGCAATGAATTTTCAGATCATGTAATGGAGAAAAAAAACTACCTCTACCTGGCACCATCCAAACTAAGAAATTGCGCCATCGGACCGGAACTCGTTTTAAGTAATGGCTTAGAAGAAGTACATGGAACAGTAAGTATTGAAAGAGCCGGTGAGATTATTTGGTCAAAAGAGATTCAATCCGGAGAAAGTAATATGGCCCATAGCCTCGCTAACCTTGAATACCATCATTTCAAATACCCCGATCACCGGGTTCCCTTCCAGGCCCATGTTCATTTTTTTGGTGCGGATGCGTTCAGTTTCGGTGACCAGTTGACATTACAGGAGCATGATGTAATGACTGTTCATTGGAAGGAACTGGGGCGGCCTTTAAAAAATATTTTACAGGTATCAAAGGCTGTTGAAACGCCTGCAGAAATTGGGATGCTTTCATAACTGAATAAATACATTTTCGGAGAGATTTAAAAGTTAAATAAAAGCGATTTCAACAAAAAAATAATTACTATAATTTAAATATTGCCGACAGCTACAACAGGCCGTTAAAGAGTAGGGGGGAGTGATGGTGGATTAATTTTCCTTGCCACCGTTTTAAATGATGTTCACCGCCTGTCATTTAATTATTTTAGTGCCGATGGTGAATTAAGAAAGGTAATTCCGGATAATACCTTCGGGTATACCGGGACTGCTTTTCTTGTTGCCTACATGCTTTCAAATGCCTTTAGTGATTTTGTTTTTGATAAGCTGGGGACCTGTTGCATTTTTTCCGGCTGGTGGATGGTGAGTGGACAAATAGAAACATTGGAGGCTTACAGAGGCAAATTCAGTTTAGCTACACTCCCTGCCTGGTGATTGCAGATACTTTCCTGGCAGACATTTTATTTTCAGTAGCATATTTCATGTGATGAATGAAGCATGGGCTTCCTTTTTGGATCATCTGTAAACGGATGAAAAATGGTATCATAGATTTCATTCAAATGTCCAATAGAAGTCTTATAATATTTTGTAAAAAAAGATATTCATCTTCAAAAGGAATCGGGTTGCCAGTACCAGGTTTTGCCATCTCTTTCCAGCCTTTAAAAGGAAAATAAAAACCTTCACCTGTTCATTTAACCGCGTTGTTATAACCGAAAGATAAGTTCACCGGTAAAGCGAAAGAATAAGATGTTATTGATCTCTTTACGGTTTGAAGCAGCCTGATTGGTATATGTAAGGTGAAAAAATTATCATCCGTATAATTTAATTTACTTTCTATAGGTTTATCTATCTTAGCCCCTCTAAAACCTGCATATAGAAACAAATATTTAATATGAGAAAGGTTAGTTTTAAAATTAAAGATTAACCAGGCTTGCAAAAATCAACCAACAAAATCAATATGAAATACTCCGCTGTTTTTCTGAAGGCACTGGCATTCCTTGCGATCGTTTTGCTAACATATTCCTGTTCTGACAAACGTTCGGGCAAACCCAAAATTTTGGTTTTTAGTAAAACGGCAGGCTACCTGCATGAGTCTATTGTGGATGGTAATATAGCAATACAAAAACTGGGAAGCCAGCATGGTTTTGATGTGGATACCACCAAAGATGCATCCATGTTTAATGAAGATAGTTTGAAGAATTATGCTGCCGTGGTTTTTTTAAGCACCACGGGCAATGTATTGAATCATTACCAGGAAGCAGCCTTTGAACGATACATACAGGGCGGCGGGGGATTTGTTGGAATACACGCAGCAGCAGATTGTGAGTACGACTGGGGCTGGTACGGACGGTTAAACGGTGGGTATTTCCTAAGCCATCCTGGTATACACGACACTTTTCCAAATGTGCAGGAAGGTGTGCTGAATATTGTAGAGCAGGACAATGCCGCCACCAAACATCTACCCAAACAGTGGAAACGCACCGACGAATTTTACAGTTATAAAAAGCTGAATAAAGATGTAAAGCTCTTAATGACCATCGACGAAAAATCATACCACGGAGGTGAAAATGGCGACAACCACCCGATGGCGTGGTACCACGATTATGATGGTGGACGGGCTTTTTATACTGCACTGGGTCATACAAAGGAATCCTTCTCTGAAGAGCCTTTTTTGAAACATATCCTGGGCGGAATTGAATATGCCATCGGCGATAATGAGGAAATTGATTATGCAAAAGCAACCACCCAAATTCCGCCGGACGAAGACCGTTTTTTAAAAACCCAGCTGGTGGAGGGTGAGTTTTTTGAACCAACAGAAATGACGGTGCTTCCCAATTTGGATATCATGGTCATTCAGCGCAGAGGTGAAATTCTGTTATATAAGAGTGAAACGAAGAAAGTAAAGCAGGTTGGATTTTTTGATGTTTACTACAAAACATTAAAAACACCCGGGGTAAATGCCGAAGAAGGAATGCTGGGGCTTTCAAAAGATCCCGATTTTGCAACAAA
Organism: Ferruginibacter sp.; assembly: GCA_031424955.1. Lineage (GTDB taxonomy): Bacteria > Bacteroidota > Bacteroidia > Chitinophagales > Chitinophagaceae > Ferruginibacter. The sequence goes on along the minus strand of JANPIJ010000024.1, from coordinate 109,308 downwards.
CAACTGGATATACATTTATTACAGCCCGGCTGATAGTGCAGTTAACCGCCTGTCCCGCTTCACCTTTAAGAACGACACCCTCGACAAAGCAACAGAAAAAGTAATCCTTGAAGTGAAATCCCAGCGGGAAATTTGTTGCCATACAGGCGGGTCTATTGCATTTGGCCCGGATAAGTTATTATATTTTTCGGCTGGTGATAATTCCACTCCTTTCAATGAGGGCGGGGCAAAATATGTGAACAGCGGATATGCTCCTTTAAATGATTTACCTGGTCACGAGCAGTACGATGCGAGGCGATCTTCAGGAAATACAAACGACTTAAGGGGCAAGATCATGCGGATAAGAGTAAAAGAGGATGGCAGCTATGAGATACCGGAAGGCAATCTTTTCCCGAAGGGCACAGATAAAACAAGGCCTGAAATTTATGTAATGGGGAACAGGAATCCATACCGCATTTCTGTTGACCAGAAGAACAGTTATTTGTATTGGGGCGAAGTAGGTCCTGATGCAAGAGCGGATAGTTTTGCTACCCGTGGTCCCAAAGGTTATGATGAACTGAACCAGGCACGTAAAGCTGGCTTCTTTGGCTGGCCGTTGTTTGTAGGTAATAACTACCCTTATCGCCAGTATGATTATGCTACCGGCACGAGTGGGGCGGCTTTCGATCCTGCAAAACCAATCAACGACTCCAGGAATAATACCGGTTTGAGAGAATTGCCACCGGTAGCACCGGCATTCATCTGGTATCCGTATGATGCCTCGCCCGATTTTCCCCAGTTAGGCACCGGTGGAAGGAATGCTATGGCCGGGCCGGTTTACTATACGGATATGTTTCCAAAAGAAACCCGTTTGCCGGATTACTACAATGGCAAGTTGCTGTTTTATGAATGGATGCGTGGATGGATTAAGGCTGTGACCTTATTACCCAATGGTGACTTTGATAAAATGGAACCATTTGGTAATTTAAAATTGAACTCATTAATTGATATGGAAGTAGGGCCGGATGGCAAGTTATATTTACTGGAATATGGAAATGGATGGTTTACAAAAAATGCCGATGCAGGAATAGCACGAATAGATTTTAATGCAGGAAACAGGCCGCCGGTGATTACCGCCATCAACCTGGATAAAGCTTCAGGCCTGCTGCCCCTTACTGTTAAGGCCACCGTAAAAGCCAAAGATTTGGAAAAGGATAAGATTACTTATTTGTGGAACCTAGGCAATGGCATAACAAAAGAGACTTCTGAGCCGGAACTGGCATATACTTATACAACGGCAGGCGATTACAAGATATCTGTGGAAGCAAAAGATGATAAGGGCAGTGCTTCCCGGAGCAATATTGTGGGTGTGTATGCAGGTAATGAGATTCCGGTGGTAACCATTCAGTTAACCGGGGGAAATAAATCTTTTTACATACCCGGAATGCCGGTAAATTACAATGTTAGCGTAAGCGATAAAAACGACACCGCTAAGATTGATCCTGCAAATTTCTTCGTATCAGTAGATTATATTAACGGGTACGACAGGGCAATATCAGCAACCGGGCACCAGCAGGGGCAGGCCCATATTGATGGCAGGAACCTTGTACTTTCGCTCGACTGCAAAAGCTGTCATAAAGAAAAGGATTCTTCCGTTGGTCCGGCCTACCTGCGGGTATCGGAGAAATATCAACAAGATAGAAATGCGAAGACCTACCTTGCCCAAAAAATAATCAAAGGTGGCGGAGGTGTTTGGGGCGAAGTGGCAATGCCTGCACATCCTGTTTTACCGGCGGCAGATGCGCAACAAATAGTAACATGGATATTGTCATTGGCCGATAAAACTCCTCCTAAAAAATCGTTGCCATCGACAGGTTCTATTGTTCCCCCGGTAGCCGGTCCGGCACCTGCAGGAGGGAGGCCGTTACCCGTAATGGTTTTATCAGCAAGTTATACGGATAAGGGTGGAAACAATATTATGCCTTTAACAGGGCATCACGCCATTGCCCTACGGAGTAATACCCTGTCGTTTACCGGCACTGAGAAAAACAAAGGATTTTCAACTTATAGATCTCCAAGGGGTATGGTGCTGGTATTCCCTCCAAATGAAGGTTGGTTTGCAGTAGATAGTATTGACCTTACGGGTGTGGGTTCAATTACTGTTAATTGCGGCTTTCAAAAGGCACCTCAAGCAAGCGTTGGTTTTGAAGCAAGGTTAGATGCGCCGGATGGTAAGCTGCTGGGTAGTGGAACCTTACCTGCGCCTCAAAAGGGCCAGCAACAGGGTATGGCAAATAGTCCTGTTGAAAAAATAACGGATGGTAAATTTCATTCGGTTTATATCCTGTTTAAATCGCCGGTAATTTTTACCGGAGGCGTTTCATCCATTCAGTTTAACGGGAAGAAATAACAGGATGAAGTACAATATGCGAAAACGGGAGCTTAGAAAAGTTTAGCCTTCATTTTCCCGTTAGCAAACGGGGAAACAAAAAAATCAATCCGCCATGGCGGATTGATTTTTTTCAGCACTTTTTATTCAAGGCCTTAACAGCCGCTGGTAAATACCGGCACAGCCAGGCAGGAGTTTGGCTACTGATAAAATCAAATAATGGCTGTAATTTGCATGTTCATAATTTGATTGCGCAGGTCAGGCATCATTTAAATCACAAGAAAAACCAGGATGAAAAAGATATTATTATTAGCGCTTTCATTGACACACATTTTTCCTGCATCTTATAGCCAGGGCGATGGCGGAATTACAGGAAAGATTACGGGTATAAAGGGCCAGCCGGTTGCGGGCGCTACCTTTCATTTATTGAATACCAATATTTACAGCCTGAGTGATTTGCAGGGAGTCTTCGAAGTGAAGGGGTTAAGTGCCGGTAAATACAGGGCAACCATCTCCGCTGTCGGGTATGCTTCCATTGACAGCACTTTGATCGTTTCCACCTCCAACCCTCTCTCATTGGTTTTTCAATTAACGGAAGACATCAAACAACTGGATGCGCTCATTGTATGGGGCGAAAAAAAGGAATCCAACCTTCAGTCGGTACCTTTTAGTATTTCATCTCTCAGTGAAAAAAATATTCAAAATTTTCGGATCTGGAAGACGGAGGACCTGACCGCGATCATTCCCAATTTATATGCTGCCGGCCCTGGTGATGGACGGAATGTTACGGCTGTCCGCGGCATTGTTTCTACTTCCTACGATCCTGCCGTTACCACTTCGATAGATGGTGTAAGCCAGTTTTCGCTGGATACGTATATCCCGCAGTTATTTGATGTGGCCGGCATTGATGTGCTGAGGGGACCGCAGGGTTCACTGTATGGCAGAAATGCAACGGGGGGAGTTATCAATATCACTACCAAACAACCCACCAATAAAATGGATGTGTTTGCGGAAGTCAATATTGGTAATTATGGTGCACAACGGTACACTGCCGGGCTTCGGTCACCCATTATCAAAAATAAATTGTTTGTAGGTGCTGCTGGTTTATACAGTGGCTATGATGGCTTTTACACAAATGAATTCAACAATAAAAAATTTGACCGGCAACATTCCATTGGTGGAAATTATTACCTTAAATATATAGCCGGTCCAAAATGGATTGTCACACTTAATGCAAAGCACCTGGCCAATATCAACCACGGCGCATTTCCATTGGCGTCCAGTCCGGGTGAAGCGATTGCCAATCCATTCAGGGTAAACCAGGATGCGGTGTCGGAAATGAAAGACAATACCTTTAACAGCTCCCTGTCATTAAACTACACCGGGCGAAAATTTAATTTCAGTTCGCAATCTGCTTACCAATCCAACTACCGGTATTATACTCTACCGCTTGATGGAGACTTTTCACCCATCGATGGTGTTACCATCATCAATAATTATGGTGATAAATGGAATGAGGTAAAAGTGTACACACAGGAATTTAAACTGAGCTCACCTGCGGCCATCAATTCCAAACTGCAATGGCTGGCAGGCGCCTATTTGTTTCACCAGCAAGCGCCCAACCGGCAGGCAACACATTTTGGCAAAGATGCCCTGCTGGTAGGTTCACCGGATATCAATTATTCGGTTATAAATACCAATACAATCGATAATAAGGGAGCAGCTTTGTTTGGCCAGGCAGATTATTCCCTGTCAGAAAAAGTAAATGTAAAAGCCGGGATACGGTATGATTACCAGCATACCACCGCCAATGTACTGGGCGAATACCAGCCGGATGCATCACCCGTACCGGTATTTGAAACCCGGCCCGATACTTCAGGGTCTGCAACCTTCAATGCATTTTCTCCCATGGTCAGTATTGCATATCATGCTCAAAAAAATATCACTGTATACACTACTTACAGCCGGGGTTTCCGGAGTGGAGGCTTAAGCCAGCTTTCACCGGATCCGTCGCAGCCACCGCTATATGCTTACAAGCCGGAGTACAGTAATAATTTTGAAGTGGGTTCAAAAAATGTATTGTTTAATAACCGGGTGCGGGTTAACGTAGCGGTGTTCTATAATGTGATTGCCAACGCACAGGTGCCTACGCTTATTTTGCCGGAAGCAATTACCGTTACAAAAAATGCGGGCAGGCTAAAAAGTAAAGGGATTGATGCAGAATTAAACACCACTATTATAAAGGGCCTTGAAGCTATTTATAACATCGGTTATACCAATGCCGTGTACCAATCGCTCAAGCTACCTCAAAACGGGCAAACGGCCGACCTGGATGGCAACCGGCAGGTGTACACGCCGGATGTTACTTCCATGATGGCTTTGCAATACACGGTATCATTGAATGAATCCAAAAAAATTAAGTTCATTGCAAGGGGCGAATGGATGTACCTGGGCAGGCAATATTTCGATCTTGCCAATACCATCCGCCAATCACCCTATCATTTGTTGAACACCAGGATGGGTATTGCTACCAGGCATTACCAGCTGATGTTTTGGGCAAGGAACCTGACGAATGAACATTATATTAATTATGCCTATGATTTTGGTGCCACCCATTTGGGCAACCCGAAAACTTATGGCATCACCCTTCGGGCAGAACTATAACAGGGAATGACGAATGACTGTAAAAAAAGAAAATGAAGTCTAACCTCTTCTCAGTGTAGGTTTGCGAATGTTGTACCTGGTGCTGACTATTTGTTGCTATACCGGCGAGGTTAAAATGTAGGTCAGCCTACTTTTAAAATTCATGATCAAAGTTACATGATGCAGTTGCGGAAGACGTAAGTATTAACTTCCCTGGAAGAGAAAGAATAGAGTAGAAATAAGTTTCAACACCCAACAATGGCCCTGGATATACTAAAGAATCAATAGGTTCACAAAAATGCCATTCATTGCAACAAAAGATGTACATAAATAATTTTCCGCAAACAGGTTAAAATATGTTTAAGCAAAGCCAATATAGGGAAGCGTTTAAACTGGAAAGAAATCTATTTTTAATTTGCAAACGACCACCGGGTGTTATCTGCAGGGGAATGATGCGCACCAAAATATAAAGGCGCTTTTAAAATAGTGGTTAAGAATAGGGTTGTTTTTTATTGTTACAACTACCTGCTCCTGGTTACTGCCGGTTATATTCGTTTGTAATGCTGATTGGTTTAATACAGTAGCATCAATTATAGTCAACGCAGGTTCATAAGTAGCTATAATCGTTTAATTTGTTATCACCTTTTCAAAAAATTTAAAGTACCATGAAGTTAATCACACGCATATCGGCTATTGTTCTTTTTTTATTGATAACTGCTGTTGCCGGTGCCCAAAGAAATATTCAATGGGCGCCCGATGGAAAGTCATATTATGCCAATGAAAAAGGAATATTGGTTAGGTACCAGCTACCTTCATTTGACAGAACCGAATTGCTGCAGCCGGCCCAATTGATACCGGCAGGAATGAGCGCACCGTTGCAGGTAAGAGAGTTTTCCTTTAGTGAAGATGGTAACAAAATATTGATCTATACCAATAGCAAAAAAGTATGGCGCAGGGAAACCAGGGGTGATTATTGGGTATTGAACGTACTTACAAAAGCATTGCGGCAGGTGGGGAAAAATAAGCCTGCTTCTTCCCTTATGTTTGCAAAATTTTCGCCCGATAGCAAACAGGTGGCCTATGTAAGCGGGCATAATATTTATACAGAAGAGCTGGCTTCGGGCAAAACGATTCAATTAACAAAGGATGGTACAGACAGGATCATTAACGGCACATTTGACTGGGTGTACGAGGAGGAGTTTGACTGCCGGGATGGTTTCCGGTGGAGCCCGGATAGTAAAAGTATAGCTTACTTGCAACTGGATGCCCGCGATATCAAAAACTTCCTGATGATCAATAATACGGACTCTGTTTATTCATTCGTCGTCCCTGTAGAATACCCAAAAGTGGGCGTGGCACCCTCTGCCTGCAAAGTGGCGGTAGTGAACATTACTACCAGGCAAACGAAATGGATGCAGGTGCCCGGTGATACCAAGCAGCACTACATTCCCCGGATGGAATGGGCGGACAATTCCGGTGAATTAATAATTGAACAACTCAACCGGAAACAGAACCAGGCCATTGTATTTTTGTGTAATGCCAATACCGGTAAAGCAACCAATATATACTCCGAAAATGACAAAGCATGGATAGATGTGAAAGCCAGGTGGAGCGATGACCCGGAAGGTTGGGATTGGCTCAATGATGGGAAGGATTTTTTATGGGTTTCTGAGAAAGACGGTTGGCGGCATCTGTATCTTTTCAGCCGCGATGGCAAGCGCCAGCGTTTATTGACCAATGGAGAGTATGATGTCATCAACGTAAAAGCGATTGACGAAAAGAACGGCTATGTTTATTTTATGGCTTCTCCCAATAGTGCCACCCAGCAATACCTTTACAGGATTTTATTAAATGGTACCGGAAAATTAGAATTGATACCAGGCGCCAATCAACAAGGTACACATCGGTATAATATTTCTCCAACGGCCCTTTTCGCCACCCATGATTTTTCCAATCACCTCAATCAGCGGTTGTCAGAATGGGTAAGCCTGCCTGCGCATACTACCATTAAATCAAACAGCAGCCAGATGGAGATAAAAGCATTGGCTGCAGGACGAAGCCCGGTAGAGCTGTTTCAGCTTACCACCGAAGACGGCGTTACGATGGATGGCTGGATGGTGAAACCGGTAAATTTTGACAGCACTAAAAAGTACCCGGTACTGTTTAGCGTATATGCAGAGCCGGCATCAACAACAGTAAAAGATGTGGCCGGTATTGGTAACAACCGTTTGTATGCAGGTGATATGGCAGCCGATGGGTATATCCAGGTAAGTTTCGACAGCCGCGGTACACCGGCTCCTAAAGGTGCCGCCTGGCGAAAAGCCATTTATCAAAACATTGGGATTGTGAATATCCGGGACCAGGCAATGGCTGCAAAAAAAATGAGGCAATGGCCATTTGTTGACAGCAACCGGGTAGCGGTGCAGGGATGGAGCGGTGGCGGATCCACCACGCTCAATTTATTGTTTCAATACCCCGAATTATATTCAACCGGCATTGCCATAGCGCCGGTGGCCAACCAGTTGCTGTATGATAATATTTACCAGGAGCGATACATGGGCCTGCCGCAGGATAACAAGCAACCTTATATTGATGGCTCACCCATTACCCATGCTAAAAACTTAAAGGGAAATTTACTTATCATTCATGGTACCGGTGACGACAATGTACATTACCAGGGTACGGAAATGCTGATTAATGAGTTGGTAAAGTATGGCAAGGATTTCCAGATGATGAGTTATCCAAACCGCACCCACGGCATCAGTGAAGGCCCCGGAACATCTGCTCATCTATCAAAATTATTTACAAAATTCCTGCGTACCTGGTGCCCCGGTGGCGCAAAGTAATAACTTACTAAAATTCATTTTAATGGCGATGTTTAAAAAAGAGATTTATATACAGCGAAGACAACAACTTAAGCAGGATATTGCAAAAGGCATAATCCTATTGATGGGTAATCATGAAGTGGGAATGAATTATGCAGATAACTGCTTCCCCTTCCGGCAGGATAGCTGTTTTCTTTATTTCCTTGGTTTGAACAGGCCGGGGTTGGCGGGTGTGCTGGATGCGGAGGAGGGCATTGAAATGCTGTTCGGTACCGAACCTACTATTGACGATATCGTATGGATGGGAACACAGCCTTCGCTGGCTTCATTGGGAGAGCAAACCGGTATGTCGTTAGTAAAACCTTTCAGTGAACTGGAGGGATTTGTAAAAAAGGCAATAGCCGCCGGGAGAACGGTTCATTTTCTGCCTCCCTACCGGCCGGATAACCGGATGACAATTGCAACTATTTTTAATTTGCCCCCGGCTGAAGTTAGCCAACAGGCATCTGCCAGCCTCTTGAAAGCCATCGTATCTCAACGGGCTGTTAAATCACCCGAAGAAATAATCGAAATAACAAAATCGGTAAACATCAGTAACCAAATGCAACTGGCAGCGATGCAGCACACGGTTTCAGGTGTAACAGAAAATTATGTTGCTGGGAAGATCCTGGATGTTGCGATTAGTGCAGGCGGTAATATCGCCTACCCCACAATATTTACCGTGAATGGTCAAACCTTACACAATCATCCAACCGACAGGGTATTGAAAAATGGCGACCTGGTGCTCTGTGATTGCGGTGCGGAAAACAGCATGTATTATGCCGGTGATTTAACAAGGACTTACCCGGTCAATAAAAAATTCTCCGCTGTTCAAAAAGAGATTTATGAGATTGTGTTGGGTGCAGAAATTGCTGCAGCCAAAGCCCTGAAACCAGGTGTTTTATTTTTGGATATACACCTGGCCGCCTGTGAGTATATTTTTGATGGATTAAAACAATTGGGATTGGTGCGGGGCGACACAAAGGAGGCCGTGCAGCAAGGAGCCCATGCGCTTTTCTTCCTCTGCGGGCTGGGGCACATGATGGGGCTGGATGTGCATGATATGGAAGACCTTGGCGAAGCGTATGTAGGATATACTGATACCCTTAAAAAAAGTGATCAATTTGGCCTTAAATCATTGCGTTTGGGCAGGGCATTGGAACCAGGCTTTGTGTTAACCGTTGAACCCGGTATTTATTTTATTCCGGAGCTGATAGACTTGTGGGCTGTTGAAAAAAAACATGCACCCTTTATTAATTACGATAAATTAACCGCCTTCCGCAATTTCGGTGGGGCGAGGGTGGAAGAAAATTTTTTTATTACAAGAAACGGGGCAACATTACTAGGTGATCCATTGGTAAAGAATGTGGAAGGCATTGAAGCATTCATGATGGGTCATTAATGCAGCCTGTAATTACTTTTGTGAGAACCGGGATTAAATACCAATACCACTGGTGTTCTACCGGGTATTGGGTTAATCGATGTGTATTTGAAACAGGGTTAGACTGAAAGTTTAATACACACACACACAAATTCTGGTTGTTGAACTGATAAACCTGGCTGGTATCCTTCAACATTGCTCGTTCAATTTTAGCGTTGCAGCTAATTATTGTTGACACCTCAAATCCTTAAAGAAACTTATCTTTGGTCATATTACCGGGAATGACAACAAAGGAAAACATATTGGCTATTTTAAAAACCCACAAGGCTGAGTTTGCTAAATTAGGCGTTTCGAATATCGGCCTGTTTGGTTCTTATTTGCACGACAAACAATCCGACAAAAGTGATATTGATTTGCTCATAGACTTTGAACCCGAAAAGGAGAATTTTGATAATTACATGGCAGCCTATGACATGTTCGAAAACCTTTTTAAGAATGAAAAGATTGAGCTCGTAACAAAAAATGGTTTGAGCAAATACATTGGTCCTAAAATCTTAAATGATATAATGTATGTCTAAGGAGCCAATTGAGTTTTTAAAACATATTGCTGACGAATGTTCCTACTTGCTTTCGGTAAATAAGGAATTATCAAAAGATGCCTTTTTAAACGATGAGACTTTGAAAAGGGCTGTTGTAAGAAGTTTGGAAATAATCGGCGAGGCTACAAAGAAAATCCCGGCAGACTTTAAAATTAAATGGAGTTCAATTCAATGGAAAAATATGGCTGGTATGAGAGATCGGCTTATTCACGACTATATTGGTGTGAATTACTCAATTGTTTGGGATGTGCTAAACAATAAAATCCCTGAACTTCATAGCCAAATTCAAGCCGTACTAACTACGGGGTAAAAACAATCGGCAGCAATACATTAATGAAATGCCAGGTTAGGTTATCGAAAATAGTAAAAAAGCATATGGCAGCGGGGTCAGGAAAAGTTATGAAACGAAATTCCTGTAGCAATTGAAAACGAACGGCATTATAAAAAATGAATAATCCTTGGGGGGGGAATTCATTTATAAAATGGTGATAGTTGAGATCATTCAAAATTTTTTCTTAAAAGAACTTGTTAATTAGCGATCGACTACTCCTAAAGTATCCCGCATTATTGCGAAGTTTACACTCCTTAAATCATCATATGAAAACTATTTTATTGATTGCTTTCACCCTGGGCACAATGTTGCCGGGAGAAAAAGACAGCCTAACCCAATCAGCATTTATGGGAGCCTGGGCGGCAAAACAAGGACGCACCAATTTTACCCTTGTTTTCCAGGATGGGTATTTTTCATTTGTAAGTTTTGATATCCCCGGCAAAAAATTTACCAGGACCTATGGCGGTACTTTCATGGTATCAGGCAGACAGTTGCATACCAATATTGAATTTGATTCAAAAGAAAAGGAGCAGGTAGGTTCGCATAAACAATTTGCCACCACAATTAATGGCGATAAATTAACACTGGATACCGGGGAGGGAATAAAAGAATGGACCCGTGTGGATGATGGAACAAAGGCATTGGCTGGCAACTGGCGGATAACCGGTCGAATGAGAGACGGTAAGATAGAACAGATGCCGCTGCGAGCCAGGAAAACGGTTAAGTTATTATCAGGTACCCGGTTTCAATGGATGGCTATCAATACGGAGACAAAAGAGTTTTCCGGAACCGGTGGAGGCACTTACACCTTCCGGGATGGAAAGTACACCGAGCATATTGAATTTTTTTCCCGCGATAGCAGCCGGGTAGGCGCTACGCTCACATTTGATGGAAGCGTCAATAGCAAAGTATGGACACATAAGGGACTTAGTTCTAAAGGAGAACCCATTCACGAAGAGTGGACAAGAGAAAATTAACTCATATCGTTTCGGAAGAATCTTTCGCCCTGTTTAAAGCGTCATCATCATCTTCGCCTGGCAATCGCCAATGAGTCCGGTGAGCTTCTCTCTAATATATGGTAAATTAGTGTAGTGGTATTAAATCGGGAACCTATTACCGATTAGTCACTACTGACCAGATTGTCATTATACCGTTTGACCTAACACATCTTACATCAAAATAATGATTAACGTTAAGCTGGCATGTTTACGTCGGTGCATAAAAGATAAAATTAATTCAGAAGAGGTTAATATCGGAAAATAGCACAACAAGGGTTAACAACTAATTTTAAGCCCGGATCAGGAATCGTGTTGTTGGCAGAAAGCTGTTTCACCATAACAGCCGGTTGGTCGCATCCTGTCATCAATAAAAAACTAAGTATGAGAAATTATGTAACCAGTAATGCAGTGTTAAGGAAGATGGCTGCAAATGTACTAACAGGTGCTTCCCTGGTTTTTGTTGCCGGTGCAACGTTCGCACAAAACAAAGACTATCCCATTCAACCGGTAACCTTCAATCATGTACATGTGCATGATGAGTTTTGGGCGCCTCGTATGGCGATCAATGAAAGCATCACCATTCCCTATGTACTGCAAAAATGCAGGGAGACAGGCCGCTTTGATAATTTCCTGAAAGCTGCCGGTAAAATGGCACCCACCAACCTTACCGAATATCCCTTTGATGATTCGGACGTTTTTAAAGTAATTGAGGGTGTCTCTTATTCCTTACAGGTAAAACCCAACCCGGCGCTTGACAGGTCCATCGATTCCCTGATTACCATCATTGGCGATGCACAGGAACCGGATGGTTATTTATACACTTTCCGCACTATGAAGCCGGAAAAATTACATCCGTGGATTAGTGCAAAACGCTGGGAAAAAGATCCGGACCTGAGTCATGAATTGTATAATTGTGGTCACCTGTACGAAGCAGCCGTGGCGCATTATTTGTCAACCGGTAAAAAAACACTGCTCAACATCGCCCTTAAAAATGCGGATCTGTTGGTGAAAGATTTTGGCATCAATAAGGCCCCCTATTTTCCGGGCCACCAGGTGGTAGAAATGGGACTAGCCCGTTTGTACCGTGTAACCGGGGAGAAAAAATACCTGGATCTTGCCAGGTATTTTTTAGATATCCGGGGTACCGGTAAAATCCGCGGGTCGGAGTACAATCAAAGTCAAAAACCGGTTACCGATCAGCATGAAGCAGTAGGCCATGCCGTTAGGGCTGCCTACATGTACACCGGTATGGCCGATGTGGCGGCACTTACCGGGGATGCAACTTACATAAAAGCCATTGATGATATATGGTCTGATGTAGTGAATAAAAAAATGTACCTCACAGGTGGCATTGGTGCTACCGGTGCCGGTGAGGCATTTGGTGCGGCCTACCAGTTGCCCAATATGTCGGCCTATGCCGAAACATGTGCTTCCATTGCCAATGTGTATTGGAATAACAGGATGTTTATGTTACATGGGGATGCTGCTTATATTGATGTAATGGAAAGAGTATTATACAACGGATTGTTATCTGGCATCTCACAGAATGGCACCCGCTTCTTTTACCCCAATCCACTCGCTTCCATGGGGCAGCACCAGCGCAGTGCCTGGTTTGGTTGCGCCTGCTGTATTTCCAACGTTACCCGTTTTATGCCTTCTGTACCCGGTTATGTATATGCGCAGGATAAAAATAATTTGTATGTCAACCTGTTTATGTCAAACAAGGCAGATATCGTGTTGCCCGCAGGAAAACTAACCATCAGCCAGGAGACCGCTTACCCATGGAAAGGCCAGGTAAACATCAAAATAGATGCGCAGAAAAAAACAGCCTTTACACTCCGTGTCAGAATCCCGGGTTGGGCTAGGCAACAGCCGGTACCGGGCGACCTATACCAGTTTAAAGATAAACAGGAAGTGAAAATCCCCATCAGCATCAATGGCAAGGAAGTGAAGTACACCATTGAAAAAGGGTATGCCGTTTTTACCCGTACCTGGAGCAAAGGCGATCTGGTAAAAATGGATTTGCCGATGGAAGTGGAAAAAGTAATTGCCAATGAAAAAGTAAAAGATGATGTGGGGCGTTTTGCATTACAGAGAGGGCCGCTGGTATACTGCCTGGAAGGGCCCGATAATAAAGATGGCGCAGTTCAAAATATCGTGATCAATCAGCAGACAGTTGTAAAAGAAACTTATGAAACGAATTTATTAAATGGCGTATTGGTTTTAACAGGTGATGGTAGTGCTACCCGCCGGCAAACGGAAAGCAACGTGTTGCTGAAAACGGATTTGCAGGCGAAAGCCATACCATATTATGCCTGGGCCAACCGCGGCCCATCCGAAATGGTGGTGTGGATACCTTACCAGGAATCTGCTGCAAGGCCACGTCCGGCCGCTACCATTGCATCAAAAAGTAAAGTGAGCGCATCTATTAATAATCAACGCATGCTGGCATCTTTGAACGACCAGTTTGAACCGGCTAATTCCGAAGATAAATCAGCGCTCTATCTCCATTGGTGGCCTAAAAAAGATACCGATGAATGGATTCAATATGACTTTGATAAAGAACAGACCGTTAGCGAATCAAGTGTGTACTGGTATGATGACAGCCCCTTTGGCGGCTGCCGCATACCTGCATCCTGCCGGTTGATGTATAAAGATGGCAACAACTGGGTTCCGGTAAAAAACACCACAGGGTACGACCTGGCAAAAGACAAATACAATACGGTAAAATTTGAACCCGTAAAAACTACCGCGTTGCGGATGGAAATCAAACTTCCAAAAAACCATGCCACCGGTGTACATGAGTGGATCGTAAAATAAATCCAATCCCAAATAACACAATTGAAAAACATGACCCGATTTTTTCTGTTGATAGTTTTGATGCATTGCACCGCTGTATCAATTGCCCAACAGCGTGCAGTGATGCAGATACAAACCGGCCAGGTTAAGAATACGGTTTCCCCCAACCTGCACGGTATTTTCTTTGAAGAAATCAGTCATGGCGGCGAGGGAGGCTTGTATGCAGAAATGATACAGAACCGTGGTTTTGAAGAGAGCAGGATACCGCCGGGCGCAGTACTGGAGAACGGTATGTTGAATCCAAATCCAGGTAAAAAGCCGCACTATAACCTCAACGGCCGTGCAAGTAATTTTCGTCTGCCATGGCCGGTAAAAACGGAGTTGCCATATTGGAAGCTGCAAACAGGAGATGGCGCCGATATTCACCTATCTCTAAGTAAAGAAAATCCGCTCACGGAGGCAACGCCACAATCTGCTGCAATCGCCATTAAAAAGCTGTCTTCTGACGGTAAGAATTATTTTATCAATGAAGGCTTTTGGGGCATCAACGCTCAGAAAGGTGAAACCTATGAAATCAGTTTTTATACCCGTACGGACAATAGCTACAAGGGGCCGCTAACGGTGGTATTGTTATCGCAGGATGGATCAGCATTGGCATCACATACTTTTAAAACGGTTGACAATGGTCAATGGAAAAAATACACCTGTTCGCTGGTACCAGCAGTTACTGATGGCAAGGCACGTTTTGCTTTTTCGTTTGGTGCCACGGGCAATATCTGGATCGACTTTGTTTCTATGTTTCCGCGGAAGACTTTCAAGAACCGGCCAAATGGTGTGCGGGCTGATTTGGGCCAGTACCTCGCAGATTTGAAACCTGCTTTTGTCCGCTGGCCGGGTGGCTGTTTTGTGGAAGGGCTGAATGTAGAGAGTGCGCCTAACTGGAAGACTTCCATTGGGCCGCTTGAAAAACGTCCCGGTACTTTTAGTGTCTGGGGCTATTGGTCCAGTGATGGTTTTGGCTATCATGAGTACCTGCAGTTTTGCGAGGATATTGGGTCAGATGCATTGTATGTTTTCAATGCCGGGGTAGCATGCGAATTTCGCAGCGGCACGTTTATCCCTAATGAAGACCTGCAACCGGTGATCGACGATGTACTGGATGGAATAGAATATGCCGTTGGCCCGGTTAGTTCCAAATGGGGTAAGCTACGTGCCGCCAATGGTCATCCCAAACCATTCCCGTTAAAATATATCGAAGTGGGTAATGAGCAACATGGTCCATGGTATGCACTCCGCTACAACCGTTTTCACAGTGCCATCAAAGCCAAATACCCGCAGATCAAAATCATTTCCAGTATGGGTATTGGTGATATCAATAAAAGAACGCTGGATAGTATCCAGGTTACAGATATTGCCGATGAACATGCGTACAAAGGAGCCTATTGGTCGTTCACCAATTACGATCATTTCGATAAATACAAAAGGGGCGACTATGAGGTATATGTAGGGGAATATGCCACGAATGCCGGGGTGGGTAACGGCAATATGCTGGCTGCATTAAATGACGCTGCCTATATCCTGGGAATGGAGAACAATGGCGACCTGGTTAAAATGTCAAGCTATGCCCCGCTGTTTGAAAATATCAATACCCGGCACTGGCCGGTAAACCTGATTAAATTTAAATCGGACAGCAGTTTTGCCCGCATTTCTTATTATGCAATCAAGATGATGAATGAGGAACGGGCTGATGAGAATCTGAAATCTTCATTGAGTGTACTGCCTGATGCTTCTCCAAGGGCCCGCAATAAAGGAAGTATTGGCCTGGCCACCTGGGATACACAAACAGAATATAAGGATATTGAAGTAACAGAAAATGGAAAAGTTGTTTATCAAAGTGACTTTGTAAATCGCACCGGTGAATGGCAATCAATAAGAGGAAACTGGAAAGTGCAGGATGGAGCGATGGCGCAAACCGTACAGGGTGCACAGCGCCTGATGATTTTGAAGGACAAATCTTTTGATAACTATACGTTGAAACTGAAGGCAAGAAAAACCTCCGGTACCAATGCCTTTATCATTCCATTTGCAGTAACCGGCCAGCGTTCGATGTTGCGTGCCCATATTGGTGCACTGGTAAATGCCAGCTCAGTGTTTGAACTGGTGATGGACGAATCTGTAACCAATGTGTCACAGCCAAAAAGATTAGCTAAACCCATCGAAACCGGCCGGTGGTATGATATCCGCCTGGAAGTAGGATTGGAAAAAGTAGATTGCTACCTGGATGATCAGTTGATAATGACTTATACCGAACCGAATAAATTACTTGGCCTGGCTGGCCGTGATGCGGATAATGGAGATCTCATTATTAAAGTAGTTAATGCATCGGATGAAGCTTATACCACCGATATAAAACTGGATGGGGATATGTTGTTGACTGCAAAAGGTGATGCGTATACATTATCCGCTGCTTCATTGGATGTGGAGAATACATTTACCGAACCAAAACGCTACGTACCCGTTCAGTCTAAACTAAATGGTGTCAAAGACAAATCACTTCAATATACTTTTCCAAAATATTCGATAACCGTTCTAAGGATAAAGATGAAAAAATGAAATTGAATTTTAGGATTAAGTACATTCCTCGCAAAAGTGCGACCATAATATTTTGGTCTGGGCATTTTGGTTCGATTTAAAACCAGTAACTGCATAAGCCGCCTTTTTCGGTTTGGTTCCGACGAAGTCGGAATTCAAAAAATGCGATAGCTTATTTTTTGAAAGAGGCGAAAACAGCGGTGTTGCAGTTACGCAGCCCGCCGGCTGGGGAGGCGAAAGCAACGAATTTAAAAGTGAAAATGAATACCGCAGAGCCATTGCGAACAAAGTTCTTAATCCTATTGAATTTTATATAAACGCATAAAAATATGAGTAGCATGAAATCATCAATACTGTTTTCTTTATTGGTAATGATTATATCGGCAGTCGATCCCGTGCTTGCACAACAGAAGGCGCTTGCTCCTTTTGCACCTGGCCGGGAACAAATGCTAAAAAGGTATAAGGTAGCCCAGGATCGGGACAGCCTTGCAAGGCGCACTGTTTTTAAAACGACGGTGGTACCTGGCTGGTCGGGCGCTTCTTCATTTTGGTACCCGAATTATTTGCCGGATAGTGTTTCTGAATACATGTATGTTGATCCTTCCAAAAATATTAAGCGGCCATTATTCGATGTTGCAAAAATGTCGGCGGCATTATCTGCAGCCACCGGGAAGCCTGTTGGCAATGGCCGTTTACCGATACGGGATCTGTATATTTACCCTGATGGGGGAAAAATTGCCATCGCCACCGGCACTGCTTTTTATGATGTGGAACTCGCCGGGTACCAGTTCGCAAAAATTGATAGCCTTCCGGTAGACAAGACGATCTACCCGGCCCTTACCCGGCCAACCAGTCGCTGGCAGCGTGGCCGTGGCGAACGTTTGTCGCCCGATAAAAAGTGGACGATTGTATTGAAAGAAAACAACATCTTCCTGGAGCCGGCAGGTGGTGGCGAAGCTATAGCTTATACAACGGATGGCACTACCGCATTGCCTTATGGTGATGTTACCTGGTCGCCGGATAGCCGCTATCTTGTTGCCTATAAAATTAAACGGGTGGTTGATAAACCTGTTTATTATATCTCCACTTCATTGCCCGGCACCACCCGCGGTGAATTGAAACAGCAAAATTATAAGCAACCGGGCGATGATTTTTCTACCTACGAGATGCACATCATTAAAGTGGCTGATAAGTCAGTAATGAAAGTAAAGACCGATATCATCGACTTTTTTGATTCGCCACGCCTGCGATGGAATGAGGGTGACAACGATCATTTCATGTATGAAAGAGTGGACCGTGGCCACCAGCGTTTCCGGGTGATAGAAGTAAATGCGAATGATGGCCTTACACGTAATGTGGTAGATGAACAAACCAATACTTTTATTTATGAACAGAGAATTGTTACCCATTATTTACCAGCTACTGCAGAAATAATATGGGTGTCGGAGAAAGATGGATGGCGGCATATTTACCTGGTGGATGCAAAAAAGGGCATCGTGAAAAACCCCATCACAAACGGTGAATGGGTAGTACGGTCTATCGACAGTGTAGATGCCAAAAAAAGGGAGATATGGTTCCAGGCAAGTGGAATGAATGCAGGAGAAGATCCCTATCATATCCACTATTACAGGATCGGTTTTAATGGTCGCAATCTGGTAAAACTCACATTACCGGGTTTCAATCACCGGTTGGTGTACTCACCTGATAAATTATATTTCCTGGACACTTACTCCACGGTTAATCAACCTTCCGTAACAATTGTAGGCCGAACCAGTGATGGCAAAAAACTAATGGATATTGAGCAGGCGGATGTATCCCGGTTCAAGGCTGCAGGCTTTCGGTTGCCCGAAGTGTTTCATGCAAAGGGAAGGGATGGCCTAACAGATATCTGGGGAGTAATTATTCGTCCGTCGGATTTTGACTCCACCAAAACTTACCCCATAATTGAGAATATTTATGCCGGTCCGCAGGACTCTTTTGTACCCAAAATATTTACACCTTTCGGTGAGATGCAGAGTATGGCGGAACTGGGTTTTATTGTAGTACAAATAGATGGAATGGGCACGGCAAACCGTTCCAAGGCTTTTCATGATATGTGCTGGAAAAACCTCGGCGATGCCGGGTTCCCTGACCGCATCGCCTGGATGCGTGCTGTGGCGGCTGTGTACCCGCAGGCAGATACTACCCGGATAGGTATTTATGGCACGTCGGCCGGCGGACAAAATTCAATGGGCGGTTTACTCTTTCATCCCGACTGGTATAAGGCGGCTGTTTCGGCCTGTGGTTGTCATGACAACAGGATCGATAAACAATGGTGGAATGAACAGTGGATGGGATACCCGGTGGCCAAACATTACGACGAACAATCCAATATAACCAATGCACATAAGCTTAAAGGTAAGGTGCTGCTCATTGTAGGAGAAGGGGATACCAATGTGCCGCCTGAAACAACGTTCCGGCTGGCAGATGCGCTGATCAAGGCGAAAAAAACATTCGACTTTTTATCAGTTCCCGGCATGGGGCATGGCGATGGCGGAACCTATGGAAGGATGAAGAAGCGTGATTTTTTTGTAAAAAATTTATTAGGCATTGATCCGCCAGATAGGAACAATAATGAACTGCAGGTGGCAGGTGAGTAAAGAAACACCCACTATTTTATCAACAATTCAAAAGGCGCATCATGCGCCTTTTGTTATAATATAAAAATTCAACTTAGATAACCGGCTCTTCGAATGTGCTTCTGAAATAATTTTCAAGATACTCAGTAGGAGATTTGCCAATGATGGATTTAAATACCCGGTTGAAATTAGTGATGGTATTAAAACCGCAATTGTAGGCAACAGATGAAATACTCACACTGTCGAAATCTCCGGTGATTAATTTCTTGCACGCTTCGTTCACCCGAACCTCATTCAGAAAAGTAACAAAGGTATTGAGTGTTCTCTTTTTAAAATACCGGCAAAAAGCCTGCGGCGACATATGGGCTTCCTGTGCCACATCTTCCAGTGTGATTTGTTTTGCATAATTCGCCATGATAAAATTATAGATATGGCTCAACCGGATTCCATCGTGCTCACTTACTGTATTCAGGCACGATACACTGGAGAGTTCTTTCAGGTTGGGTGTATTGCGAAACTTCCTTAGCAGGTCAATGAATGCAATCATTTGATCCGCCCCGGTATTCTTGCTTACAATCTGCATTTTGTGCGATACATCCGATACATGGGTGTCCGGTATCATGAGGCCTTTGTCGCGTTTCTGCAAAAAAGATTGTATAGGCTTTAATTCCTCCAGTTCAAAAAGACCATGTAGCTTACCTTTTGGGTTGAAATGAATCGTCAATGCCTGTACTTTTCGCAGGCTTTTGGGCGCAAAATAAATAGGATCGCTTTTAAATACATGGGGCTGATTTGCGCCGATCAGGTAAATCTGGTTGGGCCCAAATGGATGCATGTTGTTATCCACTACCAGGGTTCCTTCTCCTTTCTGGATCCAGGTAAGCTGTATCTCATCATGGCGGTGAAGATGAGGGTAAAAATAAGGGAGTATATCGCGGCGGATAATGATATTATGGTCGCCGGCCACAGGAATAGTAAACTGTAAAACTTTCATAAATAAGTTGGTTTTAATAACTGATCAAATTCCGTTTCTACATAGTGGTACCACCGGTAGCATAAATTTGACTGCAAATTGAACTAAAATGACAAAAAGCAGTTAAAATATGAGGTGTACTGCAATATAGGGTTTCCTGATATCAATTAGTCGTTACGGTTAATATACTTACAACAAAGGCTAATTTTTGTGCTTACCTCAATTAGTATTACTTCTACATTTGATCTTATATAGATTTCAAACATCGTAAAAGGCCTCAACATTATTCCTGATAGAATATGCCCGGTATGAAAATATTTTTCTTTTCCTGTTTGTTCCCGGCGACTTCCCTGTCCCATATAGCGGTACAGTCTTACGTTCCGGAAAAGAAGAATAAAATGTTGTTACCCAATGCCGTTCCGGTCAAAGTTTTTTCAGTGCCTGTCAGGCATGTTAAATTATTAGTAGTTCCGTTTAAAGCCGCTATGGAAGCCGGATGGGTGCTATCCCGAAAGAAGACAGTGTGTGAGCAGCATTACAGAAAGTTAATAACCGTCACGTGGGTTCGGATTAAAAGGGGCCTGGGCGCCATGGTACACGGTACATAAAATAATGGCCGGCCTGTTGTATGACTGCCTGTATAGCGATAATAAAATGGCATTGGATATACAGAAAAAATTTGTCGACAGCACAGCATGTATCTTATAAGATTTGAATGACGAACATGTGCAAAAAATGTGGTTGTGCGAATATGGCGGCATGAAAGAATTGCCAGTGACGGTGCATGGAGTGATGGGAATGATGAAAATAAAATACTTATTCGCTGTGCATTCCTTTTTTAGAAAGCAGTTAAAATCCGTAAACTATTTATTAATACGGGTAAAGCCGCTGATGTAACAGCTCATTAGTTTTACACCAATAAATCTAACATATATGGCTATAGTAAAATGGGAAGGTGTCTACCCTGCATTGTTGACTCCTTTTAACCAAGACGATTCAGTTGATTTTGATGTATTTAAAACCAATCTCGATGCACAGGTAGAAGCTGGTGTGGACGGGATCATATTAGGCGGCTCATTAGGCGAAGCCAGTTCCCTGTCGAATGA
Organism: Ferruginibacter sp.; assembly: GCA_031424955.1. Lineage (GTDB taxonomy): Bacteria > Bacteroidota > Bacteroidia > Chitinophagales > Chitinophagaceae > Ferruginibacter. Next base: position 88,036 of record JANPIJ010000024.1, on the reverse strand, counting down.
AGAAAAGCGGGAATTGCTTTTCTATTCAAAAGAACTGCTGCCCGGTCATTTACCTGTTATCATTAATATTGCGGAGCAAACAACCAGGGCTGCCGTAGCGCTTGCGGAGGAATCTGAAAAGAACGGTGCCGATGGACTCATGCTACTTCCCCCAATGAGGTACAAGGCAGATGATAATGAAACGCTGGAGTATTTTAAAACGGTTGCCAGTGCAACGGCCTTACCGATTATGATTTATAACAATCCGATCGACTATAAAATACTCGTAACGCTCGATATGTTTGAAGCACTGGTTCCGGTTAAAAATATCCAGGCGGTAAAAGAATCTACACGTGATACAACGAATGTAACGAGAATGATTAACCGCTTTGGCGACCGGTACAAAATACTTTGTGGCGTTGATACCCTGGCGTTGGAATGTCTTTGTTTGGGTGCGGATGGTTGGGTGGCTGGTTTGGTAGATGCATTCCCATGTGAGACGGTGGCTATATACCGGCTGGTAAAGGCAGGCAGGCTGGAGGAAGCGCTCCGGATTTATCGCTGGTTTATGCCGGTACTGGAATTGGATATCCTTCCGAAGCTGGTTCAGTACATCAAACTGGCAGCGGAACACACAGGTATTGGCAGCAGCCATGTAAGAGGTCCCCGGCTGGTACTGGATGGCGATGAACTTAAAAACGTAAAAGCAGTGATTGAAGAAGCGTTGGCTAACCGTCCCCGGCTGCCGGATTATTTCAACCTGCAACAAAATAAAAATGTTGCCCTGACATAGCAGGATGGTTCTGCCGGTGTTTACGCTGGTTGTATAATATTTTAAGTCTTTTAAATAACAGCTTTAAGATTTGGCCGAAAGAAAAAAGGTAGCAGTTATTATTTAAAAGCTTTTTTTACTTTAAAAAATACAATAAAAAGTAAGTGGTGCCCTTACCGGCCAGGTATTGAAATGACCAGGCTACCCCTGGAAAAAGTATGATATGGATCCAGGCGCTGTTCACCGTAAAGAATGCTTTATATTGGGTATGGTAAAAATTATCAGAACCTGTTGTATGCCGGTGGCCATGGCATGATGGGGTTAGGCTGGGCGGGCAACGGGTAAGTTGATTGCGGAGCTGGCAGAAGATAATAAAACCAGTAACAATATACCCGCTTTCAACCCGGCCCATTTTGGTTAATAATTCAATGAAATTTAAGGTATGAGAAAATATAACTGCTCTATTGTATTCCTGGTTTGTTTGAGCCTGGTATTGTGTAAAATGCCGGTACAGGCCCAGGCATCCAAAAACGGGTATGTGCCCTGCCAGGAAATGCCCGGGCTGATGCAGAATTATGCAGTTGACTACCGGGCACTTTCCCGCTTTTATAGTCCCGCTGTTACCGGTCGTGGAGGTGGTGGTGCAGGTGGTGGCGGAGGCGCCGATGCAGGTGTTGGATCGCCGGAAAAAAGGCAGCGGCTGCAAACACTGGTGAGGGATTATATCAAAAAATTATCCGCTTTAAATTTCAGTCAACTCCCGCAGGAATGCAAGGCAGATTATATCCTTTTCAAACGCGATCTCAATGAGCGGCTGAGGCAGCTTTTATCGGAAGATACCGAGTATGCTAAAATAAAAAAATGGATCCCCTTCGCCGAAAAGATACACGCTTTGGAGCAACAGCGGCGCAGGGGATTACAGCCCAACTCAGAGCAGGTGGGCAGGGAATGGGCCGACATGATCAAAGAAATTAAATTACTGCAGGAAAAGTTGAAAGACGAGAAAGGGCTGGATGCCGAATCCGTTTATACTGCGGGTGAATCCATCGGCACATTAAAGAATACCCTTACAAGTATTCATGATTTTTACAATGGTTACGACCCCATGTATAGCTGGTGGGTACCAAAAACTTACCAGGCGCTGGATGAGGCGCTTGCTTCCTATGCCACCGCATGGAAGGGAAAGGCAAAAGGAATTAATCCACCGGCAGATAAAAGTGGTATTGAAGGGGTGCCGGTTGGCAGGGATGGCCTGGTGCGGCAACTGCAATTGGAAATGATCTCCTATACACCGGAAGAACTGATAGAAATAGCCAATAAAGAATTTGCCTGGTGCGACCAGGAGATGCTGAAGGCTTCACGGGAGATGGGCTTCAAAGAAGATTGGAAAGCTGCGCTTGAAAAGGTGAAGAATACCTATGTGTCTGCTGGTAAGCAACCAGAGGCGATTTTGAAATTATACAATGAGTCAATTGCTTTTTTGAAAAAGAACGATCTTATTACGATCCCACCATTGGCAGAGGAAACCTGGGGCATGATGATGATGTCTCCGGAACGCCAGTTGGTGAATCCTTTCTTTACCGGTGGAGCGGATATCACCATTTCTTATCCTACCAACACCATGACAGAGGAAGACCGGTTGATGAGCATGCGGGGTAATAACCCTCATTTTTCCAGGGCCACGGTACACCATGAACTGATTGCAGGCCATAATTTACAGGCCTTTGTAAATGCCCGCAACAGAACCTATCGCAACTTTAATACTCCTTTCTGGGGCGAAGGATGGGCCTTGTACTGGGAGTTGATATTGTGGGATCTTGGTTTTCCCCAGGGGCCGGAAGACAGGGTGGGTATGTTGTTCTGGCACATGCACCGTTGTGCAAGAATTATTTTTTCGCTCAACTACCACATGGGTAAGTGGACTCCACAGCAATGCATCGATTTCCTGGTGGACCGGGTAGGGCATGAGCGGGCAAATGCAGAAGGGGAAGTACGCCGTTCTTTTGTGGGCCGCTATCCTCCGCTGTACCAATTGGCCTATCTCACCGGGGGCCGCCAGTTTTATGCTTTAAAGAAAGAACTGGTAGATAGCGGCAAAATGAGCTTTAAACAATATCATGATGCAGTAATGGGGTTGAATGCAATGCCGGTGGAAATGATCAGGGCCATTCTTACCAATCAGCCACTGAAAGAAGACTTTAAAACAAGCTGGCGTTTTTACAACGATAAATAAGCTGGATGAGCTTTTGTAATCTTTTCGGACTTCAATTTGTGTAAACCGGCAAAGCGCTGCGTGATAAGGTGAATATGTTGAGCAAAAAAGATTTTTATGCTGAAGGCGTTAAAATTCATCTACTCATATCCCGGTATTTAATTATTAAAAAATATGATTTTATAGATCGGTAGGTATATAAGTTTATTGATGAAAATGAATTAAATATGAAAACATATAAAGTATTCTTGCGTGTCATCCTGTTTGTTGCTGTTTTAACCCAGGGTTTTAACAACGCCCGGGCACAAGACCAGGTATTGGATGGGATCGGTGAAACGGGAATGATTGCCCGCTATTTATTTAATGGAGATCTCAAAGACTGGTCCCGAAATAATTTACACGGCAAATTTCAGGGAGGCGAAGCCAAATTTGTCAATGACAACCGGTTTGGAAGGGTTTTGTCGCTCTCCGGGGAGAGCAATTCTTTTGTTACGATCCCGGGAGAAGCATTAACCGACCTGGAATCGCTAAGTATATCCGGATGGTTATACCTGCGTTCTAAACAACCTGGCCAACGTTTTTTTGATTTCGGAAAGGATGCTAACAAACATTTTTTTGCAGCCCCTGTTGGAACAAATACCCAGGAAGGCTACCAGGCCTTGATAACAGCGGAAAAAGACAGTAAAAAAGGAGCGGTTTCTCCGGCTATAGAACTGAATAAGTGGGTTCATCTTGCCATCGTGATAGATATTCCTTCAAAATCCATGATTACCTATGTTGATGGCAGACCTGCAGGCGAATCCAACGATATTCCAAAGGAGTTAACATCCGTGTTCGGTGCGCAACCAGGAGAAAAGCAGCTTTATATCGGAAAATCGCTCCTGCCGGGAGATCCCAACATGGATGCCATGATACGCGATTTTCGTATTTACCGTGTTCCCCTGAGTAGAAATCAGACCGCTGGAATCTATAACAATTCCCGTAGAGGCGTCAATGATGGTGCGGTAAATACACGTACCAGGGTGGAGGAAGAACTTCCGAAATTTTCCCCAACTGAGGCACAGCTTTATAATGCTTATTTAGTAAATGTTTCCGATGTGGAAGTGGAAACAGCAACAGGGAATTTGCCACGATTACCAACTTATTTACCCGGAACTTACCGGGATGGAATGAAGGGCCCAAAAGTACGGGTGATCTGGCCTGCTGATGTTGACAATGCCGCTGTTCTTAAGCCGGGGCGTTATACTGTTACCGGGCGTGTTGCAGGAACGAATTTTCAACCAAAGGCATTTGTCACCATCAAAAATCCCGGCAAAGAAACCACACCGGGTTCAAAGTTGGAAGCATTTAAGTTAAACCAGGTTTTGCTGAAAACCGATGCGCTAGGCCACCAAACAAAATTCATCGAAAATCGCGATAAGTTTATCAGCACATTGGCTAAAACCGATCCTAATTCCTTTCTCTATATGTTCCGCAATGCTTATGGCCGGCAACAACCTGAAGGAGCAAAGCCGTTGGGTGTATGGGACAGCCGGGACACGAAATTAAGGGGGCATGCTACAGGCCATTACCTTACGGCAATTGCACAAGCCTATGCAGGCACAGGATATGACAAAACATTGCAGGCCAATTTCGCCGAAAAAATGGAGTATATGGTAAATACCCTCCACGGGTTATCACAATTATCCGGAAATCCGAAAGCGGCAGGTGGCACGCATGTGCCTGACCCAACCGCGGTGCCGTATGGCCCCGGAAAAACAGGTTACGATTCAGATTTTAGTGACACGGGTATCCGTAACGATTATTGGAACTGGGGAAAAGGATTCATCAGCGCTTATCCGCCGGATCAGTTTATCATGCTCGAAAACGGAGCCAAATACGGGGGACAGAAGAACCAGGTTTGGGCACCGTATTATACACTGCATAAAATTTTGGCAGGCTTAATAGATGTATATGAAGTGAGCGGTAATAAAAAAGCCCTTGATGTAGCTGCCGGCATGGGTGATTGGGTTTACACCCGCCTGAGCAAGCTGCCAACGGATACGCTTATAAAGATGTGGAATACCTACATTGCCGGTGAGTTTGGAGGCATGAATGAAACAATGGCCCGTTTGTACGGGATTACCGGCAAACCGGATTTTCTGAAAACAGCTCAATTATTTGATAATATCAAAGTATTCTTTGGCGATACAAAACATTCGCATGGGCTCGCCAAAAATGTAGATCTTTTCCGTGGATTGCATGCCAACCAACATATACCCCAGGTGGTAGGAAGTGTTGAAACCTACCGGGCCTCCAATAACCCCGAATATTACAGGATCGCCGATAACTTCTGGTACAAGATGGTCAACGATTATATGTACAGCATTGGGGGAGTGGCAGGTGCACGTAATCCGGCCAATGCGGAGTGTTTTATTGCTCAGCCGGGAACCTTGTATGAAAACGGCTTCTCAGGCGGGGGGCAAAACGAAACCTGCGCCACGTACAATATGCTAAAATTAACCACTGACCTGTTTCTCTTCGATCAGCGGGGAGAATTAATGGACTATTACGAGCGTGGGTTATACAATCACATCCTGGCTTCTGTAGCGGAGAACAGCCCGGCCAATACCTATCACGTACCACTCCGGCCAGGTTCGGTCAAACAATTTGGCAATCCGAATATGACCGGCTTTACCTGTTGCAACGGTACAGCTATAGAGAGTAATACCAAGCTGCAAAACTCCATTTATTTTAAAAGTAAGGATGACAAGGCGCTTTATGTAAACCTATTCGTACCCTCAACCTTAACATGGACAGAACGCAAAGTAACGGTGGAGCAAACCACCAATTTTCCAAAGGAAGACGAAACCAAACTGACGATTAAGGGTAGCGGGAAATTTGATATCCATGTTCGTGTACCAGGTTGGGCTACCAACGGATTCATTGTGAAGATCAACGGCCAGGAACAAAAGATGCTGGCAAAGCCGGGCAGTTACCTCAAAATAAGCCGCAGCTGGAAAAGCGGCGATATCATAGAATTGAAAATGCCCTTCCAGTTTCACCTGGATCCGGTGATGGATCAGCCGAACATCGCCAGCCTGTTTTACGGGCCAATATTGCTGGCAGCCCAGGAGCCTGAAGCAAGAAAAGATTGGCGCAAAATAACCCTGGATGCTGAAGATATAGGCAAGTCAATTAAAGGTGATCCCAGGCAGTTACAATTCACTATTGATGAGGTGGTTTTTAAACCATTTTATGAAACATACGGGCGTCATTCTGTTTACCTGGATGTTAAGTTAAAATAGGCCCCGGTTCAGTACGACTGATGAGGTTGTCGCCCTGGTAAATTTTTGCGCATTAAATGTTGGCTTGCTCCTTTACTTTCACTATAGAGTTTAAACAGACTTCTATGTTGTAGCAAATCAATTTGAAAACAAGATCAAAAATGTTCAGCGCATTTACCATGATCAACCCGGTTTTTAATACAGTAATATGAAACAAATTCTACTGATCGGTATTCTTGAATATTTAATTTTCAGCAGCCCGGCAGTAATGTCGGCCCAATCACCAGGTGATAAGATCCTTGCCAATGCGGCGTTTACATTGAAATCCTACCGGCACGGTATTACCGCGCTTGCCAAAACGAATGATGTACATAATACCAGTTATATCCGGCAAGGGCGTGTTTTTGGAGACGTCACCATCAGGTATACGCAGGGCAGAAAACTGGATTCTTTAAAAGCGGCTACAAGCAGTGTAACTAAGATTGTAAATAATGATACAATTGTTAGCAGCTGGTCGCCTGAATTAAAAAGTACCAACTCCCTGCAATTGTCCCAGGTATTTACACTTCATCCGGATGTATTAACCTGGCAAATAACGATGGCCAATATAACGGCAACCAATATTCGCATTGAAGACCTCGCCATTCCGTTGATGTACAACAACGGCGGGGGAGAGAATCCAACCGTAATTTTTGAACAACGTGTGGTGAAGCACCATTTTATTTCCGGTAATAATTCATTTATATTTTGGCAGCGTCCAACAGGTGTAGGGCCTTACCTGGTAATGGTGCCCATGCCGGGTACTTCCCTGGAATATTTTTCCACAAATGCCAACCTGCCTTCCGAACGCGGCCTGTTCAGTGCCTATATTCATTCTAACCTAACGGGTAATAAAGAAACCCGCGGCAGCTGGCGGCAACCGCATAGCACCCTGGTTATTCCTTCCAACAGCAGTAAAACGTATGGATTTAAATTTCGTTGGGCGGCTGATTATACGGCTATCCGGAATATACTGGCAGAAGAAGGTTTAATCGACGTTCAGGTAATGCCGGGCATGACGGTGCCTGTTGATCTCGAAGCGATCATCGCCCTGCGAACCTACCAAAAAATAACCAGTGTAGCAGCGGAGTTTGCACCCGCCACGGTTATTGACTACCTGGGTGAGAAGCAAAAAGGCACCCATCTTTACAGGATCAAATTCCAACGGCTGGGAGAAAATAAAATCACCATCCGGTATGGCAACAACTATACCACCTGCCTTGAATTTTTTGTTACAGAACCGCTTGAAATTTTATATAAAAAAAGAACGGCCTTTATTGTGAAAAGCCAGCAACACCGAGATGTTTCCAAATGGTACAACGGCTTGTTTGGTGTGTTTGATATGAAAAATGCACAACTTCGCGGTCCTGATAATGCCGACTTTTTTGATACCAGCCGACTTAGTTATGTATTAACCTGCGATGATCCTGGTTTATGTAAGGCGCCCTTTGTAGCGGCCAAAAATGTAGTCTATCCTGATCAACAGGAGATTGACGCGGTGGAATATTATATCAAAAATTTTGTCTGGGGAGGGCTGCAGCGAACGGATAAGGAAACACCCTATGCCTATGGCGTTTACGGCACGCCTAATTGGAAGGTTAACCGCGATGCGGCGGCAAGACAGGCTAATAGCAAGGATACCAACCGGTATAAAATGCACGTATGGCGATCCTATGATTACCCGCATATCATGATGATGTACTATCACATGTACCAGGTGGCAAAAATGTACCCGGCCATGACGCACTACCTGGATAAAGCGGGTTATCTCGAACGCGCCAAACAAACGGCCATTGCCTATTTTAAATATCCATATGACATCTTGCCCTGGTACGAAACCTACAAGTGGGGTTGTTACAATGAGTTGTTAATTCCTGACCTGATCAAAGACCTCATATCCGAAGGCTTTGCGGAAGACGCCGCTTTTCTCACCAGTGAATGGGAAAAGAAAGTAAAGTATTTTTTATACGATGATAAATACCCCTTTCGTTCTGAATATGCAATTGATGCAACTGCTTTCGAATCGAGCCATGCATTGGCCAAATACGCAATGTTGAATGAAATGCAACCAGATCAGCATCTCTGGTTCGATAAAAACCTCGGCAAATGGTATTCGCACCCCTCCGTAAAAAAGCAGGATGCCATTGATTTCATGCACCGGCAAAACCAGGCAAATATGGCATTGCGGGGTGTAATTGAACCAGCCTACTATTACCTGGGTAGTGACTTCCGGGGCAAAAGCGATAGCTACACATTGAGTTATATGTCGCAAATGGGCGGCTGGTCTATCCTGGATTATGGTTTAAATTTTAGCGACGACCCGGCTGCATATATCCGTTTGGGTTACCAGTCGTATTTAAGTTCTTTTGCCCTCATCAATTCTGGTACCCCCGCTACCAATTATGGTTACTGGTATCCCGGGAAAGAAAACGATGGGGCCGCAGGATGGGCTTTTGAACCGCAAAAATTTGCCACTCCGTGGATACAAAAACCACAGGGCCGTGGCCCCTGGTTTTATGATGGAGAAATTGACCTTGGTTTTGGTGGTGCCACCCGTGCCGCAGCTACCGTGGTAACTAATGATCCGATTTTTGGGATGGTTGCCTATGGAGGAGAGCTCAGCAAAAAAAACAGTTTGTTATTTGTAGTACCAAGAGATGGATTACGACAGAGACTTTACTACCGCGATGGCGTACAGAAAATAGACCTGGTCCTTTCACGGGACGGCTTTAGCTCAAATGAGGCAGTCGTTATACATCCTGAAGTCAATAGCGTTCGCTTTAACATTGAAAACCGTACGGGAGACAAACATGTATTACCGTTGTCCGTAAAAGGATTAAAAGGGACCTACCAATTTGTTATCAACGATCAACCTGTCAAAACCGTGCTGTTAAACGGTGATGCATCAGCCCTGTCTCTTCCCATTCCCACGGCCGGCAAGGCAAAGATTTTGATTACGAGAATCAGGCATAAATGATACAACAGTTGAAATGCGGGCCGCTGCTGCAATGCCCTATTTCATTAACCAATCAGACCAGGTAAGTAACAAAGCCATCGTCATGGTAGAAATATCGCGGTTAATATATTTTCACTTATAGGGATAATCAAGGAACCCCTCATCAACGCATAATAATACTTTAGCATTATGAATAAACAAAATATTCGATTGCTGATACTGTGTTTTACGATGCTACCCATCGTTGGATTTTCCCAGGTATTGGATAAACAAAAGTTGTTCAATAGTTATACCTGGAACAACAAGGATTTTCTGTGGTACGCAGAAAACATTCCTTTTTTGGAAACGCCGGATAAGGATATTGACCGCACCTATTATTACCGCTGGGATAACCTTACCCTTCATCTCGTGTATGGTTCTCCGCTATCCGGTTATGCCTGCACGGAGTTTATAGACCGACCCTGGTGGGCAGGTAAATATGGCGCCATTAGTTGTGCCGCAGGCCACCAGTTGTATGAGCTACAGTGGTTACGCAACAACCGGGTATGGGATGATTTTTCCCGCTACTGGTTTACAACCCCAGGGGCCCAGCCACGCAATTATTCAACCTGGCTGGCCGATGCCATTTGGAACGGCTATAAGGTGAACCACAATAAATCAATCCTCACCGGGTTAAAAGATTCACTGGTAACTAACTACGGAAAATGGGAAAAAGAACATTTTATAGCATCTGAAGGGATGTTTGCGTGGGATGGCATGCATGATGGTATGGAAACAAATATCAACAGCCGGCAAACACCTCAATGGTTTGAAGGGGCTCCGGGTTACCGGCCCACATTGAATAGTTATATGTGGGGGGATGCAATTGCAATCAAAAATATTGCGAACCTTACCGGCGACCCCACTACTGCTGCGACATTTGAAAAAAAGGCATCCATTATTAAAACCAACTTTCAGCAAAAAAACTGGGATCCCTCCCGGAATTTCTTCTTTCACCGGTTCCAGAAAGATGAGAAAGACGGCATCAAAGCCAATACCCTTACCTACCAAACCGGGAAATTTGCCGGCAACCCGCATGGGCGTGAACAAATAGGTTTTATACCCTGGTATTTTAACATGCCGGATGCGGGTTTTGAACCAGCCTGGCAGTTTTTGATGGATCCAGATTATTTCTATTCGCCCTTTGGGCCAACCACGGTAGAAAAAAATGATCCCTTGTACAATGTGGCCCGCAACTGCTGTGCCTGGAGCGGCAATGCCTGGCCTTTTGCTACCTCGCAAACATTGAAAGGAATGGCCAACCTGCTTCGGAATTATAACCAGCAACAGGTTACTAAAAAGGACTACCATACCTTATTGCATAATTTTGCCTATACGCATTTAAAAGATGGTAAACCTTATATCGGGGAAGCCAATCATCCTGAAACAGGATCCTGGGATGGCCATGCCCATATCGGCCATAGCGAACATTATTTCCATTCCTCCTATATTGATCTTGTAGTTACCGGCCTGATGGGTTTACAGGCGAAAGCAACAGATTCCATTGAAGTAAATCCTTTATTGCCTGCCGACTGGGACTATGCCTGTATTGACAATGTAAAATACCACGGCAACGACATCTCCATTATTTGGGATAGAACAGGTAAGAAATACAACAAGGGGAAAGGCTTCCTGCTGTTGGCGAATGGCAAATTAATTGCTTCTTCGCCACTACCCGGACGGTTAAGCGTGGCTATCAAATCAATAGAGCTAACTGCAACAGCAGCCCAGGCGAACTATGCTGTTAACAATGAAAATCGAAATTATTACCCGCATATCAGTGCGTCTTTTCCGGGCACCGGCGCATCCTTTGCCTCAAAGTTAAACGACGGACAATACTGGTATTTAAACACTACCCCCAACCAATGGGCTACTGTTCATAATAAAGATAAATCTCATTGGGTGGAAGTTGATTTCGGTATTCCCCGCGCCATCAAAACAGTGAAACTATATTTTGTTGAAGATTCGGCCACCGGTATAAAACTGCCGGCATCTTATCAACTGCAATACTGGCGAAACAATGCATGGGTAACGGTACCGTCGCAAAAGCGAACTTACCCATCACCCAGGGCAAACAGTGCAAATGTTATTTCGTTTCCGGAAGTATCCACCGCTAAAATGCGTGTGCTGATAAACACGCCGAAAAAGTTCCCCATCGCAATTTCTGAAATAGAAACATGGGGTGACCCGGTAGCTGATTTTGTTGTTCCGGCTAATCCAAAAGAAGCTACAAACCTGGCCCATCAATCGGTGGCCACTTTTTCAAGGTCCTATCAATCCCGGTTCGATCGTGCCGGTGCTATTAATGACGGACTCGCTGATCCTAACAGGCGCTGGACTGCATTTGAATCGCCAAATACCAGCGACTGGGTTCAATTTGATTTTAAAGAAGCAGCAATTGTTAGTAAGGTTTATCTCTATGTTTACAATGACAATGGAGGCGTGAAGCCGCCAACAGCCTATAAAGTGCAGTATTGGGATGGCCGGCAGTGGCGGGAGGTACAGCTGCCTGTTCAACTTCCGGCAACACCTGTTGCCAACCTGAATATCTGCACTTTCACCAAAGTGAAGACTGATAAAATCAGGATTACCATGGAACATGTTTCTACAAAGTCGTTCAGCGGACTTTATGAAGTAGAAATTCATTAATTCAGCTCATATTAATATAAAAAATGAAGACCTGCATTTTAAACTTATTACTTATCTGTTTTGGGATAAACACAACTGCACAAAAACAGTCACCCACCACGCCGGGAAATGGAAACCCGATTATACCTGGCTATTTTGCAGATCCTACTGTGAAAAAATTTGGCGATACCTACTATATCTACGCAACTACAGATGGTAACGGGGGAGGGCTTGGCCCCTCGCAGGTATGGACTTCAAAGGATTTTGTAAACTGGACCTTCCAGGATATGAACTGGCCAAACACCTATCATTATTGGGCGCCGGATGTTACCCTTGGTAATGATGGTAAGTATTATATGTACTATTGTCAGCCTGTTGAAATTTTTGGTGCATCGTCAACATCACCTGTGGGGCCATGGGCGCCTTTGTTGCCGGACAATAAGCCGATGATTCCTAATTATTTTGTGCCGGGTGTTATCACCCTGGATGGCCAAACGTTTAGAGATGATGATGGTAAATTTTACATGTACTGGGGAACCTGGGGCATTTATCCTGATCATGGCTGTGGGGTTGGTTTGCTAAATGCCGACATGACAACCTTTGCAAAAACCGGCAAGATACCCAACACCATTGCCAAAGACTTTTTTGAAGCGCCATATATGTTTAAAAGAAAAGGTATTTATTACCTTACGTATTCGTCCGGTGCCTGTGAAGATGAAACTTATCGCGTTCAATATGTGATGAGCAAAACGGGGCCCATGGATGGATTTACGTATGGTAAAAACAGTCCGATACTGGTTACCAATGAAGATAAAACGGTGCATGGCCCCGGGCACCAGTCAGTTATGCAGGTAGGGGAAGATTATTACCTGGTATACCATCGTCATAATAACCCTAATTCTGGCGGTGGCTTTCACCGGCAAATTTGTGTAGATAAAATCATTTTCGATGAGGAAGGCAATATTGAAAAACTGGTACCTACCCATACCGGCATTGGCGCTATTGGCAAAAATACCAACCCTTACCCAGACCAGGCATTTGGAAAAAAGGTAACCGCTTCGTCTTTTTATGGTGATGATTTTAAACCGTCGTTTGCGGTTGACAACAACAATGGTACTTTATGGAAACCAGCCACGAATAGTACGGCACCGGTTTCCCTGCAGATTGACCTGGGAAAAGTAATTGCCGTAAAAACAGTTCGCACCGAGTTTGAATATGCAGCCTGGTATTATCAATATAAACTCGAGTACTCCACGGATGGTAATACCTGGAAAATCTATGCCGACCGAACAGCCAACAAAGTACATGGAAGTCCGCTCATTGATGACGGAGATGTAAAGGCTCAGTATATCAGGTTAACGATTACCGGTACTGAAAAGCCGGGAATGTTTAAAGCGATATGGAACATCAAAATATATAGCGGGCGTGGGTGGCTTCCTGCACAGGTGCCTAATTTATCACAAGTGGTAAAATCCGATATAAGTTATACAGAAAAGGGCTTGCTGGTAAATATGGATGCCAATGAATTTCAACCGGGCACACCGGTGACGCAATGGAAAAACCAGGGCGAATTAGGAGGCCATTTTAAAGCAGGTAATAAAGCACCACTCACAGAAGTAATTGGCGGAAAAAAAGCAGTTGTGTTTAATGGCTCACAGTTACTCGAATCATCTTTTGCCGTGCCTGTTTCGCTTACAGGAAACAGTAGTTATACAGTGGCGTATTGGGCATATATCAAACAGGTACAGGAAGAAGCCCCTGTACTAACCTGGGCCTATGGTGGACGCGACCTTAACAATGCCGTTTTTGGATACGGAAAGCAACGGGCCTTTGGTGCAGTGCAGCATGGTGGATTTTCCGATATGCAATATAGGGAAGGGCTACCTGGCACGGGAAAATGGCACCAGGTAGTTGTTACTTTTGATGGCGTGTTTGAGAAAATATTTGTAGACGGAAAGCCTAATAACCAGGAAAACAAAATGCTTTTCATCCAGGGTGCAAAAAGCTTTTTGATTGGTGCTAAAAATAATCGTCAGCCATCATTCAAAGGTGCTGTTGCAGCAATAAAGGTGTACGATTATGCGCTTGGTGAACCAGCTATTAAAAATTTGTTTGACCAGGCCCCTGCCTCCGATATTGCCATTTACCTAGATGCAGCAAAACTAGGTTATGGTAAGTTATCTAACTGGATCAATGAAGGGGCAACAGGGGGCGAATTCACAGCAAGCGGGCAGGCACCGGTTGTTCGGGATGTGGCAGGGAAAATCGCTGTATCCTTTAGTGGGAAGGAAGCCTTGTTGTTAAACACCGATCTGCCGGCAGAGATGATCCAGCATAGCAATTACAGTGTTGCAGTAAGTGTATTTAAGGTGGAAGAACAGCCCGGGCAAACATTGTTGAAATGGGCATCCGGAAGCAACGGCCAGGTGATAGCAGGAAAGGAAATCAAGACCGGAAGATGGTATTATCTTATTAAAACATTTGATGGAAAAACCGTGAAAGAATATGTGGATGGAAAACTGATCCAGTCAACGGTAACTTCACCTGGTAGTAAGGATAGCCAGTTGTTCATTGGGGCCGGCGATGGTAAAACGCAGGGTTTTGGCGGAGCAGTCAGCCATTTGGTGGTGTACAAACATGTTTTGAGCCAGGATGAAATCATCCAGTTAAACAATGTTTGGAATCAAAACCTGCAGGTGCCGGTTGCTACCCAACTTTCTTTTAAACACACACCCAAAGCGGTGTCGCCCAATATGGTGATGATGGAAGCAGATCCGGGAACCGCAAAGGGCAACCTCAGTTATTATTTTAGCCGGCAGGACAATCTCACGGGTGGCGAATGGTTGGAAAGTCCATCTTATATAGACTATACGGTGAATGCCGATAAGGAATACACGTATACTTTTAAAATAAAAGATCATTTTGGGAATGTAACAACAAGTGCCGCACCGGTAAGTGTAACCACGCACAGGAAAAATTTTAACCTTCAGGAGGCCGATTTTTCAAAGGTGGCCAATTATTTATTGGAAGGCACTACCGGTACCTTTTGGAGTGGCCTTGTAGGAAAAGCGGACAAGGAATCGGCGAAATCAATCGCCACATCCAACGACGTGCTTACCCTGGAATCAAAAGGAACTAATTGGGACGGCAACCCGCCGTTTGGCCCTTTTATATACAAGGAGGTAACCGGCGATTTTGTAGCAGAAGTGATGGTGTCGGATGTTAGTGGACTGGCTGCTAAAAAAGTTGCCGGCAACAATGAAGCAGGCCTGATGGTTCGTGTACCCAGGGAGGCTACCGCCGGTAGTAGAAGGCCGCAGCAACAGCTAATTCAAAATAGTATTTTTCCAGCCTGGAATGTAGGTAACCTTTTTACCAATTTCCAAAATGGCAGGCGGGAACAAAACAATATTCAAACAGCCTGGAACTACAACAAATACCTGCAGATACAACGTGCAGGCAATGTGTTTTATGTAAGAACGAGTAAGGATCGAATAAATTGGATGGACATGCCGGGCAGTCCTGTTACGAGGACAGATATGGAAGGTATAACAGTGCAGGTAGGTTTGTATCAATCCACCTATGGTCCGGCAGAAGCCTATGGTGCCTTTTCCAATTTCCGGTTGATACAACCGAACCAGTAGATTCAAAGCAGCCATCCGCGGTTTTACCGGATAAGTCCATCGCTTTTCATAATAGGTTTGGGTAATTTATCCAGCCTGAGGAGCGGTACCTTTAAATTTCACCTGGAAGGGCCATTGTTCTTCGGCGTTGGCAACTGCGGGCGTTCCCTCAGCCTAAAAGCCTGGGTGATCAATGCCGTTGATGCCATTTGTCAAAGAGCGTCTGATACATTACCGGCATCACTTACCATAAAAATATACATGGGTGCAGAGGAGTATTCTGTACAATACAAATATGATGGTCAAAGCGGGGTTATTTTAAAAGGTTATCCCTACAAGCAAAATTTACCTGGGATAGTCAACGAAGGTCATTAGGCACCCAACCGGTTTTAAACAAAGCTATCCCGCCGGAAGAACGTATATTTAAAATTGAATGGGTAGCCCAAACGCAAATTCAAATGATACGGTAACACGAAAAAAATGCTGGTGAAATTGCCGTGAAACAAATTTAGTCTGAATACGGTTTTTAAAAAGGAATGCTATGTTTTATAAGGGATGGTTCAAGGTAATGCTGGTGCTGATTGTTGCCGGCGTTTTTTTTAGCCAATGTATGCAGTCACCGGATGCGGCCCTTACCGCCGACCCGAGGGGCAGGGGGTATGCAGGATCGGGCACCTGCACCAACTGTCATGCTGATATGGTAAAAAACTACGCAGGCAATGCGCACAACCGTAGTACTTCACCTGCTACCCGAAATAATATTGCCGGTAGTTTTCACCCCGACAGCAATAGCTTTCATTATCCCAAAGAGGTGAAAGTTTTGATGGAAGAAAAAGCGGGCAGGTTTTACCAGACCGCCTTTCAAAATAACATTGAAAAAGCATCCTTTCCTTTTGATATCGTGATCGGTTCGGGGCGAAAAGCGCAAACCTATCTTTACTGGAATGGCCCCAATGCCTTCCAGTTGCCGGTTAGCTTTTCAGTGGCAGCTAATTGTTGGGTGAATAGTCCTAACTACCCGGCCGACCATGTTCGCTTTGACCGTATGATACCGGTCGGTTGCTTTGAATGCCATAGTTCTTATATCCAAAGAACGGGCATACAAGCTCAAAACGGGTACCGGGTAGATAATTTTAATCCCAATAATATCATTTACGGAATTGACTGCGAACGTTGCCATGGCCCTGCTGCAGCGCATGTACTATATCAAACAAAACACCCCGCGGAAAAAATAGCAAAGTATATCGTATCGGTAAAACAATTGAATCCGGTACAGCAACTGGAGCAATGCGCCGCTTGTCATTCGGGTATCCGTGAACCACTGAAAACACCGTTTCAGTTTAAGCCCGGTGAATTACTCAGCGATTACTTTGTGAAAGACACAACGCCCGTGGATGCGGCAGCATTGGATGTGCATGGCAACCAGTACCAGTTGTTGTTAGCCAGCAAATGTTTCCAGGGCGCCACTCAGCAAATGACCTGCGTTACCTGTCACAATCCTCACCGGCAGGAGCGTAATAACCTGCAATTATTTTCATCAAAATGCATGAGTTGCCATCCGCAAAACAGTGACCGGTTTTGTTCGTTTGCACCGAAGGTTGGCGCAGGCATCGTAAACAACTGCATCGATTGCCATATGCCAGCCAGTCCATCCAAACTCATCACCATGTTGTCAGAGGGTAAAAAGGCGCCTACTCCAAACCTGGTAAGATCACATAGGGTTGGTATTTACAATGATGCCGCTAAATTACAACTACAGAAATTTATAACAAGTAGTCATTAAGCTGTGCAAGGCGTAAAAAAAGGGAACCCATAAAACCCTTATTAGAAATAGATTTTTTAAGTGCTTCGACCTTATTGCCTTATTTAGGGTTTGCTCAAAAACCCTAATTCGTTAATATATTTGAACTACAGGTCATTAACACGTAATCAGAAGCAAGGAAAATCATCTAAAGTTGTGAAAAAGCGTGCAGTTACTCCCAGGTATATTAGTCCCAATCAACTGACATTGCTTGGTTTTGAAACACCTTTTGAACAGAAATTAACTACCGAAAATCGTTGGGTGAAAATGGCAAAGGCTATTCCATGGGATAAGATTGTGGTTCACTACGATAAAATATTTTCATCAACAGAAGGCAGGCCACCGATTAGTGGAAGAGTAATCCTTGGGGCACTGATCATAAAACATATAGAAACACTTTCCGATCGTGCGACCATTCAGCATATTCAGGAGAACATGTTCATGCAGTACTTTTTGGGCTATACGAGTTTTACTAACGAGGAGCCATTTAGTGACACCTTGTTTGTTGAGATTCGCAAGCGGCTTAGTCTTGAACTTTTATCTAAGATAAATGAAATCATTGCCCTGCATTGTTTGAATGAAAACAATAATGAATTTGATCAAAGGGATATTAACCAAACGTCCGATAGTGCTGGATTAAAGGATGATTCCACTTTATCTGTTCCTCCATCCTGCGGTGTGAAAGTTGATCCAAATGAAGATAAGGATAGCTCATCAGACCAACTTAGTTCTATTGAAAAAGCAGTACCAACAAATAATAAGGGAAGGCTGATAACGGATGCCACTGTTGCACCTCAAAACATTACCTATCCTACCGATTTAAAACTATTAAATGCCGCCCGTGTAAAAAGTGAAGAGCTGATAGATATTTTATACGATCCCACACTTCATGGCCCTATCAAGGTTAGAACCTATAGGGAAAATGCCCGTAAATTATTTTTAAATACAGCCCGCAAAAAGCGAAACTCAACAAAAGAAATATATAAATCCAATGGTCAGCAGTTGCGATTTTTGAAAAGAAATCTATTCCATATTGATAATTTACTCAAGGCGTATAATACGTTCCCATTAACTGCCAGGCAACAAAAATACCTGATGGTATTGCATACCGTTTACGACCAGCAATATGAATTGTTCCGAACGAAAAGTAAAAGCATTAATGATCGGATTGTAAATATTCATCAACCCTATGTTCGCCCTATTGTAAGAGGGAAGGAAAAAGCGAAAGTTGAGTTTGGCTCTAAGTTACAGGTAAGCCTTGTCAATGGATTCACTTTTATTGATCATCTGTCCTGGGATGCTTTTAATGAAGGCCAATATCTAAAAACATCAGTAGAGAATTACAAGCAGCGATTTGGATTTTATCCGAAGGAAGTGCTGGGAGACCAGATATACTGTAATCGTGAAAACCGACGATGGCTCAAGGGTTTGGGCATTAGGTTAATCGCCAAGCCCTTGGGCCGGCCGTCTTCAAAGGCAGTGGCAGTCCACCTAAGTCCTGGAGAGCGCAATCCGATAGAAGGTAAGTTTGGCCAAGCTAAAATTGCGTATGGATTGGACAACATAAAAGCCAAACTGGACAAGACCAGTCAATCGTGGATTGCGTCGATAGCCCTGGTGCTAAACCTCGTCTTACTAACGAGGCGGGCACTCGTCACCCTACTGTATCAACTTTATAAACAAATGTCTTTTACGCTCTTAATAAAATATTACCCCAAAAAATTAATAGTGGCCAGCGCCAGTTTTTGAGCAACCCCTATTTACAGTTCTACTACACAAGGGGTAAAACAGTGAATTGGTCAAACCTTAGTAAAAACAAATCGCCTTACCACTTTGACCTTATTACCTTATTTAATATTAATTCAAAATAGGTACTACTAACCTGAATAAGGTAATAAGGTTTAGATCTTACTGGACTAATATTCTACTAAGGTTTTAAAACTGGTTGTTCACTCATTTAAAATAGTTTTAAAAAATAAAGTGTCATTATAAGTTTTTGGAATTATAACGTCCAATAGCTGGCTATCGGATTAAAAAGTCACGAATCTATCCCTTGCGAATTGCAACTTGATTCAACGCATTTATTTATTTCGCTACCTTATTTTTATTCACGAGGAAATAATAAATAGGGATACCGAGCAGTGTGATAATCAAACCCGGCCAGGTAAATGCCGGCTTAAAAATAATCAGCAGGATACAGAAACTCAAACCCATCAAAATATAGATCAACGGAAGCACGGGATATCCGAATGCCTTATATGGCCGGTGCAGGTCAGGCCTTTTCTTTCTGAGTATAAATATGCCGGCGATGGTAAGCATATAAAATCCTACTACTACAAATGAGATCATATCCAGCAGTTGACCATACTTGCCACTCAGGCTCCAGCCGCATGCGAAAATACATTGCAGCCATAAGGCATAGGCAGGCACCTGGTTACTGTTTAAGGTACCGGCTTTGGCAAAGAAAAGATTGTCTTTTGCCATGGAATAATACACCCGTGCACCAGCCAGTATAATTCCATTGTTGCAACCAAATGTTGAAATCATAATCATCACGGCAATGATAATGGTACCCGCCTGTCCGAAGATGATCTGCGATGCGGTTACAGCCACCCGGTCTTTATCGGAAGTGGCAATATCATGTAAGGGCAATAAGGCAGTATAGGTTAAATTGGTCAGCAGGTAAATAGCAGTTACAATCGTAGTTCCAAGGAAGAGGCTAAGGCCGATATTGCGCTGTGGGTTTTTTACTTCGCCTGCAATAAAAGTTACATTGTTCCAGGAGTCGCTGCTGAATATTGAACCAACCATGGAAGCGGCGATAGCACCCAACGCAGCAAAAAGGGTATAGGTCCCCAGGCTGCCATCACTATTCATTGGCCTCAGCTCCCAGGCATTTTTCCAGTTTGCCGCCCACACTTCCGGCTTAAAGGCGAGTAGTCCAAAAAGAATCAATCCAAAAAGGCTGATGAGTTTTACAATCGTAAAAGTGGTTTGTATCAGTTTGCCACTTTGAATCCCCCGGGTATTGATAAATGTTAGTACTACGATAACCAGTATGGATAAAAGCTGGGCCCTTGATATGGTGATGATACCTGCATCAAAGGCAATGATGTCTTCACTAAAATAAGGAAACAGGTAAGCAGTGAATTTAGCGAAAGCTACTGCCACCGCAGCGATGGTGGCCGTTTGAATGACCGCAAAAAAACTCCAGCCAAACAGGAAGCCCATCAGCGGGTTGTACGCTTCTTTCAGGTACACATATTGCCCGCCTGCCCTGGGAAACATCGCACTCATTTCGCCATAACTCAGGGCGGCTGTTACCGTCATAAATCCTGTAATAAGCCATACTATAATAAGCCAGCCTGCACTGCCAACATTACGGGTAATATCAGCACTTACTATAAAGATGCCTGATCCTATCATAGAGCCGGCTACTATCATCGTAGCATCCAGTAATTTTAATGAGGGCTTAAATTGTGTTGTTGATTCCATTGAGTCCGCTATTTTTTTATGAGTGGTTGATGTGGTTTTTAAATTGATTTTTTTACAATTAGGTGAAACGTTCGCAGTCAGGCGCAGCCTTTATTTTTTTTGTTTTCCCGCTAGCTGGCGGGGAAAATGAAGGTTAACTTATTCTCATCTTAGGTTTGCGAATGTTATACCTGATCCTATATTTTTTTTTGCGTTGACAGGTAAAACAATTTCATCAAAGCTATAGTTTACTTTTCTGTTTTCAATCAACTGCAATTGCTGCTATTATTTTAAACAGTTGTTCTGAATGATTCATCACCTGTAATATTATGATGAACGAATATCTTCCATTCGGTTCGATTGCCATTCCATTTTATTTTCCCTTTCATACCGTTGATGTTCCGTTGTAACAAGTGTAAAACCCGGATACAAATTTTCTCATTTAAAGATATTACCAAAGGGTATCACCGGCATTTGCGGATATAAACCGATTATTCTTTTTATTTATCATTTAAAGGAGCTTACCGCTTTTTAATAATAGCAATGTTTAAACAGCAAGATGATTTTGGTTATTCCTTTCAATCAATCATTTTATAAACGGTCTTTCCAAAACTGTGCGTTAAATACCTTTTTGTTTCACTTTTGGTGATGGCAATTTAGGAAGAATAAGCACGTTTGGTAAATTGGTTAAAATACGTTTAAACCATGTTAAAATCCTTAATTACTAAGCGCTGTATTGAAATTAAATTTACTTGTCAATATGACAATAATTTAAAAACTCGCTTATGAAAAAAGTTATTGGGTTTTTTATGTATTTCTCTTTGCTGCTGATGAATACGGCACAGGCCAGGTTTGAGAGGGGAGAAAATTCTAAACTCCCACCCAAAACCGTTACCGGTGTAATTACGGATGCTAAATCAGGTGATCCTTTACCGGGGGCAACCATTGCAGTAAACAATGGCTCCACGGTTACATCTGCAGACGCCTCCGGCAAATTCAGTATTACTGTACCGGCTGATGATGCGGTTTTGGTAATTACTTTTGTTGGGTATGCTTCTGTCTCTGTAAATGTAAAAGGACAAAATACGATTGCGGTAAAGCTGAACAAGAATACCGAAATCAACAGCCTCAACGAAGTGGTGTTGATAGGATATGGTACGCAGAAGAAAGGCGATATCACCAGTGCGGTGGCGAGTGTAAAACAGGAAAGTTTTGTGAAAGGGTTCGTGCGGGATGCAGGCCAATTGATACAAGGTAAAGTGGCCGGTTTAACGGTATCCACTTCCTCCGGCGCTCCCAATGCCGGTACCCAAATACAGTTGCGTGGTATCACCACCCTTAACTCATCTACTTCACCACTGGTGTTGATTGATGGGATACCCGGGTCGCTTAATTCAGTTGCACCGGAAGATATAGAATCCATTGACGTTTTGAAAGATGGTTCCGCTGCCGCTATTTACGGTACAAGGGGTACCAATGGTGTAATATTAATCACTACCCGCAAATTGCGGGGAGAAGCTCCTTCCTCGGTTGAATACAGTGCGTATATGAGCGGGCAATCGATCGCAAGGCGTCCGCAGTTTTTAAATGCGGAGCAATTCAGGGGATACAGCAAACAGGGTTTTCCTTTTATTGATTACGGGCTCAATACAGACTGGTTCAAAACCATTTCCAATGACATGCCGCTGAGTCATACACAGAACCTTACCTTCCAGGGAGGAAACAGAACAACCAATTATACCGCCTCGGCAAACTACCGTGGTTGGGAAGGTATGTTTCTAAAATCCGTTAACCGCCAGCTTACACTTAGGGCAGATGTAAATCATCAAATGCTGAACGGGAAAGTAAAAGTAAACCTGAATGCCATCACCCGGTCGAGGAATGATGATGGTGGTTTCAACAATTATGTTTACCGCCAGTCGGTGATCAGGAACCCTACGGATAGTATCAGGGATTATAGAGGCGACTGGAAAGAAAGAAATATTTATTTCTATGATAACCCGCTGGCCTATATTATGGAAACAACTGCCAGGAATGAGGTGCAGGAAACCCGTTTATCCGGTAACATCACCGCCAATATATTCAAGGGGATGAATTTAAAATTACAGGTGGCCAATGTAAAACAATCATCGCTCAGTGGGTTTGCTGAAACTAAAAAGCACGTGTCCACCACCAAGAATGGCAGGAACGGAAATGCTTCGAGAGGTACCAGCTTTGATGTAGACAACCTGCTTGAATTTACCGGCGATTACAGCCGCAGTTTTGGACAGCACAGGCTGACCGTATTGGGTGGTTACAGTTACCAGGATCAGAAGTCAGAGAATTTTGCTGCGTCCAACTGGGATTTTCCTACGGATGAATATTCTTATAACAGGCTGGAAGCGGGTAATGCCCTTGGGCGTGGAGAGGCAAGTATGAACAGCTTTGCCACTTCCAGTAAACTGATTGGTTTCTTTGGAAGAATGAACTACAATTTTGCAGACCGGTATATTCTTTCCGCAAGTATCAGGAGTGAGGGCTCGTCTAAATTTGGAGAGAATAATAAATGGGGCACCTTCCCCGCGGTATCCGTGGGATGGCGGGTAAAGAATGAAAGCTTCCTTAAGAATGTGGAGTTTATTAACGACCTGAAAATTCGTGCAGGTTTTGGTGTTACCGGTATTGCGCCTTCTGCTTCTTATTTGTCACTTACCAGTTTGAATTATGGTACCCGTTTCCTCAACAATGGAGTCTGGATTCAATCACTTTCCCCTGTAAGAAATCCGAACGCCGATCTTCGCTGGGAGAAAAAAGAAGAATATAATTTTGGGCTTGATTTTACCATCTTAAAAAATAAGATCAGCGCTTCGGTTGATTTGTATAAAAGAACTACCAGGGATATGTTGTACAATTACAATGTTCCCGTGCCACCTAATCTTTTTGGAAGCATACTGGCCAATGTGGGTGTGATGGAAAACAAGGGAGTGGAGGTGCTGGTGAACTATAATGCCATCCAGCGGAAAGATTTTCAATGGCAAACCAATGTTAACTTTTCTACCAACGCAAACAAACTGGTATCACTCTCCAACAGCAACTTTAGAACAACCAGTAATTTCTTTACTGCCGGCGGTACCGGCGAACCGGTTCAGGATGTTACCCACAGAATTGATATTGGTGGCACCATTGGAAATTTCTGGGGATACAAATCCATCGATATTGATGCTAACGGTTTATGGATTATTGAAGGAGCGGATGGCAAAGCAAAACCGTATGCACAGGCAAAGATTGAAGACAAGAAAATATTGGGAAATGGATTGCCAAAATATTACCTCGGTATGAATAATAATTTCCGCTACAAAAATTTCGACCTCAGTATCCTGATGCGTGGTGCATTTGGTTACCAGATTCTTAATTTCCAGCGTATGTTCTACGAGAATTCACAACCACAGATTTTGGGTAACTACAATGTACTGGCTTCGGCTTTTGATAAAGTGTATGGTAAAACAGAGCTAAAAAATTCACAGGCGTATGTAAGCTACTATATTGAAAACGGGGATTATTTAAAAGTAGATAATATTACCCTTGGCTATAACCTGCCGGTCAATAAAAGCAAGGTTTTCAAAGGGGTCCGTTTGTTTGTTTCAGGGCTAAATACCATTACCATTACCGGTTACAAAGGTATTGATCCCGAAGTAAGCAGAAATGGCCTGGCGCCGGGTAATGATGAACGGGATAAGTATCCAACCACCCGCACTTTCACCTTTGGTACAGTCGTTAATTTTTAATCTTTTAAAGTAACTTTTTATGAAAAAATATTTGAACAACAAAAAGTACCTGGTGCTGGTAATTGCCGGTGGCATGTTAGCAAGCGGATGCACCAAACTGGACGAAAATGTTTATTCAGAATTGCTGGCCTCCAATTTCGAGGCTACCGCTAAAGATGTGCCATCACTGATTGCACCGGTGTACACCAATTTACGCGGAATGGTTGCCAGTTGGCAGGGTTATTTTGACGTGCAGGAAGAAGCAGCAGATGCTATTGTAACCCCGGCACGCCCTAATGGATGGGTGGATGGTGGTACCTACCAGCGTATGCACCTGCATACCTGGACACCTACCCAGGGACAACCAAACGGCCTGTATACTAATAGCTATCGTGGCATTAACAATGCCAACCGGGTTATTTTCCAGATCGAGTCGGGTGAAATACCGGTACCCAGCGGGAAAGAAGCCATCCTTGCCGAGTTGAAAACAGCCCGGGCTTATTATTACTCCGTTTTGCTGGATAATCATGGTAATGTTCCTATTGTGACTGATTTTAAAGATACCAGCCTTCCAAAGCAAAGCACCCGCCAGCAGGTATATGATTTTGTAGTGAAGGAACTCACCACCAATATCCCGTTGCTGACAGAGACAGCAGATAAAGCTACCTACGGCCGTTTTACCAAATGGGCTGGCAAGGCGGTGCTTGCAAGGGTTTATCTGAATGCAGAAGTATATACCGGTACGGCCCAATGGGATAAATGCATCAAGGAATGCGACGACATTATCACACAGGCTACCACTAAAGGAACCTACGCATTGGCTACCCGGTATAAAGATAATTTTACTGCTACCAACGAATCATGCAAAGAGCTGATCTTTACCGTTCCGTACGACGAGATCTTTGCTACTGAAAGTAATATTCACATGAAAACCCTGGATCCGTTGATGCAACTGGTGTACCCGATGCAGGTACAGCCATGGGGTGGTAATTGTGCCGTTCCGCAGTTCATAGACACCTACGATCCCGATGATCAGCGTTTGAAAGATACCTGGATCATGGGGCCGCAATTAAATGCAACCACCGGCGCTGTAGTAATTAACTATGTGAAGACCGTAAAAAGTTTAACGCAAAGTGCTTCCAATGAGGGTTTCCGTATTGGTAAATATGAGATTAAAAATGGCCAGCGTGGAGGTTCCAGTGTAGACTTTCCGTTGTACCGGTATGCAGATGTGCTGATGATGAAAGCGGAATCATTATTGCGTACGGGAAAGGCTAACGAGGCAGCCGTAATTGTTACCCAGGTAAGGCAACGTAATTTTCTTGCCAATCCTGCCAAGGCAACGGTAACAGGTGCACAGTTGATGGCAGGTAGTGCTTATCAATATGGAGAATGGTCCAACGGCGCGGTGATAAATCCACAAGGGGGAGCAGATATCGTTTACGGGAGAATGCTGGATGAACTTGGATGGGAATTTGCAGCAGAAGCTAAACGCCGGCAGGACATTATTCGCTTTGGAGTGTTTACAAACAAAAAATGGTTTGGGCATTTAACATCCAATACCAATAAAATTATATTTCCGATTCCGCAGAATTCTATGTTGACCAATGCGAATTTAAAGCAGAATACAGGTTATTGATTTTTTGAATGATTAATTTGTTTTTAGGTAATAATAGGCGGGCTGCTGAATTTTTCTGCAGGCCCGCTTTTATGATGTCAGTTGTTAATCAATGTTATTATGGGGAACACCACAATTAGTAAAAAATCATACTGCTGCATCATACTGTTGGTAATGCTTACCGGCAACGGAGTATGGGCGCAACAGGCTAAGGTCCTTACCCGTGCAGATACCCTGCGGGGCACTATTACCCCCGAAAGAAACTGGTGGAATGTACTTCGGTATGACCTGTTTGTTCAGCCGGATTATACAGAAAAAACCATTCGTGGTATCAGCCAGGTAACATTTAAAACGGTTAAAAGCAACAAGGGCCTGCGGATGCAGGTTGATCTGAAAGATCCCCTCGGAATCGATAGTGTTTTATTGGAAAAGGGCGGTAGGCTTTCCTTTACAAAGGAAGGTTCTGTTTGGTATGTAAAGGTTCCGGTACAAAAGATAAATTCCACATCGAAAATAAGTATTCATTACAAGGGAAAAGTGCATGAAGCAATCCGTGCCCCCTGGGATGGCGGCTGGACATTTACCAAAGATTCACTCGGGCGTCCATGGATGACGGTAACCTGCCAGGGGGCAGCCGGTGCATCCATCTGGTATCCCTGTAAAGATCACCAAAGCGACGAGCCGGATAATGGCGCTTCGCTCACCATGCGGGTGCCGGACTCACTGGTGGCGGTTGCCAATGGCAGGCTGGCTGCAACTACTCCTCATGGTGATGGCACCACCAGTTACCGTTGGGAAGTAGTGAACCCGATCAATAATTACAATCTCATTCCGTATATCGGGAAGTATGTACATTTTGACGGAAAATACAATGGTGAAAAGGGTGCTTTGGATCTTGACTATTGGGTATTGGACTACAACGAAAGCAAAGCAAAAAATTATCTTCCTTTGGAAGTGGTGAACATGCTGAAGAGCCTGGAACATTGGTTTGGCCCTTATCCTTTTTACGAAGATGGATACAAACTGGTGGATGTGCCCCACACCGGGATGGAGCATCAGAGTGCAGTAGCCTATGGTAACCTGTACAAACCGGGTTACCGGGGCAGGGATGGTTCAGGAACAGGGTGGGGAATGAAGTGGGATTTTATTGTGATTCACGAAAGCGGCCATGAGTGGTTTGGCAACAATATTACCAGCAACGATCTCGCCGATATGTGGGTACATGAAGGCTTTACCAATTACAGTGAAACCTTGTTTGTGGATTATATTTTTGGTCAGCAGGCAGGCAATGAATACAATGCCGGAACACGCCGTGGCATTCGGAATGATCGTACCATAATTCCAGTGTACGGCGTTAACAGCCAGGGTAGCGGTGATATGTATCCCAAATCAGGCAATATGCTGCACGCCATCCGGCACTCCATGAACGATGATGAACGGTTTCGGAAAATTCTCCGTGGACTGAATAAAGAATTTTATCACCAGACGGTGAATACATCACAGGTGGAAGCCTACCTGTCAAAGCATGCAGGCTTTAATTATCAACCGGTATTTGATCAATACCTTCGCACCACACAGATTCCCCGTTTTGAATGTAAAATGGATGTGGCGAAACAAACTGCTACCTACCGGTATGCAAACTGTATGGATGGGTTTAACCTGCCCATCGTGTTAAAAGAAGGAGATGTGAAAATTAAATTGCTGCCCACCAATAACTGGTCAACGGTGCAACTCAATCAACAACAACTGTCACTGCTCTCGGACGAGGCTATCCGAAAAATGTATTATCTCGAAACAAGTGTTACAACAAATAAATAAACGATGTTGCTTATTACAGGATTTTAAAACAGGCATCCAACAGTGAATATATCCTGTTAACAGGTGTTTACTACTTCCTGCATTTAATTATTTTTCTTATTAACTTTTAAATGAACGAAATGAAAAAAATCAGGTTAATCGTTGGCGGCTTGTCTGCCATATTAGCTACCTTTTCTGCTTTGCCAATTGCAGCTCAAAATACGCAACCACTTACCACACGCCCCAACCTGGCTATTGTTGCCACGCCTGTTTCATCAATGCGGGGCGGGTTTGGCATGAACGCCCTGAACGATGGATTGGCGCCTGTGAATGCCGGCGGTCGTGGCGGTGGTGGTAATAACCGGCAGGTGCAGCCCCGGCAAAATATCTGGGTGCAGTACGAATGGTCGCAACCAGTTAGTACCAAAGAAATCGCTTTGTTCTGGTGGGATTTTAATAAAAATGTCCGCTTGCCGGAGGCTTACCGCATTCTATATTGGAACGGTAATAGTTTTGTGCCGGTTCAAAATTTAAACGGATTGGGAAAACAAACCAACCAGTTAAACAGTAACAGTTTTGATGAAATAAAAACCACCAAATTGCGACTGGAACTGGATTCCGCAGACAGGGGCCTTTCCACCTTGCTGGAATGGGTGGTGTACAAAACAGACAATTCAGTTGATCCGCCACCAATAGTGAGTGCAGGTGGAGACCGCGATGTAATGCTGAATGGTAAAACTTATCTCGCCGGTTCTGTTAGGGCAGTAACCCCGGTATCCAAAATTGCATGGAAGAAAGTGTCCGGGCCTGGTACGGTTCAGTTTGTTGGCGGAAATAATTTGAAAGGTACTGCTACCTTTTCTGCGCCGGGAGATTATACACTGGCTATGAGCGTGAATGAAGGCGCCCTTGAAAAAAGTGCCACCCTGAAAGTGAAAGTACACAAGCCTCCTACCGGCAAGCGGCTGGATGTGGTATATACCAAGCGTTATAAAATTGATAACCCACTCTGGAATGACCGTGCAAAAGCCATGATCACCAACTGGATTCCGTATTGTATTGATCAGAATGAACGTACCGATCTGACCATTGGACAGGGCGGTATTGATAATTTTATTGAAGCAGGAAAAGCCAATCGCGGAGAACCTTTTGCCAAACACAAAGGATATGTTTTCTCCAATGCCTGGGTTCATCAAACCGTGGAATCTATTTGCATCGCCCTGATGGTAGATCCACAGGGGGATAAAGAAATGATTGCGGCCCAGCAAAAAATGAAACTAACACTGGAAAAGTGGATTCCAATCATATTGGCCGCACAGGAGCCGGATGGTTATTTGCAAACTGCTTATACGCTTCGGGATACTACCCGCTGGAAAGAAAGATGGGCGGTACGCAACCGGGGCGATCATGAAGGATATGTGTCTGGTTATTTTATAGAATCAGCCATTAATCATTATACCCTTACCAATGGTAAGGATAAAAGATTGTATGATGCCGCAAAGAAACTAGCCGACTGCTGGGTAAATAATATTGGCCCCAATAAAAAAGAATGGTATGATGGCCACCAGGAAATGGAACAGGCACTGGTACGTTTTGGCCGCTTTGTAAATGATATGGAAGGTGGTGGAAGAGGTGACAGCTATGTGTCGCTGGCAAAATTTTTACTGGATAGCCGCAAGAACGGATCTGAATATGATCAAAGCCATGTGCCGGTGCAGGAACAATATGAGGCGGTGGGGCATGCGGTACGTGCAACTTACAATTATTCTGCCATGGCCGATGTGGCTGCAGAAACCGGTGATGTGGATTATCAAAGTGCGGTCATGTCTTTGTGGAATAACCTCACTAATAAAAAATATTATTTCACCGGCGGCATTGGCAGCGGGGAAACCTCTGAAGGATTTGGCGGCAACTATTCACTGCGTAACAATGCCTATTGCGAATCCTGTTCCAGTGCGGGCCTTATTTTCTTTCAATACAAAATGAACCTGGCATACCATGATGCCCGCTATGCAGATTTGTATGAAGAAACCATGTACAATGCTTTATTAGGGTCGCTCGACCTGGATGGTAAGAATTTTTATTACACCAATCCACTGGCCGCATCCAATGGCCGTGATCCCTGGCATGTATGTCCCTGCTGTGTGGGAAATATCCCCCGTACCTTGTTGATGTTGCCCACCTGGACCTACGTAACCGGCGAAAAATCAGTATATGTAAACCTCTACATTGGCAGCACCATTAATGTAGAACGGGTTGCGGGTACAGATGTACAGATGATTCAAAAAACCGATTACCCATGGAAGGGCAATGTTGCCATAACGGTAAATCCCAAACTTTCAAAAGAGTTTACGGTATATGTTCGGATACCTAACCGCACCACCAGCGAATTGTACAAACCTGATAAAGAAGTGAATGGTTTAAAATGGTTGAAGGTGAATGGCCAGTTGGTAAAAATTGTTGCTGATAAAGGGTATGCGGTAGTTAAACGTACCTGGAAAAAAGGCGATAAGATAGAACTGGAAATGCCCATGGAAGTACAAAAGTTTACTGCTGATGAAAGAATTGAAGCCAACAAGGGAAGGGTAGCATTACGCTACGGTCCGCTAGTATACAATGTGGAGAAAGCCGATAAGCAGGAAATAGACAAGCCCATCGGGAAAACTCCCCTGTCAACCGAGTGGAACAAAGATTTGCTGAGGGGCATAATGGTTATTAAAGGTACATGGGCCGATGGTACTCCAATGATTGCCATACCGAACTACGTACGTAACAACCGTATTATAAAACCAGCTACCACTGTGCTTGCGCCAACCACTACGCCCACACAGGCAGCCGAACCTCCGCAACGGATTGACAGAACGCCGAGTTCTATTGTTTGGATAAAGTCGGAATAAAAACTGGTTGGATTAATTAAAAAAGATAAGGCCTGCATCTGTTGATGTGGGCCTTTTTTTAGATGAGGTTGTAATGGGGGGCTGCTGAAAGCTTTCGGTTGTGGAGGTCTTTAAAACCAGCTGTGAACAAAATGAATGATTAGTAATCAGGAACTGCCTCGTTATGCACGACGTTGTAGGAACAGGCCGCGGCCTGTTCCTACAGGGTAACAGCGCAAACGTTAATGATTAATTTCCGGGGGTACGTCCTTATTCCGGAGTAACTTCTCTTTTATTTCCCCGGAAATCGCTGATAATAATTTTAATTACATTTTTATCCACCCGCATCTTCCTGGAGGATTGTGACAAAAATGTGGAACCATAGTAAAATTCAGATCGTTGTTTTCGTTTATCATTGAAGTATATTTCTGCACAAAAATCACCGGGTTCTAAATTGATCCATTTAGTATCGGGCTCTACCAGGTTTGCATTTCTGCTAAATACCAGCAGGCTATCCTGGTTCTGTGTGGCCAATAATAAATCTTGCCCGGGGGTGTGAATCAGGGCCAAACCTTTACCATCACCTTTTACAAAAAAGCCGCTCTCTGCGATCGTTAACGATGCAAAATTTCCGGCGCCATCTCCTTTTAGCACTAACCCGTTAAATGCATCATGCCGTCCACCTCCTGGTTCCATTCCATAGTCATTTCCCACCAACACCAAGTCAAGGTTCTCATCATTGTCAATATCTTCACTCACTATGCCAAACAACGGGGCCGTTTGTGCTGCTACCGGCAATTGTTTGATTGTAAAAACGCCATTGCCTTTATTTTCTATATAACTGCTGGCAAGATCATTGGCAGTTTTTGTTACCGCATTTTCTCTATCCTGCCTGCTCCAAAGTTCGTTCACCGAAGCAAGTCCATACGATTTATAGGTGGGGTATTTTTTCCTGATGGATACCAGCTGGCTGCTCAAATCATCCTTTGTATGCATTGGAAAAGGTTTCCTGGTTTTATCTTCCGCCTTCATATAATTAAATATCATGGCGTCTGGCTTGCCATTGTTATTTAAGTCCTTTGCCAAAATGGTCATCGGTTCTTCCGGGGTTGCTTTAAAGTTCGAATTCAACCCAAGATTGCCCGCTATGCTGGCGCCAAACATCCCTTACCCGGATATCTCCATACAGGTTGAGATCGCTCCAGGTTAGTTTTATTTCACGGAAATGACCGGAGAGATTAAAGATACCCACAGCCTTTGTTCCGTCTTCGAGCTCTTTCACAAAAACCTGGGTGGAATCTTTATCAATGATCTGCCTGGCCTGTTTACCCAACGGGTCCTGGTCAATGGAAATTACTTCATCATTGGTCAGCAGGCTAAGTGTAAACGCATCGAGTTTACTAAGATCGCAACCCAATAATAACGGGGCCGACAGTAAACTCCATAAGCTCATGTGTGTGTATTGCTCATAAGGTGTAAGGCGGGTGGGGTGTAAGTTTTCACCCCAGCCTACCATTCCCAGGATAAGCATATCGGGATCGTTCCATCCACCCGGTTTGGCATAGCCGGCTAATTTTGCCTGGCTAAATCCAATCCGGTACAGGCTGCTCCAGGTGTCTTCAATATCACCGGTAGTTCTCCAAAGATTGCCATTCATTTCCGGGCCCCATTTCCATACATCCTGCCAGCCGTATTGGCATAGGCTATACACGATATCACGTGACTGTTTTTTTAGCGCATCCCGCATAATGATATAAGGCGCCTGGTTTTGTTCAAGGGTACCGTTGTTGGGGCCAGGTATCAAATCTCTATAACTGCATAGATCGTACTTAAGATAATCAATGCCCCAGGATGCATACATGCCGGCATCCAATGATTCATTTTTGTACGATCCCAGGTATCCACCGCAGGTTCTTTCACCAGGCGATGAGTAGATACCAAAACGCAGCCCGTTACTATGAAGACAGTTACCCAACCCTTTCATATCCGGGAACTTTTCATTGGGATGCAGTACACTGTCGGGAGCCCGTTTGGCTGCTTCCCATCCATCATCAATATTCACATAGGTAAACCCATGATCAGCCAGCCCCTTATTGATCATGGCAAGCGCTGAGCTTCTTACTTTTTCATCACTCACATTTACCCCCCAGCAGTTCCAGCTATTCCAACCCATAGGTGGTGTTAATGCCAGCAGGTTCCCCACCTTGATGGTGAACGGCTTTTGGGTTTGTCCCAGTTTATTTTTGGCCAGCAACGTAAGGGTAAATTGATCAGCCTTGTCAATGGTTCCTGTTATAATGCCTGTTTTTGTGTTTAATGACAACCCTGCCGGAAGATTTTTTACCCCATAGGTAATTGGCTTTTTACCCGTTACCGGAATTTTGAAAAGAAAGGGAGCGCCAGGCCTCACGCCTATTACACCGGCACCATTAATCCGGGGCATATCCGCAACAGCCGGTGTTAAGATATAGGGAAGCACCTGGTGAAAGGATCGTTGTAAACGGGAGCCGGTTTCGGTATACTCAATATTTATTTCGATGCCCATTCGGTGGGGCATGTTAAAACTGTAATTTTTTGATGCAAGGGAACCCAGGTTAACAGGGAAGTTTTTCTGCTGCAATATTTTTTTTGTAACGGCATCCTGCACGGTGTAGCGGATGGTTCCATTTACGGGTGTTTTAAACCGGTTACGGATTTGTAAGGATTTGGTAGCCGTGCCGCCTGGTGTATATTGAATTGCCGACGTGGGTTCATCAATGGAGATGCCGTCAATTTTCTCAAGCATATCAATATAAGGAGTGCCCATAAAAATACCACCGGAGCCGCCCCCATCATATACCTTTATGGCGATGATGTTTTCTTCATCCCATTTGATGAATGGTTCATCTACACTTAAGCAATAGGTTCTTTCTGCGGGCCATTTGCTCACATAGCCGCCGGGGTCATCCGGGAACCTGCCCGTTTTACCAATTTTATTCCCGTTCATCCAGGTTTCATCCACATCGTTTACATGCGCTAAATAAATGCGGACACTATCCTTCCAGCCACTGTTCTTTTTTAATGAAGACGGGATGGTGACATGTATGCGATACCAGGCATAACCATGCAAATCCGGGAACCCCTGGCGTTGCCATACTTCACCCAGCCGCAGTTCTTTCCAGTTGTTATCCGGTGTGGATGTTTTATGCCAGTCCGGGTTATCACCTGTTATAAATTTACCGGTGTTTAAAATGATGTGGCCATTGTTCTGACTTATGGCTTCCTGCAGCAACAGGATTGTGATCAGCAGCATTGGAATTTTTTGAATCATTTGTAAGATGTAATCTGAAATTGTTGAACAAAAAAATAACAAAGCGGTATATAGCCCTGCAGTAAATGTTTGTTGTAAGCTGGATGTCAGCGAAAGGCAATTTAAATTTTTTAGTGGCAGGCAGCCCTTATTTAATTAGCCGGTCCTTATCGGTTTTTGACAATTTTCCGTTTGAAGTTAGCCTGGAAAAAAATGCAGGGGGAATATGTCATTACAAAGTGATGAACACTGTTATTTATAAATCAATATCGTTTAGTTGGCACCCCTGAAGTGGCGGGTGAGGGCACCCGCCACGGCTGACCGAAGGGTTGGTGTACACCAACTCTTTAAAAAACCAAACGACATTGATTTATAATCATGGCGGCAAATGAGTATGGGGCAATATTGTTTTGCATCCCCGGTAAAATGGTTGCTGTCGTGCATTGTAGCACAATACCACCAGTTGCTGATTGTAAAGCCAGGCATAGTACATCAAATTATAAGAAGGAAACGATACAGATAACCCTGGTTCGTCTTTCAGTAAAAAAATAATACTGTACATTTTATATCTAACTGAATAATGTGCTACGCTATTCCAATAGCACCTGTTTTGGAATTGGATAAAATCTCTTTACAGAAAGTTAATATCGGTAAACTGGATTAGCATTACTCTG
The DNA here is from genome assembly GCA_031424955.1 of Ferruginibacter sp. Taxonomy (GTDB): domain Bacteria; phylum Bacteroidota; class Bacteroidia; order Chitinophagales; family Chitinophagaceae; genus Ferruginibacter. The sequence continues at coordinate 53,250 of JANPIJ010000024.1, read as the reverse complement.
TCTACTTTTAATTGTCGGTAATACGTCTATAAAGGGTGTGTTGCCGGCTTTCAATTACCTATTATCATTTACCAAAATTGCTATCATGAAAAAATTGAACTACCTGCATAAACCGCAAGAATATGGGTGATAGTATTCATGGCCATGAACATATCATCGCTTAAATAGCCGGCAACCAATGCCTTTTTATTTTTTTTATCTGCAGGTAATTATTCGTTTGAGTAGTTAACAGGCATTGTATGCCCGAACGGGTATACTACAACCGCATACCATCAATCTGTTTTTAATCTCTTTAAACTTTACAAAATGAGATACCATTTACCAAAACAAAAAATGCTGCAAACTACTTTGTTAATCATGCTTACCCTTTTTTCTTCTGTGGCAATTTGCCAGGTGAAGGTTACGGGGAAAGTGATTAATAAAAAGACCAGTGCGCCATTGGAGAACGTAAGCATTGTTGAAAAAGGAAGTTCAACAGGTGCCACCACCACAGAAACAGGCGCATTTTCTTTAACGGTGAAAGGCGCCAAATCTATCCTCCAGATAAGTTATGTTGGGTATTTAACCCAGGAGATACCGGTTAATAGCCGGACGAATTTCCAGGTATCACTTGAAGAAGACGTTAAAGGAATTGAAGACGTGGTAATCGTTGGTTACCAGAATACAACCAGGCGTAAAACCTCTGCTGCTATTTCTTCGGTAAAGGGCAGGGATATAGAGAATACACCTTATGCCACTTTTGACCAGATGTTGCAGGGCCGGGTAGCGGGCCTGAATGTATTGTCTGTTTCAGCCGAACCGGGCGCCAGCGGTATAGTAAATATTCGTGGCAACAGCAGTGTGGCCAACTCATCCGGTACCGGAACAGCAGCGGGTATCTCTGCTCCCTTGTATGTTATAGACGGAGTAGTTTTTGATGTAAGCGATCTACGGTCTGCATACGGTAACAGTAACCCGCTTGCAGTAATTAACCCCAACGATATTGAATCGATCGATGTGTTGAAAGATGCATCTGCAGCCGCAATTTATGGTGCCCGTGCCGCCAATGGCGTTATTATCGTAAAAACAAAAAAACCAAAAGGTGGAAAGCCCCAGTTCAGGTTTTCAACTTACGTGGGATTGGTTACCAAGCCCAGTCAGAAGCCGGTCATTGTGGGAGCCGAAGAAAGGCAGTTGAAGATGGATATATTGAGAGAGCAGGCCAATTATACACAGCAGCGGGCATTGTCTCAATTCCTTACAGATAGTCTCAACCCGGCCTTTAACAATGCGACTGATTTTCAAAGCCTGTTCTTTAAAGATGCGCTATTGAGAAACTATGATTTTAATGTGGCGGGTGCTTCCGAAACAATGTCGTACCGGTTATCATTAAACCGCTTTGAAGAAAATGGTATTCAACCAGGTTACAGTATTAAAAGAACGGCTCCAAGGTTATTTGTAAGTGCAAAGCCAACTTCAAAACTGGAATTTACTTCTGATATTTACCTCGGTTTTGTAAAAGAACAACGGGGTGATGGAACGGGCAATGTTGTTCCATACAGTATCCAATCATTCCCTTCTTCTTTCTGGCAAATAGATGATGTAACCCGAACCAATTACCTCGGCAAAAATGATAAGGTAAGGGATGATAACAGAACCACCAGTTTGAATGGTAATCTTCGGATGATCTGGAAGCCTATCAAAGATGTAACTTTTATCAGTTCACTTTCATACAACTATGGATTTCTTCGCAGGGACTACCTCCGCGACAGAAGCGTGGTAGCCAATAACCGGTCTGATGCCATTTTATCAGAAAGCAATTCGAGGCGTTGGGAACTGGAGAACTACGCAACCTGGGACAAAGAGTTCGGGGCAAACAAGCAGCATAGCATATCCATCCTGGCAGGCCAGGGCGCTGAAGAACAGGTAATCAATTCAACCAATGCCAATGCCAATGGTATTCCCTTTGATGCCATCCGGATCATATCGGGTGTTCCAAGCGGACCGAATCTAAATGTATCTACCAATTTTGAGGAGCGGGCCAGGTTATCTTATTTTTCAAGGGCCAGCTATGAGTTTAGGGGTAAGTATGGTATTGATGCCAGCTTCCGCCGGGATGCATCATCCCGTTATTCTCCCGAAAGCAAGTGGGGTACTTTTCCCGCAATATCCGGCCGGTGGAATATTTCTGAAGAAGAATTTTTTAAACCTTTGCGCAATGCCATATCTTTTATGAAATTTCGTTTCAGCTATGGTGTTACCGGCCGTGACCCGGGAAGTTATTATGCACAATACCGGCAGCTCACTACCGATGTACGCTATCCTACTTCATCCCTTGGTTTTGGAGCATCCGGAAACGTCATTACGTACAATGGTGTTACTGCAGTTACGCCCAATTATTTAGGTGCTGCTCCTGCTACCAATATCACCTGGGAAAAATCACCTCAAACAAATATCGGTGTAGACCTTAATTTTTTAAAGGACCGGTTTAGCCTGAGTGTTGATTTTTACAACAAAGCCAGCAAGGACCTGATATTTAATATTCCTGTATCTATCACAACGGGTTATACTTCCGCCACCAACAATTTTGTGGACCTGGTAAACAGGGGAGTGGAAATTTCCCTGAACACGAATAACCTTTCCAATTCAAGTAAGTTAAAATGGCAAACTAATATTAACGTTGCCTTCAATGACAACTATGTAACCAAGTTGCCCGACGGAAACCGCGATTTTACCTATGGACCGATATTTCTTTCCCGCATACTCACCATCGGCCAGCCTATTTATGGTTTCCGTGTATATGATATTGGCGGAGTTTACCCAACAACGGGCGATGTGCCGGTTGACCCGCTTACCGGGCAAAGAATGCGGATTTATGGAGGCGCCCAGTTTATTGGTGGTGACAATGCCAAACAGGATATCAACGGCGACTACAATGTGGATGACAATGATATGATCATTAAGGGTAACCCCAATACAAAAGTGTATGGCGGTCTTGTAAATACCTTTACCTACAAAGGTTTCTCATTGCAAATATTATCCACTTTTATTGTTGGAAGAAATGTTTGGAACGGTTACCTGTCTGATAAACTGGCTTCAGCAAGCAATAACCCGCCGGTTAACTTTGGTTTACTATCCGGTCCGGCAGCGGAGTTTAACAACCTCAATCTCTGGCGCAGGCCAGGCGACCAGGCAACCCTGGGAAGCCTTTTCAGTACCAATGATCCCTGGACCATCCGCTCCTCCATGTTTGTAGAGGATGCCAGTTTCTTCCGGCTCAAGACTTTCAATTTCGGCTACACTTTTCCGGCGAGTAATTTCATAAAAAAATTAGGAGCAAGACAGATCCGCTTTTATGCGGTGGCAGACAATGTGAAAGTATTCTACAGTGCTAACCTGCCCGATCCTGAATCGATTGGTGTAGATGGCTTTACTACTGCCAACGGATACCCAACACCCAAAAAATTCACTTTTGGATTTGACATACAGTTTTAATCTTCAAACCAACAAAGAATGAAAAGGAATAATAACAAACTAACTTATATTTTAGCGGGCGCTTTTTTAACCCTGCTGGTTTCGTGCAGTAAGGATTTTACCAACCGGGTACCGATTAACGCCCCCACCGACGCTAATTTCTGGAATAATGAAAGCGAAGCAAATAGTGCGGTAGCAGGAGGTTTCGCTTTATTAAGAACTTCCCTGAACGAGATGGGGATGGCATACTACTACTACGGCGACATCGCAACCGATCAATTCGTTGCCCGGACGAACGGGGAGGATTATCCTGCACTCACGCAAATACAGTGGCAAACATTTGTAGCACCTTCCCAAACTTTCAGGGGATTGATTAAAATGCGCAGGTGGGATAATTTTTACAGGGCGATTGACCAGGCGAACAGGGGGTTGAAGTATATACCTGGAATTAATGTTACCAACTTTACTTCTGCCAATAAACAGGCGGCCAAAGATGCCTTGCAGGGAGAAAGCTATTTCCTGCGGGCCTTCACCTACTTTTATATTTCACGTGTTTGGGGCGATGTGCCATTGGTAATTGAAACAGCGGCCGATGCAGCGGCGGTAAAGAATGTACCCAGGAATCCACAGGTGGAAGTACTGGATCAATGTATCAAAGATTTGCAGGAGGCGATTAAGCTATTACCATACGTACCCAGCGCCACTACCTCCCGGCCAATCAAGGCGAACCGCGGAACCTGTTTTGCATTACTGGCTCATATCTATGCCTGGAGAGGGGAGTATGATAAAGTAATACCTGCAGCCGATTCGGTGATAGCACGTGGCGGTTATACTTACGTAAACCGGGGTAGTAAAGCCACTTACACCGGCATGTTCAAAGGGAATTCCAGCGAAAGCATTTTTGAAATCGCTCAAAATTCTACCATTGAAGGATCGCTGATAACACCTAATTACGGTGATATCAATAATTCCATTGCAGCCAGGACTTTAAAATCTCCCTACCTGTTAACCAATCTCGGCAATTCATTGTTTGGCCTGGATGCCGGTACACTAACGAGCCTCTTTCCCAACAACACAGACAGCGTGGATTTGCGGCGCAGAAATGGATTTGATTTCTGGGGAACGACCGATCCTATTTGTATTAAGTATTCCAATATTTTTTATTCCGGGGCAAATAACACGTCTCCGCTTAGTTTGAACAATATCGTGATATTCAGGCTGGCAGATATCAAACTATTAAAGGCAGAGGCATTGGCAGCCACCAACAAACCCGGCGATGCCAGAACGATCGTAAATGAAATACGGGCATTAGCCAACCTAGGGCCAACAACCATTGGTGATGCCAATATGTTCGAAGGCGTAATAGAAGAACGGGCAAGAGAATTATTCCTGGAAGGGCACCGCTTTTACGACCTCGTGAGACTTGGGCGCAAAACAGGCATTATGAAATTTAACGGAACAGGTACTGTTAACCGGATGGATGCAACCCAGTTTCAACAAGGAAAATATTACTGGCCAATTGACCCCTTACTCATCTCGTTAAATCCATTATTGACCCAAACACCTTACTGGGCAGATAAAATGTAAATTTTCAAATTCAGCTTAAATAATTTATTATGAAATATATCAATAGCGGATTCATTCGAACACTTGTTTTGGGATTAATCATCCTGTTGGCAGGATGTAAAAAAAATGATTACCTCTCCGGTGGCAGCCTGCATGTAGCCATAACCCCTTTAAACAACCTCGATTATTTAAAGGGCAATGCTTTTAAACAATTTGACACGGTTGCAATAATCATTGAAAGACTGAACCTGGTAAATGAAGTGAATAAAGCCGAAACCTTTTTTGCTTTTACTGATTTTTCGGTGCTTAATATGATCAATCTCAAACTGCAATTAAAGCAAACTATCAATCCATTGGCAACCTATACACTTGATAGTTTGATCAACGATATCAGTGCCGATTCGGTAAAACAGTATATCCTGAATGAACCGATGGAACTAGCCAACGCACCGGAGCTAAAAGCCCAGCTCTTAATAAGTGCCGGTAATACAAATATGGGTGTATTAAAACAATTGCAAACCGGCGCTCCTTACGTAGACAGGACGAAGGCACCCACCTACCTGCTGTTTTATGTAAAAGTGCGGGGTGCACTCGATGAACCGGGTGTGATACCGCCGCCAAATGAAAATGACATATTGGTGCTTTGCCAAACCACCGGTATCAAAACATCCAATGGAAAAACCACTTTGCATGTATTAAACAACAATCACACTTTTGTAAGATTCTAAAGGAATTGTCGCTGGCTGGTGGGAACACCAGCCGTGGCAGACAGCCGTGGGAGACAGCCGTGGTCAGTGTCCCCACTGACCACAGCCAAAAACGAGAGCGGCATCCAATAAACTATCGGATTTAAAATGCATTCATTCTGACCATCCTTTTTTCAATTGTTAATTTTTGATTATGAAGAAGACACCTAACTACTTAATACTGCTATCTTTTTTGGCCATTGTTTTTTTAATGGCTTGCTCCAAAAAACCAGATGAAGGATTTTTAGGTAATAAATTCTATTACCTGTCTAACCCGTTTATTGGTATAAAAGGCCGTGTTACCACTTCTGTTCCCATACAGGCCGATGGGTCATCCAACCCGCTAAACGTAAGACTGCTGGAAGTAAGAAACAGGGCGGGCCAGCCGGTAGACGCTTTAACCAAAGAGTATGAAATACCCATATATAAAGGAGAAGTAACACCGGCGGATTCAACCGTGGCAATGCTGGCTTTGAAACTGGGTACGGCCAATTACAAACCATTCAATGTAAACTCCCTTGGTGGAAGACTGGAACTGACACCTGCTACCGCATACGTTGACACCGGCAGCTATGATTTTGATATCGAAGTGAGTAATATCCGTGGTGCCAAAACCATTAAGAGTGTAGCCAAAGTGGTACTCAACCCTTCTGTTCCTTCACAGCTCGTGCGTCAGTTTGCCAATACTTCCGCGCCCAACCAGGAAACGGTATTTATCACCCAGGCAAATTTTAGTGTAACACTGGAGCGCAAAGACGGCCCGAATGTAATCATCATCAAATTCGCTGATAAAAACGGGGCGCTCTTTAATCCCAAAACCGGCGAGGTGATGCCAAGGGTAGGAACAACGGCTGCGCCAAGGTTTGTGTTTAAACAGTTTGAGCCATATTATGCAGAGGAAAAAACCGATACTGCCCTCGTATACAAGTACCCGGCAAAAACGCCCACTTTTCCATTGTATGTGCTCAATAATGCATACTTAAGTTCTTATCGTATCCCTGCGGCAAACAACGATTTAAATTTGAATATAAACCCTGAATTTGCCTTCCGGTTATTTCCTACAGATGGTGTACCCTTTGTAAGCGGAACCTGGACTGTTACCAACAAGATCAATTTTGCGGCTAAGCGTTGAGGTGGGATATAGGAGTGAGCAATTGCCTGTGCGTAAACACTATACCTAAATAATTCTATAAACGAAAAACCAATGTAAATTCCAACCGACAGCATTTTAAAAAAATGTAGTTGGTTGGAATTTTATTTTAAAGGACCGGCAGGTACCAAAGTGCAAATTCAACAAAACCTAAAAGGAACGTTTTCATTTATTCTAAAAGCTTTTCTGTTTTCGATAAAAAATTAGACACTGCTTCTTTAATGTCTATATCGTTTCTGTTTGCCAATACAATCAGCCACCAGATGCTTTCACCCGGTTTATGTTCCAGTTCAGCCTGGCTGTTGGCTTTGGGCCAACGCTTTTGTTGCGACATGATATTTCTGCCCACTAAACCTGCATCGGTTAAAAATGCCAAAGCATCTTCTTCCGCTGTCCATTCACTTCCGTGATGTTGCACTTCCGGTTCGTGGTATTTTTTGTAATTTCAAGAGAACGCTTAACAATATCGTCAAAGTTATTTTTGCTGATATTTTAAATTAAATCTGCTTTGATGGTTGCTATTTTTTCATCTTTAAAGGTAAAGTCAAACATGCCTCCAATCCTCCCTTCCGGAAATTCACCGGTAAACTCAACTTCCAAATGAGCCTTGTTATCCCCGATATCTGATTTCATCAATTTTGTCTGCGTTTTATAGCCAATAAAATAACTCGTATAATAATCCCGGATGCCATTATGACCCACAAACTTTCTGCCAACCGAAGGGTCGTTCAGCACTGCATCTTCCAGGTATTTTTCAAGGTACTTTTCGGTATTGTAGCTGTTGCTCACAGCAATCCAGTCTGATAAAAATGCTTTTATATCCATTGGTTAAATTTAGTTAGGATGAAACACCTGTTTGAATTGTACCGGCGTTTGCCTGGTTTTATTTTTGAATAATTTATTGAATGATTGCGGATGCTCAAACCCTAAGTGATAAGCTATTTCTGCCACCGACAAATTTGTTGCAGTCAGGTATTCCTTTGCTTTTTCAATCAGCTTTTCGTGAATGTGTTGTTGGGCATTTTGTCCTGTGATGGCACGAAGCATATCACTTAAATAACGGGGCGAAAGATGGAGCTGATTTGCTAAATAATCAACTGTAGGAAGCCCCTTGTTCAATGCGTATTCTTTTTCAAAATATTCACTTAAAAGTAATTCTACTTTTGTAAGCAAATCGTTGTTCACTGCTTTACGGGTAATGAACTGTCGTTTATAAAATCGGTTGCTATAATTAAGTAGCACTTCAATGTGTGATATAATTACGTCCTGGCTGAAATCATCAATGGTGCCATTTAGTTCCGTTTGGATGTTTTTAAAAACAGAAAAGATAATTTGCTTTTCCTTATCCGACAAAAACAAGGCTTCATTTGCTGTATATGAAAAGAAGCCGTAGGTTTTTATTTTTGTAGCCAGCGAATAATTCCTGATAAAATCCGGGTGGATCAGCAGCGACAATCCTTCATACTCCCTATCATCCTGGCTGGTTGACAGTAATTGATTGGGGGCGGTAAAAATCATACCGCCCTCATTAAAATCATAATAACCCTGCCCATAACCCATTTTGCCTTTGAGTGTTTTTTTGTAGGAGATTTTGTAAAAATTGAACAGGAATTGCTGGTTCAATAATTCATTATCAACAATCATGTTGGCATTATGACTGATGCTGATCAGCGGATGAACCGGTTTGGGGAAACCTAATAAATCATGTAGCTGCGATATCGAATCTATTTTTATTGGATGATGTTCTTCTTTTTTCATGTTGCTAATTTTTTACTAATTCGCCGAAGACCATTTGATTCATTTCCTGTACCGCCGCCTCTGTTCCAATTTCCAAACGCCTGTTGTATAACTGGTTGGCAAATTCCCCGGCAACATACCGCAATTGTTTTTTACCATCTGTAGCTGCTTCATATACCACATCGGCAATCCATTCCACCGGCTCAAAATTGTTCGGGTTCAGTAAATCAAATAATTTTTGCAATCCATTTTCGTACGCAGGATGCTTTGCCACATCCATTGATGCTCCTGCAAAATCAGTTTTAATACCGCCGGGTGCAATGGTTTTAATGCCGATGTTGTGCAAAGCTAATTCAAAAGATAAACTTTCGCTCCAGCCTTCCAATGCCCATTTGGTAGCTTGGTAAAGCGAATCGAAAGGAAAAGTCAACAAGCCTCCAATGGAAGTGGTGGTGATAAACAACCCCTTTTTGTTTTCCCTGAAATACGGAATGAAAGCCTTTGTAACCCTGATGACGCCCAGCAAATTGGTATCAATCTGCCGCACAATCTGCTCATCGCTGGTTGCTTCCAATGCACCAATTAATCCGTACCCTGCGTTGTTCAGCACCACATCAACGGAATGTTCTTTAATCACTTTGTTTACGCTGGCTTCAATTTGTTCCGGCCAGGTAACGTCTAATTTCAGCACGGTAACGTTTTCAAGTTTTGTTAACTCCCTTTCATTACCAGGGTTTCGCATAGTGGCAATAACATGCCAACCTTTTGCGTGAAATAATTTAGCAGTTGCTTTTCCAAGTCCTGACGATGCTCCTGTAATAAAAATTGTCTGTTTCATTTTTTGTTGTTTTAAATTGTACAATGCAAAAGTCTATAGAACTAAGAAATGCTGTGTTGCCGTATTGCAGATTGTTGTAGCCAAAATGACGGGAGTATAGTTTTTCTAAAAGTTTTAGGTTGGCGGGACGCAAATACATTCACCGGGAAATGATTAATTATTTTAGCCTATTTTCATCAACTAATACCTCAAACCCATCACTCATACGATACAGATACCTGCTGTTGATTACTTGTTTTTTAATTTTTGTAAATGGCTTGTCAGGCCAAACCGGACCCTGGGCCAGGTACGATGCTAAAATGAAGGGCGAAGCATTGATCAGGGAATCGGATGGCGGTTATATTAAGGAAGCAAAGAGCATTTTAGAAGGTGGTGGAGATGTAAACTGGCAGATGCAGCCTTCAGGCCTTACAGCATTGATGGCCGCCGCCGCCGGGGGGCACCTGGAAGTAGTAAAGTTTTTAATACAAGCCGGTGCCAACCAAAACCTTAAAGATGCCAACGGGCGGACAGCCCTGGAGAGGGCCAGGCAGGCAGGAGCTAAGGAGATCGTTGCTTTTTTAAGTCCACTCAACAAAAATCCTGTTCCTGTCACTCCACCCAAAAAGCAAGACCTGCCGGCGATTGAAAACCCTGTAAATACCAGGACAATTAAAATTGACAGTCCTGCTGTAAAGAAAAAAAATAATACTATTGGGAAACAAAGCTGGGCAGCGTTTGGTAGTTTTTCTGTTGGGGAGAAAGTGTCTTTTTTCAATGGGAGCTGGCATACCGGAACGGTGATTGAAGTAGGTGCCAGGGGGGATTACACCCGTAAAATGGCGGCACCCGGCGAACGGAAATATTTGATTGGACGGGAAGGAGCGCCCAACTGGAACGACTGGATAGACTGGGGTAGGGTTACCGGGCCAACCCGTGAAAAATATTGGACAGGTTACTTTGTGGGCGAATGGCGGCTTGGAGAAACAATGGCAGTGAATACAAGAACCGATGGTGCCTACCAGCGGGATGAATATTCATTCTATGCAGCCACTGAAGCATTACAGGTAAACCTCAATAATACTTTTACCTGGAAAACGATGAATCGTAAAATGATTGCCGGCACCTGGAAACCAGCTGCTGATGGTGCAGGAATTATATTGCTAAAAGCTTACCAGGGCCAGAATTGGACTTTGAGAAATGAAACCAATGCTACGGAAGAAAATATTCGTGGACTTGAAACTGCCCGGCTTACGGCAAATGGTAAAATGAGTATCACTGCTAAAAGGCCGATACAATAAACCAGCCATTGTAAAGGCCCCGCACATGGATGTCCCGGTCGCCGGATGGTAACCCCGACTTCCCTGGAACTATTGCCGCATGAAGCGGAACAGTTTGCAATAGTAACATTACGGAGATATTATTGATGAAATAATGTGCTGTTATTCTTCCGCAGATGGTACGATGAGCGGAAGTTTCAATCCGGCACGACGTGTTTTATGGGTACTACTGTGTTAGCGGCTGTCATTATTGATTGGTGTATTATTTAGTCCAGTTTGTGATCTCCAATCCTTTGATACGTTTAAAGTGGTCTGTGTTATTTGTTACCAGTTGTAACCCACTTGTAATTGCTATACCAGCAATTAATGTATCTGTGTGTCCGATTTCAGTACCTTTTCTCCTTAAATCAGCCTGAATGGTAGCTGCTGTTTTTGCCATTCTTAATGTCAGAAGAATTACTTTATTTAGAGTAATAAACGCTTCAAATTTTGAAAGTTGTTTTCTTGCGTCTTTGTATAATAATCCATTTAGGATCTCGTAGTAGGTAATGATACTTAAATTGATAAAGCCAAATTCCTTTAAATGTTCATCAACTTAATTTATGACTTTTGAATTGCCCCTCAAAAACTCAGAAAGAATATCGGTGTCAAGCATAGATGGTTTCATAACTCAATATTGCGGTCAAAGAGTTTGGTTCGGGTCTTTTTTGTCTGATTTAGAAATTCAGAATAATCTTTGTTGCTCATATCGCTAAAAGCACCTCCAAATGAAAGAATCTTTTTTCTTAAATCTTCAGGCTGCTTTTTTTTTGGATTAAGCGAATGAACGAATTGGTAAAGCTCTTCAAGCCTATTAACAGGCACATCCTTTATTTCTTTTATTATGGTATTTATTGTTAACATTTATCTCTAATATTTTTATAAAGATACCAAAATGGTGTCTCATTTATTCGGTAATCTACTTGCCTGGCGAAGCCGCTTTTTGCCAGCAGCGTTTTCGCATGATGCTTCATGAATTAAACAATACTTTATTACGAAACCCCCGCTCAGAAAATAGCTTTGATTTTTGGGCCCCCAAACCGCACCAACAGTAGCAGCTTTTAATTACAGCGAACCTTCAACGTCGGGGTTTCACCGGAGAGGGTTTTGTAATTTGGAACTTGTGCGGCGAAAAGCCAGAAGTGAAAGTATTTATTTATGAACTGCTGATTAATAAATTTACCCGAAGCCTCCACTGAAAAGTTTTCTTTAATAATAACCCCTTTTCATTAATTACATAAACGTGCTTACCCAAACACAACATGCGCTTGCCGTTGTAAAAGTCTATAAGGATATCTTTTAATTTCCTGCGTACAGGTATGATCTCTGGTTAATAACGCTGCAGCGCAAATATCTCCCGGCCTGTAAGATTTGAAAGATCGCTTTTCATTTATCTGGTAAAGAAACGGCCCATTTAAATGTTTAAAGATTCAACAAAACTGCAATAAATATCTTCTGTGGTATTGAAAGTGTTTGAGATAATAATATTTTCAAAATAAAGCGAAATATTTAAACATTTTGATTTCTTAAACTGTTTAACATATACAAGCGCAAAATTAAACAGCAATATGCCCGGCTGGTAAGTTTAATAATATCCAAATATTTTTTTTATAAACCTAAACAATATAATATGCATCACACACTACTGGAGATTCTTCCAATCGCAAACAACAATTACGTGGCTTTTACATTTTTTGTAGGCTGCATGGCCATGATGGCAGCATCTGTTTTTTTCTTTTTTGAACTTGCCAACACCACCAAAAAGTGGCGAACATCTGTTTTAGTTTCGGGCCTTATTACATTCATTGCCGCAGTGCACTATTATTACATGCGTGACTACAACCTGCAAACCGGTCAGTCTCCTACATTCTTTCGTTATGTAGACTGGATTTTAACCGTTCCCCTGATGTGTGTTGAGTTTTACCTCATCACAAAAAAAGCGGGTGCAAAAATTGGTCTCCTGTGGAAATTAATTGCTGCATCATTATTCATGCTGATCACCGGCTACATCGGCGAAGCAATTTATCCAACGGAAAAACAAAGCTGGATTTGGGGCTTTGTGAGCGGATTGGCTTACTTCTACATCGTGTATCTGATTTGGTTTGGCGATGTGGCCAGGCTGGCAAAAAGTGCGGGACCTGCCGTTGCAAAGGCAAACAATACACTTGCATGGTTTGTGTTAGTAGGCTGGGCCATTTATCCTATTGGTTATATAGCCGGTACGGAAGGCGGGTTATTCGGTTTTAAGGTGCTGGAAGGCGTATCATTGGATATTGTTTACAATATTGGTGATGCAATAAACAAAATTGGTTTTGGCCTGGTGATATATGCACTGGCACAAACTGATAAAGTTGCTGATGCAGCATAATGCTGTTTAACTGCAGCATAATAAATTGATATTGTGCTGCAGTTATTTTTGACTGTTTATTTTAAATACGGGAACTGCATTTTTTATACTTCATCAATAATTTCTATTATGATACGTATAGTGATTTTAATAGCAGGTGTTATGCTGCTGCTGGTACAGCATTATATACAACCTTTACCGGTCTCATTGCAGTTTGTAATTTTTTTTTCCGGTATCGTTGTGTTGGGCATACCGCATGGGGCTGCGGATTTATTGGTAGCCACACAAAATTCAGCATCACAAAAAAAGGTATTCTCACCGGTATGGTTCTTTATAAATTATCTCGGTCGTTTGGTTTTATTTGCGGTCATACTTTGGGTTTTCCCTCTCATCGGAAACCTGTTGTTCATCATTTTTGCAGCCTACCATTTTGGGGAAACTGACTTATACCAGTTTAAGACCAATACTTTTTCGGGTAAAATTTTTGTCATCAGTTATGGCCTGTTAATATTAGGTGTAATACTGCTCAATCATTTTGAAGAAGTGAAACCACTTTTCATGCAGTTTAATGCCGGTATAAAATATGAATCATTTATAAATTTTACAGGGCAGTACCGGTATACCATTTTATCGGCTATCGGTGTGTTTTTTTTCATAAGTACTTTCATTTACTTTTCGGCAAACAGCAATATTGAACAGCAGCAGGGCCAGTTTATAGTACAGTTTGCGGTGATCGTTTTTATACTGTATAACTTACCAATGGTACTTGGGTTTTCATTTTATTTTATTGTATGGCATTCTGTGTTATCGCTCCGGAACATCATCCAATACCTGCGTAAAGACGGCTTGTTTACTGCAACACTTATTTCAAAACAATTATCACTTTACAGTATAGTAGCTATGGCAGGTATTGGCTTGTTTGGCATGGCAGGCTTTATGTTCATCAGTAATAATGCCATGATGGTGTATGTATTTCTCGGACTGGCGGTATTAACTGCGCCGCACATGGAAGTGATGCATGATATGTACAAAAGCATCAGAAACAAAAGCACAGTATGATAATATTTTAGTAAAATAATCCGAACCCTTTCAATACAAAAACTGTTATATCTTTTTAAACAAAAACTAAAAAAAATGAAATTAATTAAACAGATTTTCTCATTATTTGCTGCAGGAATTTTTACATTAAATGCGACCGCACAAAACGCAGCTGACATTGTGGATGTAGCCGTTGGTTCTACAGCACACACCACATTAGTAGCTGGCGTAAAAGCAGCAGACCTGGTAGCCACTTTGAAATCAAAAGGCCCGTTTACAGTATTTGCACCTACCAATGATGCGTTTGCAAAATTACCGGCAGGTACATTGGAAACATTGCTAAAGCCCGAAAACAAAGCAGCACTTGCGGGTATACTTACTTATCATGTAGTAGCCGGAGCGGTAGATGCACAGGCGGTACTGGCAGCTATTAAAGCGGGAAAAGGAAAGGCGGTGCTTACCACAGTAGCAGGAGGAAAATTAACTGCTTCGGTAGAAAATGGAAAAGTAGTTTTAACCGATGAAAAAGGTGGTAAAGCTATTGTTACTGCAACTGATTTAAAGGCAACCAATGGTGTTATTCATGTGATTGATACGGTTGTATTGCCAAAAGCGTAATTCATTAAGAAAGATAAAAAGGCTGCCGGAATTAGTGGCAGCCTTTTTTTAATGCTATAAATTATTGTTCAATTCCTGCTTAACAAAAGTTTTCAACTTTTTTTACCTGCATTATTTTTACAATCATGAAAGTATACCAGTACAAGTACAACGAGATATTCATCATTGAATCAATCCTGGGTGTAGAAGAACGGTTAGCTGATGCGTATAACGATTTATTTGATGAACTGCTGCTTTCCAGGAATATCAGTGATAAAAAAATCTACCAGTCAATCAATATAGTGAGACATGAAATTATTTCAACTCCCCATGTCGTTAAAGCATTATTAATGAAAGACAGGTTGCCTGCTTTTAAATTTTTGATCTGCATCAATTGAGACAGCCAAAAAGTGAAACATAGTGACTCGTAATAAATGGCTATACATTTGGTTGGAAGCTAAAAACAGAATCTGCAAATTAAAATGTATGGAGTAAATTAAAATATAAGAGCGTGGAAATATTTTTGTAGGGATGTATTAACGGGCATATTTTTTAATAATTGTACTATCGGCCATAATATTGTTGGTTGCAATGGCAGCTGGCACTTCAACTAGTGAAGCCTTTTTTTAAATATTAGCATAGGATTAGGTATAATATTCGCAAACCTAAACTGGGAATAGGTTAGACTTCATTTTCTTTTTTTTCTTGATAAAAAAAAGAAACAAAAAAAATCAAGGCTGCGAATAAAATGGCTGAAAATTTCAACATGATCCTAAAATCAAGGAACTCGCCGCCAGTAGTTCAATGATTTAAAGCTTATGCCCGGCTCAAACAGCCTTGATTTCTTAACGGATCACATTGAAATTTTCTAGCACTTTTTATTCGAGGCCACTACCAACCACTAATTGCGAACGTTTCACCTAATCCTATATTAGCAAATTCACCCAACTATTTTAGTGCCTGTTTGTTGCCAATCCGGAAACAAAATAAAACACAATTTATGAGACAATTACTCGTAATACTAATTGCATTGACAACCTTTATTTCCTGCTCAACATTACATTCAAACACAGTTATTAAGCCAAATGACAGCTTTATTTTAGGTAATAATAAGCATGGAACATTTAAAGTGAAATTGCAAAATGTTTCCAAAAATGAAATTGAAGTTTATCACGCTCCAATTAATGGTGGAAAACATTCTTCCCAAATTGTAAAACCTGACGATAAAGTCACTATATCTGTTGATGCAAATACAGCACTTTATATTGATAACAAATCAAACGATACCGCCTCTATAAATTTGAAAGTAACTGGTGACTTAGGACTTTCTATGGGTTATAAAAACTAAGGTTCATGAAGTCACTGCAACCAACAAAAGTATTTGCAAAAGCCTGGCGGACGGAAGATCAATCATCTGCAAATCGATACTGTACTGCATCCGGGCAGGACGGAATTTTACCCGGCATTTAGCTTTTAGCTTTTACTTTTAATTATTTATTCGCCGTCAGTTCCGCGATTGACAAACAACAATTCCCAGCCTTCGCAAATACCCGGTCGCTTGCGGTTGGTAGTTTTTCTTGTCAATGTCAAATCTACCTTTTTTGGCTTGCTTCATTTTGGCGCACTCAATATTTTTATGATACCATCATTGAGTTTTCATTTAATCATCGGCAGATACTTTGCCCGGTTTTCTATAATTACCCAAACGTTTATCGCAAGAAGTACTAATACTAATGGAAGTCCCGAAAGGGAAATAGCAATGGTGGTTAAGAGTATGCCAATCATAACCGGAAAAATAATGATTGCACCCAGCGCCCTGTATTTGGTTGGGATAAAAAGTATGCCGCCCAATATTTCGGCAATTCCAATCAGGGGCATCAACCATCCGATTGTCATAAATGCTCCCATTATTTTCATCATGTTTTCGGGCATCTCTTTCGGCACCGGCATGTAATTCAAAAATTTATTTAGTCCCGCGTTAATAAACATCAGTCCAAAAAGCAGGCTTACCACAAACAGAATTTTCTTTTTCATAGTGTTAGTTTTAACTGCAAATATACATTTCGTTTTTGTCTACGGTACTGTTACAAAGACCGCAGGTGCAATTAAGATGGTCGCCCTTGCGGTATGTTTAAATGCACCCAACACCGCTTATATATCGGTAAGCGAATAACCATAAATGCTTTTAAGCGTAAAATGCAATACTTTCGAAATATACTATCTTAAAAATTTTGAATACACAAATCGCCGGTATTCGCCATTCAATATTTAGCCTCAGGAAAATAATCACTATTACTTTGATCGTTTTCTTTCTATCCATCCATTAATTTTTCTTTCCAAAAGCACCAGGGGCACACTGCCATCTTTTAGCACCTCATCATGAAATTCACGGATGTCGAATTGATCGCCCAGTTGTTGTGTAGCTTTCTCCCGCAATTCCAGGATTTTTAATTCGCCCACTTTATAACTCACCGCCTGCCCCGGAATAACCATGTACCGTTCTACCCGTTGTTCGGCCTGGACAGCCGATACCGGCTGATGCTCCAAGATATACGCAATCGCTTTTTCCCTTGACCAGCCTTTGAAATGGATCCCCGCATCCACAACCAATCGGACTGCTCTTTCTATCTCGTTATTTAACCGGCCGAAATATTGATACGGGTCTGTGTACATGCCCAGGTCTTTCCCCAGGCTCTCGGCGTATAGCGCCCATCCTTCGCCAAAAGCTGTTGTTCCATAGGTTATCCTAAATTCAGGAAGATTTGCTTCCTGCTGAATGGAAACCTGGTAGTGATGGCCAGGGATGGCTTCGTGAATAAATAATCCTTCCATGGCAAAATAATTGTACTGTGCCGGATCGGTCACTACCTCATAAAAAATGCCGGGCCTCTTCCCATCCCGTGATGCCTTCATGTATTGGGCATTCGCCCCGGCTGCCCTGAATTTTTCAGTGGCCCTTACCTCAAACCTTGCCTTGGGTTTCAGGTTAAAAAGCCGGCTGAGTTGAGGCGCCATTTTTTCTTCAAAACTGCTGAACCGATCCAAAACTTCCTGCTCCGTTTTAAAGGGAAAAAATTTGGGATCAGTTCGTACATAATCGAAGAAGGATTTTAAAACGCCTTTGAAGCCCACTATATTTTTAACCGAATCCATTTCTTTTTGAATACGTGCCACTTCGCTCAATCCTAATTGAAAAATTGTTTCTGCAGTGATGTCGGTTGTAGTGTGATATTGTAACCACACTTCGTATTCCTTTTTTCCGTTGTAGTTGTCCAATAGCCCGGATGTTGCTCTTGCTTTGGGAATGTACACTGCAACAATATAATCATGCAACTTTTTATAGGCAGGCTTGAGGATATTTTCAATGGCATCCGAATAATCTTTCTTTAATTGGGCCGCAGCCACAGGGGCAAGCCCGCCGGGAAGATTTGCTAAGGGTTTATAAAAAGCATTTTCCCCATTGGGTCCTTCAAATAAAGGTTTCAACTGGGCCGGTACTTTTAGCATGGCAGCCTTTGGAGTGGTATTATTTAGTTTGATCCCGTTTTGCATATTGGCGATGGCCTGGTCAACCCAAACCGGAAATCTTTTCATCCGGCTGATGAAATTGCGGTAATCCAATTCGCTATTAAATGGAATATACCCGGCCCCTGAGCCCAATGTTGCAAACTGGGTAGGGAAACTAAATACGAATTGGTTCACCGGCGTGTAAAAGCCCAATGAGTTGTCAAACCCGGCATTTTCGGATTGCAGCTTGTAGGTAAGTATATCCACACTTAATATTTCAGCCGGTGTTAAATCAGCCTTGTTGATGCCGGCTAATTGATGGAGGTATTTTTTATTCAGTTCTTTCGATTGCTTAACATACCCGTCGCTGATTTTAATTTCCAGTTGACTGTTATAATCATTGATTCCCTGTTGGGTGGCTGCTAACGGGTTTAAAGCGTAGTATGCTTTTGAATACTGTTCAAATAACTGTTCTGGTTTTACCGGTGGTGTGTCTTTGTAGGAAGATTGCGAAAAAACAATCAGCAGCGCAAAACTGGCGGTTGATATGATTTTTTTCATTTAGTTAGTTTTGGTTATTGACGAGAAGTTAATCTATTGGAAATATCGCTACAGGGTTGCCGATGTTGCAGGCCGTTTATCTTTTGTCTTTGGTTGATCTAAGTGCAAGTAATTCAGTTGTATTAAGAAGTTTTTTGAAGCTAAGTTTCTTTAGTCCGTTATAAAGAACCTAATCACCTGTCCATAATGTTGCTCGTAAAAACCTGGTCAAAGCGACAAAATCCGTATCATCTATGTCAATGCCTTTTGTTAGCTGTTCCGAAGCCAACCATGTTTCAACAGGGATTATTTCTTCGTTAATAAATTTAAGTTTTAAAAGGACTTGAGTATAAGAAGTTTGAAGTTGCTCTTCTGATAATTTTGAAATCTTTTTCAAGCGTTCCCAATGTTTTTGAATTTCAAAACGCATATATGTGCAACTATAAAATTCAAAAGTATCACCTGAATTGAATAGTAGGTCTCCGATATTGCTATTTGAATTTAATAAAGCACTAAAAATAATATTTGTGTCAACTACTATTTTCATTTAACAAACCGGCTACGATTGTTTGCCCACCAACCTTTTTTAACTTCCTTAGCTAAAGCGTTAACGTCAGACTGTTTTGCCTTCGATTTTGCAGTAGCCTCTTTATAGGTCAGGTAGTCAACCAGGCGTTGCAGTCCTTTAGTGTCTACGTTTGATGGAAGTCGAATTATAACTTCTTTGTTTGTCCGCTCGATTACCATTTTGTAAAATTTATAGCGTCGAAGTTAACGAATTATTTGGTTCTGCTGAAAGACTCGGGTATCCCCGCAAATGGCGTGCAATTGATCAATAAACAAATAAACATAGTAGTTTTCAGGCATTAAAAATAATCCTGCTGAAATATTAAGCTTAAATTCCGAATATGCAAATCGCCGGTTTTCGTCATTAACTATTCAGCCCACTATTGTACCAGCTGGGGCCTCGCCGGACCAGTTTTTATAATGTAGAACTGGTGCGGCTAAAACCTCTCCGGCAATGCTATTAGGCTAATATATTCAGTTGCCACGTCCCTTTAGGGCGTGGATAGAATCATTTTAAGAGACGGGGCTTTAGCCCAAATAATGATTTGGCTAAAGTCAACAAACAAATAAAAAACGCTATCCCCGCCCTAAAGGAACGGGGCAAATGATTGATAGCTCTTAACTAAATGAAATTGCCCGCCGGCACAGAAAGCATCTCACAGTTACAGACTGCAGTTACCAAATCTCCATTCACCCGCAGATTTTCTTTCCCCCTAAATCTTACCAAACGGTGATTCGTTCATTTTCGGGTTTATACATTTTATCGCCCGGTTGTACATTGAATGCTTTGTAAAAAGGAGTGAAGTTCATCAACGGCCCATTTACACGCCACCTGGCCGGTGAATGCGAATTGGTGTTGATATAAGTTCGCATATACTCATCGGTTGTTTTTACCCGCCATATTCTTGCGATCGAAATAAAGAAACGCTGATCGGGTGTAAAGCCATCTAGTTTCGTGGTGTCTTTTCCCTGCTCCGTCAATTTAAAGGCGTCATAGGCAATGGCAATTCCGGCAATGTCTGCCGTGTTTTCACCAACGGTTAAGGCGCCTTTTACATGCATCGAATCCAGTACGGTAAATAAATTATACTGATCAATCACCTGCTGTGTTTTCGCTTTAAATTTTTCGTAGTCTGTTTTTGTCCACCAGTCCGTCACGTTGCCCACCTTGTCATATTGCCCTCCCTGGTCGTCAAAGGAGTGCGTTATTTCATGGCCAATCACCATACCGATACCACCATAGTTAAGCGCATCATCGGCATACACATCAAAATAAGGAGATTGTAATATCCCGGCAGGGAAAACGATTTCATTTAACGGCGGATTGTTATACGCTGATACGGTGGGCGGCGTCATTTGCCATTCGGTTCTGTCAACCGGCTGGCCTATTTTAGCCAGGCTGTAATTGTAATCATTTTTATTGGCCGACAAACGGTTTTCAAAATAAGCATCCCTTTTCACTTCCACATTGGAGTAATCCCTCCATTTATCCGGGTAACCGATTTTTTCGGTGAACGCATACAGTTTTTCTTTGGCCTTTGCCTTGGTGGAATCGCTCATCCAGGCCAGTTTGCTGATACGGGCTTCGAATGCTTTTTTCAGGTTGTTTACCAGTACGCCCATGCGTTTCTTTGCGTCTTCCGGAAAATATTTTTTTACATACAACTGTGCCAGTGCATGGCCGAGGGAGCGGTCAACCGCCTGCACCATTTCTTCGGCACGTGGTTTCTTAACAGCCTGCCCGGTCAAAATTTTGGTGTACTCAAAAGCCGCATCCGCAAAAGGCTGGCTTAAGAAATTCGAATAGCTGCTAAGCGCATTCGCTTTAAAATAAATTTTCCAGTCATTGATGGGCACCGATTGCACCAGCGCATTCAGTTTGTCATAATAAGCAGGTTGTCCTACGTTAATGGAATCAACCTTTGCTCCCAGTCCGTTTAGCAGCTTTGGCCAATTCAGGTTAGGATGTTTTGCTGAAAGCGCCGTTACCGCCAGCTTATTGTAGTTGGCTATTACATCCCTGAGTTCGATATTTGTTCTGTGCGAACCGGCCAGTTGTTTTTCAATTCCATAGGTAACCATGGTGTTCCTGGCTGCGGTTGCGGAATCCGTTCCGGTTAATTGAAACAGCCTGGTGAGATATTTTTTATACCCGTTTTGAACAGCGAGTGTTGCAGCATCTGTTTTAAAATAATAATCCCGGTCCGGTAAACCAATCCCGGTTTGATACAACTGGGCGATATTGACGGTGCTCTGTTTATCGTCGGGGCCTACACTAAAACCAATCATCGAACCATTACCCGATTTTTGTTCTTCCGCCACTAATTGCAACAAGGCAGATAGATCAGTCACGGCATCAATGCGGGTGAGCAGGGTCTCGATGGGTTCATAACCCCGTTTGTTAATGGCGGCCGTATCCATTCCGGAAGCGTAAAAATCACCTACCTTTTGTGCGATGCTTCCCGCAGGACTATTGGTTGCCGACACACTGTCCAGGATTGCCTGCAGGCGCATGCGCTGCGGGAAATTCATAAAGGAATAAGCACCTACGCCCGATTGACTGGCCGGTATCCGGGCACTATCATACCAAATGCGGTTGACCCACATAAAAAAATCATCCCCGGGTTTTCGGGAGCTATCTATTCCGGTTAACACTACCCTTTTTGTATCGGTATCAGCAGCCTGCTTACAGCCTGCTGCAAACAACAGCGCCAGGGATAGGTATAATAGTCTATTCAAATTTTGTGATTTAGCAATTTGAATTAAATGTACGCCGGTAATTTATCATACTTATAAATGTCATCAAAATCATCAGTAAAACGCACTAACATAAAACAAAAAAATTGAGGGCATGTATTTTTCATTATAACGGTTATTTATAATTGCGCATTGTTAGCGGTTCTTTCTTTCTGATTAAAGTGCTCACTAATTCCTAATTCTGTTTATCAGTTTGCTATTAATTTTTGACAATTATAACTTCATTATTATCTTTTTATTCTTCAATTTCATTACTTCCTTCAATTTCTTCTGCTAACTGCTTTTCAAATTTATTATGTATGAAAAGTATTAAAAGTCCAAATAATATAGCAGAAACAATCAATATAGTATTAATGATACCACTAACAGAAAAAGATATTCGAATTAATATAGTCGAAATAATAAACCCCGAATTTCGAATGACTTTGTGGAACTCGTCTGTGTGGAAAAATGAAAATAACAATAATATTACATCAGCTATAATCAAAATATTGAAAAACTGTTCAAAGAAAATATTATTGATGTTCTTGAAAGAAATAGAGTTAGTTTCAATTGGTTGAAAGATACCAATACTCCAGTTTAAAAATGAATATATTGCAATAATTAATAGTATAGGAACTAAGGCTGTAGCTATCCATTTTTTTGCGTTTATAAATTTTGAAATACTTGAATAATGGTTTTTACTATTTTCAATAGTTCTATATACTTTGGTTCGTTGAAAATGGAATAGATAAATTAAATAGAATAATAAGACCGATGCTACTAAATCATAGGTAAACTGCAAATCATTTTTAATGTTAAACCAATTAGGCGAAAGTGATAAATCCGAAAGGTCTTTGAACAATCGTCTAATAATGATAAGAGCAATAATTTCATATTGCTTTGAGATATAAGTAGAAGTTGATTTTGGGAGGTAATAAATCAAAAGATACACCTCATAGACCAATATAAAAGAAAAAGGGGTATAAATAGCAGCAATAGGATTTTTTAATAGGTTTGATGGTTCATTAATGGAAATAATATTAAAATGTATCAATTCAATAATTAATAAGTGAATGATAAAACTGGCTAAAGCAATCCATAAGATAACCTGTTCACTCCTTTCTTTAGTTTTTTTTGAAAGAAGTTTTTGATAAAGTTTTTCCAAGAGTTTGGATAATTCCATATTAATTTCTTTGGTAAAAATAATTTATTGTTGATGGTCAGTTGTAATGTGAGAATGACCGCTAACTTGTCGATAAACGAATAAACATAGTACTTTTTGAACATAAAACATAATCCCGTTAAAATATTTTATCTTAAAAATTCTGAATACAAAAATCGCCGGATTTTCACCATTAACCACTCACCCCAAAGTTTCACTACCAGCTATAATTATTTTCCCCATTAATAAGTTTTCCAATTTTTTATTGTTATCACTCCCAAACAAAATAGCTTTATACCTCCGTTCAAATATTCATCAAACATTAACTAACTCCATGCATAGATTTTATTTCCTTTTTACCCTTGTTGCCCTATTCACCACTTACGTTGCTGTTGCACAAAAGCCAGCCCCCAAAGCCATTTTTAAAGTGGATTATGAAAAATTTATTTTACCCAATGGGTTGCAGGTCACCTTTCATATCGACCGTTCCGACCCGGTGGTGGCGGTATCACTCACTGCACATGTAGGCCCGGCCCGCGGGAAAGCAGGCCGTACCGGTTTTGCACATTTGTTTGAGCATCTCTTATTCCTGGAATCGGAAAACCTGGACAAGGGCGTGCTGGATAAAATGACGGCAAGTTTTGGATAAGCCCCCATTTACTGGAGGTTCACCAATATTTGCTAAAACGATAAAACAACCGTGTCGGAAATGATTATTTTAGGCATGGGCAATATCTCTTGTTAAATCAGAAGCCGGGTAATTGAATATTGAAACATTATACAAGCAATATTGGGCGAAGTTTTATTTTTTGAGTGAAGTTATTTCCTGCCTTTTTTTACTTCTTTTACAATTTTCTTTTCGTCATTATCAAGCTGTCTTTGAACTTTTTTGATGTCTTCCAAAGCTGGTAAACTTTCAGGTAGAACGCCACGTTCTTTGAGCATTTTTCTAACAGCGATATTGTTGTCTATATGTTCTTTAGAAATTTGGTGCTCACCCTTTAGATTTTTATCCACCACATTGTGACTTGTCAACTCTGTTGCAAAGTCTTTTGCTTTGATTGTTAAGGTTGGTAAGAAATCTGCTAAAGGCCTGTTGCCAGGGATTTGAAGTTTGCGCTTCATATCATTTGTAGAAAAACCTCCAAATAACGCCTGGTCTCCTTTTGACCGGATAGTTGCAAAACCTTTATCGTCAACACCGCGTTCATAAATGATTCCGGAGAGTTTCTTTTCTGATTTTGATAACTTTTCCCTTGCGGTAACTCTCGCTACATTTAAAAGTCTTTGTTCTATAATCTCTTGTTTCCTGGTCTGAACAGCAAAATATGTTTGAGCAAATGCCACTTCATTTTTTGATGAATCACCATTTTGCGCTATCAAATAGCAGGCATATCTGGTTAACGCAATATCTTCAATTTGCCTTTCAGAACCGCTGCCAATTTGAACCATTTTCCCGACGTCGGCAAAATGGTCTGAAAGTACACTTCCGGAGTTTTCACAAGCCTTTTTAGCTTTTTCAATTACTTTGAGAAAGTTGTCCCATTTTGTGTAATTCAAAATTTCCTGGAGTTCTCTTGCACTCCAACATTCCAGTCCCTGGTAGATATAACAGGCACTTTCAAATTTTTCAAAAAGCCGGGTAATAAATTCCTGTTTCATTGTATAAATTTACTGAAGTTACTGCAGTTTAGGGTCTCCGAAAATTCGCCCAACAGTTTCTCTGCCAGCTATATTTATTTGCCAGGAAGTAGGTCTTCATTATTGTATGCTTTGAGGGTACTTATTATAAAATCCCGGCATTGTTGCCTGCAGGTGTTTATATTCGTCCGTATTATTCCTTCGCTTCTTTTAAAGCGAGTAATTCAACTTCAGCAGATAACCGGAAATCAGTTTCCTTAATTTTTGCAAGAAATGGCTTTATGGAGGGAATTATTCCTTTTATTTTTGCTTTTACAATTACACCAATGGTTCCGGTAATGTTAATTCCAAGTCTTTCTGCTATTTTCCTGGCTTTGTAGTCGTCAAGGATAACAGTACAATCCGGAGTTTCCAGTGCCAACGCAATAGCGCTTGATTCTCCCTTGTCAATTTGCATTTCCAAAAGTTGTTGCCGGTATTTATCGCTCACATTTTGTATTTCTACCCAATCCGGGAGAGGCTCGCCAAATTCAGTAGCAATATCCGAAGTTGTTATAATTTGTCCGTAAACTTTATGTAAAAGGTCAAGCTCACCAATATTTGTTAAAACGATAAAACAACTGGTGTCGGAGATGATTATTTTAGGCATTGGCAATATCTCTTGTTAAATCAGAAGCCGGATAATTGAATATTGAAACATTATACTTTCCTAATAATTCCGCAAAAGTTCTTTTAGTTAGCCCAACAACTTCTGCAGCCTGTCCTAATGAAAGTTTACCTTGCTCATAAAGCTGGGTTGCTACGAGCATGGCCACTTCATTGTTATCTATGTCTAGTGAGTCAGGTATATTTAATGTCACTGTTTTCATTTATCAAATGTAAAGAAATTTAAGTGATTTTGTTTTATTGAAGTGCGACGCTACGCTTGCAGACAACCCGGTGATAAACGAATAAACATAATACTTTTTTCATGTACAAAATATAATCCTACTGAAATTAGGTGCTTAAAAATTGCTTGTACACAAACTATGGGGAGACCGTCATCCTTAAAGTTTCTCTGCCAGCTATATTTATTCTCCCTTTTATAAATCTTCCTAATTTTTTATGGTTATCACAATCAAAGAAAATAGCTTTATCCCTCTGTTCAAATATTCATCACACATCAAATAACTCCATGCGTAGATTTTATTTCCTTTTTGTCGTTGCTACACTATTCACCGCTTCTAATGCTCTTGCACAAAAGTCAACTCCAAAAGCTATTTTTAAAGTGGATTATGAAAAGTTTATTTTACCCAATGGGTTGCAGGTCATCTTTCATATCGACCGTTCCGACCCGGTGGTGGCGGTATCCCTCACAGCACATGTAGGCTCGGCCCGCGAGAAAGCAGGCCGTACCGGTTTTGCACATTTGTTTGAGCATCTCTTATTTTTGGAATCGGAAAACCTGGGTAAGGGCGGGCTGGATAAAATGACGGCAAGGATTGGTGGTTCAGGCGCCAACGGATCTACCAACACCGACCGCACCAACTACCTGCAAACCGTGCCCAACGATGCATTGGAGAAAATGCTTTGGGCCGAGGCGGACAAGCTGGGTTGGTTCATCAACACCGTTACCGATGATGTGCTCGCCAAGGAGAAGCAGGTGGTGAAGAATGAAAAGCGGCAGAGCTACGACAACAACCCTTATGGCCATACTTCCTACGTGATAGATAAACACCTGTACCCCGAAGATCATCCCTATAACTGGCAGGTGATCGGCTCCCTGGAAGACTTGCAGAATGCCACCCTGCCCGATGTGAAGGAGTTTTTCAAACGCTGGTATGTACCCAACAATGTAACCCTGGTAGTGGCTGGCGATTTTGACAAGGCCCAGGCACGCCGCTGGGTAGAGAAATATTTCAGCGAAATAAAAAGAGGCCAGCCGGTGAGCCCGATGGCTAAACGGCCGGGCACTGTTGATCAGACTGTCAGGCTTTTTCATGAAGATAATTTTGCCCGCCTGCCCGAACTAAACATGGCCTGGCCAACGGTGGAAAAATATCATCCCGACAGCTACGCCCTGGAGGTATTGGCGCAATACCTTTCCGAAGGTAAAAAAGCACCCTTGTATAAAATATTGGTGGAGGAAAAGAAAATAACTTCAGGAGTCAGGATGTTTAACAGAACGGCTGAACTGGCCGGTAGTATGCAATTATCGGTAAGGGCATTTGCAGGGAAAGACCTGGATGAAGCAGCCGGTGCCATCAGCGAAGGGCTTGCACAATTTGAAAAAGTAGGGATAGCCCAAAAGGACCTAAACCGGATTAAAGCCGGGCTGGAAACAGGGTTTTACAATTCGCTTTCCAGCGTGTTAGGTAAGGGATCGCAACTGGCCCAGTATAATATTTTCGCCGGCAACCCGGGCTTTATTCAAACAGATATCAACCGCATGATGGCCGTAACCACGGCCGATGTAATGCGGGTGTACAACAAATACATCCGGAACAAAAACTATGTTGCCACCAGTTTTGTACCAAAGGGAAAGGTGGCGTTGGCACTGGAAGGTTCTGCAAAAGCATCCGTGGTAGAGGAAGCCATTGTAGCGGGTGCAGAAGCTGCGGTAGACCCTACGGCAAAGGCCAGTTACCCACGCACACCATCTTCCTTCGACCGGGGCAAGGAGCCGCCTTATGGCAAAACGCCTGCGGTAACGATACCGGTTATCTGGAGCGAAACTGCCGCCAATGGCCTGCGCATATACGGCATTGAAAACAACGAAGTGCCGCTGGTACAATTTGAATTGATCATGGACGGCGGACTCTTGCTGGAAGACCCGAACAGGGTAGGCATCGCCAACCTGGTGGCCCGGATGATGACACAGGGTACCCGTAAAAAAACACCCGCCGAACTGGAAGAAGCCATTGACCAGTTGGGCGCCGGAATCAATGTAATTGCCGGCAGCGAAGACATCCGCATCCGGGTAAATACGCTGGCCAGGAATTATGCCGCCACACTGGCATTGGTGGAAGAAATCCTGCTGGAACCCAGGTGGGATGCAAAGGAATTTCCGTTGGTAAAACAAAGCTTCATCAGCCAGTTGCGCCAGCAGGAAGCCAACCCAACGGCCATCGCCCAGAACCAGTACAACCAACTGATCTTTGGAAAAGACAATATCCGGTCTAAAAATATTTTGGGCGCGATTGAAACGATTAATTCCATTACGCTCGATGACCTGCAGGCCTTTTATAACAAAAGCATCTCACCTTCCGTGGCCCGTATGCATGTGGTGGGCTCGCTGGGCAAGGCAGCCATCACCAAACCACTGGCAGTGATGGTCAATAAATGGAAGCCGAAGCCGGTGACCATTCCCGTTTTTGCAATACCAAAAGCACCCGCCACTTCACAGGTATATTTTTATGATGTGCCGGATGCGAAGCAGTCAGTGATAAGATTCGGCTACCCGGCACTGGCAGTTACGGATAAGGATTACTATCCTGCCGTGGTGATGAACTATATCCTCGGCGGCGGTGGATTTGCCTCACAACTCACCCAGCAATTGAGGGAAGGGAAAGGATATACCTATGGCATCAACTCAGGCTTTTCCGGAACAGGCACGCCGGGCCCCTTCACCATTGGAAGCAGTGTAAGAACAAACGTTACGCTGGAGTCTGCCCAATTAATCAAAACCATCCTGCAACAATACGGAAAGGATTATACAGCCAAAGATCTGGAGACCACGAAGAGTTTTTTAATAAAAAGCAATGCAAGGGCATTTGAAACCGCGGGATCAAAACTGGGCCTGCTGGAGAATATCAGCAAGTATGGATGGAAGCCCGATTATATAAAAGAGCGGGAAGCCATCGTGCAGCAAATGAATGTGGAACAGATCAGGGAGCTGGCTACCAAATACCTCGACGCCAATAAAATGATCTGGCTGATAGTGGGCGATGCCAAAACACAGTTGCCCCGGTTAACTGCGCTGGGCTTCGGTGAACCGGTGTTGCTGAATAAGTAAAATATTGTTGAAAGGAAAATGTGAATGGTTGTAGTGCCCGATGGTTTTACCTGGTGGGCCACCCCCAAAGGGTGACTCACCAGGTAAAACCGCATAGCCAGAGAACAATGTTTTATTGAGTTTGATTTGAAGTATTGATTGGTGATTTAAGATTGGTTGATCGAAGGTGAATGGATATTCAAAAATGCAAACTGTACATTTATAGCAGGACTATGAGCTAAAAAGTGTAAACCTATTGCAGGCCTAAACAAAGGCAACAGACTCAAATGTCCCATCGGGACAACATATCGGTAGAAATCAAAAATAGAAAAATCGGCAAGTCCCGTAGGGACGGGATATGAAAAAAGAGGTATAAAAAAATTAGCGATTGGTTTGTACAGAAATGTATTGCTGAAATACCCGAAAAATATCACGTGCCTATGGCACTTTAATTTATCCATTCTTTTCTGCTACCGATATTTTGTCCCTAACGGGACGGGGGATTGCAAATAGCCATCAGATTTGGGATACGCTATTATTCACAAAACAGTGTGAACCTATTTTTGGATTGAAAAAGGGCAGTCAACTCCAATGTCCCATCGGGACAATATATCGGTAGAAATTAAAAATTGAAAGGTCGAAAAGTCCCATAGGGACGTGGTGCATAAAAGCGTTATAAAAAATATCGTTGCTGGTTTGTATAAAAAGGGATTATAGAAATACCCTGGTAAATATCACGTCCCGATGGGACTTGATCCTGTCTTGTCAATGCTGCTACCGGTATTTTGTCCCTCACGGGACGGGTAATCAAAAATGACGGTTAGGTTGAAATGCAATTCCGATAGTAATCAATTTATATACTGACAGCCAATAGAAAAGGGCTGCGCATTTTTGGAGTCGAGCCCCCTCTCTTTTGTCGAAGATCCCGATTATTTCGGGAGTGAGGGGGTTGGGGTTGAGGTCAAACAGGCTGCAAAACAAACCAATTTTTTATCCCCGATAAACATCCCTTTAATAAAGTGGATACCACATTTTTTGCACCGCTCCATAGCAGGTTAATTTGCATGCACCATTCTTCCTTTCTCTTAATCCGGTTTTGCAACAGTATATATTATACGCACGCCCAACAACAATGTACCCAAACTGTTTTGATTCAACCGCACTGTTAGCTTATAGTTGTACAAATCATTCTGTACAATATGGTTTACGGGAGATGATTTGATTTGCCAGCTGGCGCTTTCTGTTGTAAGAGCGGCGTTTACAATTAAAGGTACCGCAACGAATGCCCCGGTGGACGGGCCTGTTGCGGATAAGCTTACCAGGGGGGAGATTGGGCTTCCATCGTTGTCGAGTGCAGTTAGTTCCACACCAGTAATGTTTGCCCCCTGGGGTAGATAAACAGGGGCAGTTAAATATCCTGGCAGTCCGGCAAGACCGCCTGTTAACCAGGTTTCGGCCGACACAAATCCGGATGCAACAGCCACTACATGTTTAAATGCCTGGTAAGCCTGTGGGCTGGCAGAATTGAATGCATCCAGCGGAATGCTGATGTAATTTGTTTGTGGTGTTGAATAGGCAAATTGCTGGGCCCTTGCGGTACCGGCTACATCCAGTTTCTGCTGCGGCTTTATTCCAATACCCACATCACCGGTAGCGTAATCGATTAACAGCCGGGTAGCATTGGCCGTGGCATCGCGTATGGCAAAACTGTAGTACTCACCGGAGACGTCGTTCAGGTTGTTTGGATTTACATTGGTACCCGTCTCCCATTCGCGGTAAGCGGTACCATTGCCGGTGGCAAACCGTAGAAAGGAAGGTTTGGAGAATGTGCCGTCACCAATCTGGAGCTGTTGAGCCGGGGAGTAGGCCGAAATTCCAACCCTGCCTGCCCCGTCGATACGAATCCCGTTACTGCCCGGAACACCACCGTAGGCATTTGCGCCCACGAGTGATTGGTTTTGCAGGTTCAGGGGCTGCATCATGGTATGATTGCCGAGGTTATCGCCGGCAGTTACCTGGTCAGGAACGTACATCCA
Source organism: Ferruginibacter sp. (assembly GCA_031424955.1). GTDB lineage: Bacteria > Bacteroidota > Bacteroidia > Chitinophagales > Chitinophagaceae > Ferruginibacter. The sequence continues at coordinate 22,315 of JANPIJ010000024.1, read as the reverse complement.
GGCATTGTCCACCGCATACCAAAAGCCCTTCCGGTTATCCGTTTGAAAAACCATCAGGCCGTCCGGTAAGGGGGATGAAATGGCAACACGGGTGGCAGAGTCCATCCTCGGTATGAGCAGTCCTTTGCCCGTAGCTACAATATCAAGTGCCGCCGAGTGATTAGGGTTGGCAGTACCAATCCCAACCTGTGCCTTAACAGCGGCAGAAAAAAAGATCATCGGAATAAGCAGTAATTTTATTTTCATGTAAGTATGATTTATTAGCCGGCCATTGTAATAATAAAAATAAAAATAGCATGATAGCGGGGTTTTAACCCGGACTTGTATGTGAACGAATGAATTTTGTATGTAAATGAATGCAAGCCGGTTTTACATTAAACTATCAAACAACATCCAAACCCCCAAACCCCCAAACCCCCAAACCATCAACGATCAACGGTCAACCATCAACCACAACCATCAACCTTACCCAGTGTAATATTTTTTTAATCCTAATTTAAATAAAAAGTTATCTTCGGTTATAATTTTCCAGGAAAATATTTGCTTAAACTAACGGATGCTTGTTATGAATAACGATGAAACATTGTGGAAGGGATTGCAGCAGGGCGACAAGGAAATGTTTTTGGCCCTCTATAAAAAATACTACCATTGCCTCTTATTTATAGGACTGAAGGAAATAAAAGATGCCCAGCTCGTAAAAGATACCATTCAGCAATTGTTCCTGTACCTCTGGGAAAAAAGAGAAACCATCGGGGAGGCCAAAAATGTAAAATCTTATATTGTCACTTCCTTTTTACGGAAGCTTACCTCCGATTGGAAAAAGTCTGAAAAGTCAGGCAGCCTGCAGGTTGCATGGAGCCACTACCCGGAAGATCTGCAACCAAACCCCGAGGAGAAGCTGATCAGGAAAGACGAACAAAATCATTTATTTAAATTACTGATGTATCATATCAATGGTCTCCCCAACCGGCAAAAGGAGCTCATTGTGCTTAAGTTTTATGAAGGGCTCAGCTACGAAGAAATTGTGCAAAGAACCGGCCTGTCCCATCGCACGGTGTATAATAAAATTCATGAAGCCTTAAAGAAACTGAAGCTGGATATGGTTACCAGTCAACATTCGCATAGCGCTGCATTGATGTTATTTATAAATGTATTGGCTTCTTCCGCAATCATTGCGGAATATCATTGATTTCTCTTCCTGTTTCCCTATTTTCTTTGCGCCAATAAAATATAGTTGCTAATTTTTGGAGTCGGCACCCCCCGCCTTTGTCGAAGATCCCGATTGTTTCGGGGGAGAGAGCCTGTCCCGATCCTTATCGGGAGGTGGGAGGTAAGGTCAAACGGAAAGTGCAATAAACAAATACTTTGTAACTCATAGAAATCCTCTTTCATAAAGTATGTACTGCTTTTGATGCGCCCCTGGCCATCGGATCCGATGGTTATCGGATTTAAGTACATGCCAATTTTTAGTATCATTTTCTTCAATTTCAGAATTCCTGATCCTTCGCAAATTAAAATCTTTGGTTAAATCTGCCGCAGCGGATTAATTTGAATATCCCCGGGTAAAACCCGGGTGATTATAAGCGGTTCGTGTTTTTGTCAAACAGACTGATAAGACTTTTGAGATATCTTTGATTTTAATTTGCGGCCACCTTGTTTTTTAGTTTTTTCTTTATAAGCTTTTATAAAAGCACTAATTGCTTTTTCTTCGTCTTGGGTGATAGGTTCCTGACCACCAATGAAATCAACATCAAGCTCTATTTTTTTATTTTTCATTTGCAAAATATTTATTTATAAGTTTTAAAGCTGCAATTGTATCAATAATCATAATCCTTCCACCAATGTGCATTGCTCCTAATGTATTTATATAATGCTGGACAAGTTGTGTTTTTGAAAAGAATGACACATTGCCTTCATGCCCACGTTGAAAAGCGAGTCTACAGGCGAAAGCGATCAAATTCCCTGGAACTCCCGCATAAACTTTTGTCTTTCCTTTGTTAAAAGGAGCACTTTAAACAAGATGCATATAAACGTGGTCGGACTTAATTTCCAGGCTGATTAATCCTTGTATTACAGACTGATTGTTAACAATTGTCAATTTATAAACCTCACGCTGTGGTTGTTTAAATTCCTGTTTCCAATCAAACTGCCACTTGTTCTTCTTGATGACAGTTTTTAGGTCAGTGGTATTTATTATCGTAATGTCAGTGGCAAAACTATCACGAGTAACAACATTTTCGATAGAGTTTGTAAGTTTGTCGATAATAAAATCAAGTCCCGTATTTTTATATTTTCTCACATTGCAATTTACGATATAATGTGTTTCTCATCAAAAGTGTCATAAAGTGATGAGAGTGCCTAATAGCAGGCCCACTAACGTTTCAGTTTCAACAACCCCAAATTAGATTTAAATATGGAAGGTGCAATGATTCAATCCGCCTCGGAGGCTTTTGCCTCCGGGTTTAGTTAGCGAATCTCACCAATTTTTAATCTCACTTTCTTCATTTTAAAAAAAAACTCAAATTTTCTTTTCAATTAACGGGTAAAAAATACCCGCCGGGCACTCTGTTTAAAAACGCTTTATTAAAACCACATTATGAAGTCTGAAAAAATGGACATTGCGGATTTACTGGCTGATGAAACATTCATTAATTATTGCAAAAAATCTTCGCCGGAGGATGTGGCGTTTTGGGAGAATTATATAATAGAAAATCCGGATCGTCGCTTATTGATAGAATATGCCCATGAAAAATTTCTCCAGTTATTCAATGCCCTGGCAGATGCCGATTTGGAAGAGCAGGTAACCCGCTTACAACACCGGATCGACTTAACTGAACCAGCTCCGGTTATAAAAATGGAAGGGTTTGAAAAGAAAAAAAACAACCGTATTTTACCGATGCTGCTTAAGTGGCCGGTTGCTGCTGTACTACTGGTAGCAGTTCTTTTTACAATCGTCTATTTTAACAATGGCAGCAATAAAAGCATTAAAACATTTGTAGCCGCCTACGGCGAAAGAAAGAATATTCAATTACCGGATGGTTCTGATGTTACCTTAAATGCAGGAAGTAAAATAGAAATCCGGGAAGGTTTTGGCGTTTCCACCCGGGATGTTTACCTGGAGGGAGAAGCTTTCTTTGATGTAAAGCACAATGCAAAACTTCCCTTTATTGTTCATACCCCTGCTATGGATGTAAAGGCCCTGGGCACGGCTTTTAATGTAAAAGCCTACCTGAATGAAAAGATTACCGAAACTTCTTTAATCAGGGGATTAATAGAAGTAACACTTAAAGAAGAGAATAATCGTACCATGCTGCTGTATCCCAATCAGAAAATAAAATGGGAACACCCGCTCACAAAAACCGGTAATAATAATTCATCCATGGTAATAAGCGGGGATAGTGTAAATGGAGTTGATAGCCTGGTAAAAAAGCTGGTGCTAACAGATAATGGCAATATTAAAGAAATAGCCTGGAAGCAAAACAAATTAATATTTGACAATGAGTTGTTTGGCGATATCGCCATACTGCTGGAAAGATGGTACGGGGCAAAAATTGAATTTAAGGATGACACCATTCGCAATTACCGGTTTACCGGCGACTTTGAAAAGGAGGACTTAAATACGGTGCTTGATCTTTTAAAAGAATCCAGGAATTTTAATTATACAATAGAACCCGGCGAGACTTTAACAATAAACCTGTCTAAATAAAAATACAGGGAAGAATGCGGCAACATTCCCCCTGTACCAAAAACTTTGAAACACTTTTAAAAAAATAAAAGGTGTTTCTATTTTTTAATTAAAAACCAAAATAAAGGTATGAAAAAAAATCATGCTTATCGGTGGAGTTGTAAAAACCCATCTTTAACGAAGCTGCTTAAAATTATGAAATTAACTTCTCTTCTGCTGTTTGTCTGTGCGATGTCGGTCTACGCAGGCGGGTTTTCCCAGGATGTGAAAGTGAACCTTTCTCTGAACGGGGTAAAACTGACGAAGTTCTTTAAGGCAATCGAAAAGGAAACAAAGTACCGGTTTACGTTTTGCAATGATATTATCCCGGAGGGCCGGATAGTTACCATCAACGTAAAAGAAACACCCTTATCCCGGGTGATGAACGAGGTAATGTCGCCCACCAAACTGAAATACCGGTTTGATGAAGTGTCGGGTATTTTCATTATTTCTGAAAAATCAAATAACCCTTTAAAGGAGATGGATGCACCGGTGGTACGTACCATTACCGGTAATGTAACCAACGAAAAGGGAGAGCCGCTGCCGGATGTGTCTGTGCAGGTAAAAGGTTCATCGAAAGCAACCATCACGGCTTCAAATGGTTCATTCTCCATTGAGGTGGAAAACAATGTAAAGGCGCTTATTTTTTCCTTTGTTGGCATGACGACAAAGGAGGTGAGCATTGAAGGTAAAACCTCCCTGCAGGTAGTACTTTCATTATCCAACAGGGCATTGGATGAAGTAGTGGTAGTGGGTTATGGTACCCAAAAGCGTACCCTGATTACCGGCGCTGTATCCAGTGTGAGCAGTAAAACCCTTAATGAAACACCCGCATTAACTATTTCCCAGGCATTGCAGGGCCGTGTTGCAGGGGTACAGGTAACCAATAACGGTAGCCCCGGCTCGGAGCCGATTGTGCGGATCCGTGGAATCAGTTCTATCAGCTATGCTTCCGATCCTTTATACATTGTAGATGGATTTCCTACCGGCGACCTGGCCGCCATTGATGTAAAAGACATTGAGTCTGTAGATGTATTGAAAGATGCTTCTGCCGCTGCCATCTATGGTTCCAGAGCTACCAACGGGGTAATTATGATTACTACCAAAAAGGGAAGAAGAGACAGCAAATTGCGGGTGAGCATTGATTCTTACTACGGCACCCAGGAAGTAACCCAGCGCCTCGATTTATTAAATACAGAACAGTTTAAACAATATGCGCTTGCTTACAGGGGTACCCAGGTACAGCGGCTGTTACCACCCGATATCAATCAACCGACCCATGCAGGTTCTTCCCAAACCTATGGTCAAACCAATACCGACTGGCAGGATGCTTATTTCAAAAAGGGAGCCATGACCGGTCATAATATCGGTTTGAGCGGTGGTAATGAAATATCCCGTTTTTATGCTTCGGTTGGTTATATGGATCAAAAGGGTACGGCTCCAAGTGTGGGTTATACCCGGTATAATTTCCGGATTAATTCGGACCATGTTATTAGCAAGGTGTTCACCTTTGGAGAAAATTTATATGTTGCTTCCGGCGACCAGGCGTATGATAATAATGAAACCGGTTCCAGGACAAACCTGGTGAACGTAATCAGGATGATGCCTCATATCCCTGTATTTGACCCCACTTCAAATGGTGGTTACAGGGGAGTAAATTCTACCCTGGATGGTGGTGACCCAACCAACCCTGTGGAAGATGCAGCCTTAAAAAATCCCGGTAACAGAACTACCGCAAAGATTTTAGGTACCGCTTACCTGGATGTTAATTTCACCAAATGGCTGAAATTTAAATCAACCTTTGGCGTTGATTATGCCAATACATTAAACTATCGTTTTTCACCCATTTTTAATGATAACGGAGCAATAGCCGGTTCAAGTGCAACACTGGCCACTATTACCAACAACCGCGCTGTTTCTGCTGTGCAGTTATTTACACAACAACTTTCGGCCGATAAAACTTTTGGCAATCACCATATCAATGCGATTGCTGTTTATGAGCGTCAAAGCCAAAAAACAAGACAGGAAAATGCTGCCGGCAACCAGGCATCCAATGATCTCAGAACATTAAACAATGCCACCAATGTATCTGCTCAAACGCTGATTGGTGAAAATACTTTATTATCCTACCTGGGCCGTGTGAACTATGATTTCAAAGGTAAATATTTGTTGAGTGGTGCTATTCGCCGCGACGGTCTGTCTGTTTGGGCACCGGGTAAGAAATGGGCTACTTTCCCTTCCGGTTCTATCGGCTGGAGAGTTGACCAGGAAGATTTCATGCGTGGGCAGTCGAAAATATCGGAGTTAAAATTAAGAGCCGGTTATGGTATCACCGGTTTAAACGGACTTGTATTAGGCAACACGCCATGGTTGGTTAGTGTAAATTCCAACAGTGCTTATTATCCCTTTGGTGGTTCCGCTACCAGTGGACCAGCTTCTTCTATCCAGCGGTTGGGAAACCAGGACCTGGAGTGGGAAAAGACCAAACAGTTAAATATAGGAATGGACCTCGGATTGTTTAAGAACAAAGTAACCTTAACCCTTGAATATTACCAGCGCAAAACAGATAACTTAATTTTAAGTGTACCGCTTCCTCCTTCTTTTGGTTTTATCAATAGTTCGGTATCTCAGAATGTTGCCGCAATGACCAACAATGGTTTTGAAGCACAGTTGGGTTACAACAAAAGAGAAGGTGAATTTAAATGGAATGCCAGTGCCAACCTAAGCATTAACACGAACAAAGTTACCAGGTTAGCAGAGGGTGTTTCAAATATCGAAGCAGGTGCAGACGCGGATTTTGGTGCATACAATATTACCAATACAGCAGTTGGCCAATCCATCCAGGCCTTTTATGGCTGGCAGGTAGAAGGCATTTTCCAGGATGCTTCAGAAGTTAGTAAGCATGCCAAACAAACAGCAGGAACTGCACCGGGTGACCTTAAATTTAAAGACAACAATAATGATGGTGTGATTGATTTAAAGGACCGCCAGTTTTTAGGCAGCTTTATACCCAAAGCTACTTACGCATTAAACCTGGGTGCCAACTATAAAAACTTTGACCTGTCCATTTTCTTCCAGGGCGTATCTGGTAATAAAATCTATAATGCTACCCGCGTTATTACAGAGGGTATGATTCGTTTCTTTAATGCCGGTACACAGGTATTAAATGCATGGACGCCCACCAATAAAAACACGAATATTCCCAGGGCTGCTTCTTCAGATCCAAATCAAAACGCACGCCCTTCTACCCGCTTTTTGGAAGATGGTTCTTACCTGCGCCTGAAGAATATCATGCTGGGTTACAGTGTACCATCTAAATCTTTGGAGTCTACAACAAAAGGGGTTATCAAAAATGTCCGCATTTATGTTTCGGCTCAAAATGTACTGACTTTTACAAATTACACTGGCTTTGATCCGGAGGTTGGTAACAGAACACCGGGTTCATCCTTAACCAACGGGATCGACTTTGCGGTTTATCCTCAGCCAAAGGCTTACCAGGTAGGTATCCAGGCAACATTTTAATAGCAACAATTAAGTCAATTTTTATAAAAATATTATTATGAAACAAAATATAAATAAACTGGTTATTGCGGCTTTGCTGGTCGTTCCCGGTATGATGGCCTGTAATAAAAAGCTGGAGGTGCTCGATGCAAACAACCCTACCACGGAGAGTTATTTTAAAACCGCAGCAGAACTGCAAAATGGTGTAAATGCAATCTATTCTACCCTGCGTTCGGCACAATTGGTTGGCCGGGAATGGTTCTTTACGCATGATATGAGAAGTGGCGAATGCTCACCGGGTGGTGCCCAGCTGGAAGCTCCGAGAGCGGAATTGCTAAAACAGCCTTCACCAGCTCCATCTAACTCAGTAATGTCGAATGTATGGACCGGTGCTTATCAAATGATTAACCGTGCAAACCTGGTATTGTCAAAGGCGCCTGGTGTAACTGATAATGCTGCAATGAGAGACCGCCTGGTTGGTGAAACAAAATTTTTGAGAGGCTGGGCTTATTTTGAACTGGTATCGCAGTGGGGTGATGTACCGTTGTATACTGAAACAGTTACTTCTGCCACGGGCTTTAAAGGCAAGTCGCCTGCTGCTGAAATTTATACTTTTATCATCAGCGATTTGACCGATGCAGCATCGAAATTGCCGGCAAGTTATGGTGCTTCCGATAATGGCCGGGCTACCAAAGGTGCAGCCAATGCCTTACTGGGAAGGGTGCAAATGCAGAAAGGCGATTACGCCGCTGCTAAAACAGCGCTGCTACAGGTGTACAACAAATATACCCTGGTAGACAATTACCAATGGAATTTTGATGGTGATGTAAAAAATGACAACGGTGTAACCGTTACCACTGGTCATGAGTTTAATTCAGAATCAATTTTTGAAGTGGTGTTTGTTGACAGGGGCGATAATAATTTTAACTGGGGTTACAATGGCGAAGGTTCTACCAGCCCCTTAAGTACCGTACGCAACCAGGAGTATGGTATTACCTGGGGAAATGTAATTCCTTCTGACCGGTTGCTGAATGAATTTGAAGCGAATGACCCGAGGTTTAAATTTACTTTTTTCGAGGAAGGAGACCAGATACTGACTCAATCACCCGCCGGGCCAAAAACACTGGTAGCTGCGGATATGAATATTGCCGCTTCCACAAAAGGAGCAGTAACCATTAAGCGGTTTTTTCGCAAGTACGGTATATATGACTGGGTTAATTCAGGGTTTCACCCGGGTGGAATCAACCATCGTTTAATCCGGTATGCGGATGTACTGCTGATGCTGGCCGAATGCGAAGCTGAAGTCGGAACCCCGGCCCAGGCTGCATCTTATATCAATGAAGTACGCAGAAGGGCAAGTGTAAACATGCCCGCGGTTGCACCGGCAACAAAGAACGACGCATTAAAGGCGGTGATGCATGAAAGATCTGTTGAACTAAGTGCCGAGCAGGTGAGCAGCATCGATATATTGCGTTGGAGGAAGAAAGGATATTTCCCCTCTCTTATTCCGGATCGGGTAACCGGGCAGGTTGATTTGTTCCCCATTCCATCGAGTGAAACTTCAACAAATCCTTTGTTGAAATAAACTGTTATCCTATCCCATTAATAGAGGCTATAACAATAGCCTCTATTTTTTTACCAGTTGATGTAAGGACACTGCACAGGGAGAAGATAAAATGAGGAGTTAATATTTGCCGTACGGGCTAAGCAGGCAATGGGCATTTCCGAAAAAAGACCGGGATTTCGCAACACAGTTTTTTGTCCCGGCTATATTTCAATGTTCAGCATCGTTGCCCGCCCGGCCAAACGCCGTTCAGACGGGCATCGCCCTCTTCTACCGCATACCGATTTGGAACTTTAATTATGTTTTGTACTAAAAGTTGTGACTTTAAAAGCGGCAGGGAAAGAGAAATGTCAGACGTAAACAATGTTGTTGGTGATTGCCCTGATTTAAAGCCGATTATCAAAACATCAGCAACGACTGACAACCGTCGGTCAAAACCCCGGCAGGGGTTTAATTTGAGTAGCCCGGGGTGTAACCCCGGGAAGAAGAAGGTATGTATTTTACAATCCGCCGCGGCGGATTGAATATAAGGTAATGTTCAATCCGCCGCGGCGGATTGCTGAAGCATACAATGCATATCCATGGGTTTCACCCACGGCTATGCATATTCAAGCCCTTCGGGCTTCGTAGCCACAGGGGCTCCCAGGCGTGGGGCCTTGCAATGTGGTTTTACTATAAAGGAGCAGGAAGTAGCCAGAGAAAAAACATCAATTTACGGCAGCCTAATGAATATGCTGAATGAGGTTGGACGGAAAGTGCATGGTGATAGCCCGATGCCGGGGAGATCGTGAATGCGCATTGTGCAAAACACAACTAAAGAACCAAATAGGTATGTGGCACAAGTCCCGATTCAAGTGTAACATCGGGATGCCGGCAAAACACTGTCGGCAAGCGATGCAACGATGCTGAGCGTTGAAATATAGCCAGGACAAAAACTGTATTGCAGAACCCGTTTCAATTTTTGAGCATGACCAATCAATGCCGGGTAATTCTTTTTTACGTTTTTATTCCTTTTGAAAAAACGATACCTGGCGGAATACATTTATTTAAAATTATAACTTGCAATCAATGAAATGGAGATTGACTTATTGGTTTGTTTTTTTTACTGTTATCATTTTGCTGGCTTCCTGTGGCAATAAACAAAACAATAAATTATTCATACAGCTCAGCGCTGCTGAATCAGGTATTTCTTTTAACAACGATATTCACGACAGCGACTCTTCACATTCCTTCATCAACGAGTTTGGCTACATGGGTGGCGGAGTAGGTGTCGGCGATTTTAATAATGACGGGCTAAAGGATATTTTTTTTACCGGTAACCAGGTAAGCAGCCGCTTATACATCAACAAAGGAAATAACCGGTTTGATGATATAACAGAAAAAGCGGGTATCACCACGGATGTTTGGTGTACGGGTGTTAGTATCACCGATATCAATCATGATGGCTACGATGATATTTATGTCTGCGTTTTTGGAAAAGACCTCTTACACCGGGCAAAAAATTTGTTATTCATAAATCAACATAATCTTACGTTTAAAGAAGAAGCGATCTCATACGGACTTGCTGATTCCGGGTATTCCACACAGGCGGCTTTTCTTGATTATGATAAAGATGGTGACCTGGATATGTACCTTACCAATTATTTATTGAGTTCAAAAAATACCAATACCATTTTTCCCCGCGACAGGAGTGGCTATTCTCCGGCCAATGATAAACTGTACCGGAATGATGGCGATAGTAGCCATGTGGGTCACCCTGTTTTTTCGGATGTATCCATGCAGGCCGGTATTAAAGAAGATGGATATGGCCTGGGCGTATCGGTAAGTGATTTTAATAAAGATGGCTGGCCGGATATTTATGTGGCCAATGATTTTATCTCCAATGATGAACTGTGGCTGAACAATCAAAACGGCAGCTTTACCAATTGTATCGGCAAAGCGATTCAGCACCAAAGCTATTCCAGTATGGGTACCGATGCCGCGGATATTAATAACGATGCACTGCCCGACATCCTTACGCTGGATATGTTGCCCGAATACAATGAACGTAAGAAGACTTCTTTCTCTTTTATGAATTATGAACGATATGAAGCTGAAAGGGCGATGGGCTATGAGCCCGAGTTTATGCGTAATATGCTCCAGCTAAATAATGGAAATCGTATGCACGGAGATACCAGCATGCCTTTTTTCAGCGAGATAGGACAGTTGGCCGGTATACAGGCAACCGATTGGAGCTGGAGTGTATTGCTGGCTGATTTTAACAACGACGGCTGGAAGGATATTCATGTAACCAATGGAATAGGGAGGGATTTTATCAATGCCGATTTTCTTGAATTCAGTAACAATATTTTCAACAGTACCCGCATCCGGGAAGAACAGGAAACAGCCATCCGGAAAAAACTGGCTTCGCTGAAACATGTCAATCTCCCGAATTATTTATACACTAATAATCATGATTTAAGTTTTACGGATGATTCGGAAAATGGCGGAATCAATGAACCATCCATGTCAAACGGCGCCGCCTATGCCGACCTGGATAATGATGGTGATCTTGATCTCATCGTAAATAATATCAGTAAGGAAGCATTTGTTTTTATCAACAATACCAATCAGAAAAATATACCGGTAACTGCTCATTTTTTAAGTCTTCAGTTGAAAGGCGATAGCCTGAACCCAAAGGGCTTGGGTTCAAAACTGCTGGTGTACAATAATGGCAATGCACAGTTGCAGGAGCAAAACCCGGTTCGGGGATATTTTTCTTCGGTAGATCAGCAGTTGGTTTTTGGCCTGGGAAAAAATGACCAGGTAGATTCGCTGGTGATTGTATGGCCGGATGGCAAAAAGCAATCAGTAAAAAATATTGTTGCTGATACCACCCTGGTTCTTTCATGGAATGATGCCCGTGTTAATCTACCGGATATTACTACCAAATCCTCGTTTCTTTTTACAGACATTACTTCAAGTGCCGGTATAGCATACAGGCATCATGACAATCCATTTAATGATTATACGATTCAGAGATTGTTACCGCAAAAGTATTCGCAGTTAGGGCCGTTTATAACTACCGGCGATATCAATAAGGATGGCGCAACTGATTTTTTCATTGGCGGAGGGTTCAATTTTTCCGGGGAAGTTTTCACACAACAACCTGGGCAAGCATTCCGTTCAAAAAATCTTACCGACAGCATCAAGTTCGAGGAAGACATGGATTGTATTTTGTTTGATGCGGATAAAGACGGAGACGATGATCTGCTGGTTACGGGTGGTGATATGCAGTACGAAGAAAATTCAAATTATTATAAACCCCGTTTGTATAGCAATGACGGGAAGGGTAATTTCAGCCTGCTTTCAAATGCGATTCCGGATGGAGTCAAAACAATTGCCGGTAGTGTAAGCGCCGGTGATTATGACGGCGATGGAGACCTGGATGTATTCATTGGCGGCAGGGTGTCAAAAAAATATCCCTCCTCTCCCAAAAGTTTTTTATTGCAAAACAACCAGGGCGTTTTTACAGATGTAACGGCCAAGGTTTGTCCAGCTTTGCAAAAGGCCGGGATGATTACTTCAGCAGTATGGGCCGATTTTGATAACGACAAACAAACCGACCTCATCATTGCCGGCGAATGGATGCCGGTACAATTTTTTAAAAACTACCGTGGCTATTTAGTGGATGCCACCGCAGCAACCGGGCTAACACAGATAAATGGTATGTGGCGCAGTTTGATTGCAACCGATATGGACAATGACGGAGATATGGACCTGGTAGCAGGTAACCTGGGTTTGAATTGCGAATACCGGGCAAGTGCAGCAGAACCCATGCAACTATACGCTACCGACATGGATGGTAACGGAAGTATCGATCCCGTTTTTTTCTATTATATAAAAGGCGCAGATGGAAAGAAACATTCTTTTCCGGCCATCGGCAGGAGCCGTCTTGCTGACCAGGTGCCTGCCATCAAAAAGCAATTCCTTTTGCACGAAGATTATTCCCATGCAGGCTTCAATGAAATTTTTAAAGGGAAGGCGAAGGATAAGATACCGGAGCTTTATTGTGATGAAACAAGGAGTTGCTTTTTGGAGAATACAGGTAATGGAAAATTCATCAAATATGTGTTGCCGATGCAGGCGCAGTTTGCACCCGTAAACGCCATCATTTGCGATGACCTGGACAATGATGGATTTAAAGACCTGTTACTGGCAGGTAATGAATACCAAACAGAAGTAATGACCGGGAGATATGATGCGTCCTATGGTTGTTTTCTCCGCGGCGGCAAAAATAAATCCTTTACTTCAGTACCCCCGGTTGAAAGCGGTTTCATTTTGAATGGGGATGTAAAAGATATGTCGCTGCTTCGATTATCAAACGGGCAAAAACTAATTGTTGCTGCAGTCAATAATGATTCGCTACGGGTATTCAGGATCGGTGCGGCATCTATAAAACCACATCCTTAACAGTTGCCGTGAATGCCTCCAAAAAATCATTAGTATTCGGTGATATGTTCGCAATCAGCAGGCTTGTTTTTTATCAAAGAAAAGGATCAGCGGCATACAACGGTACCAATAAATGACAATAGGTTGTTACTCCTTATGAACATAAAGCCTAAAAATAATTTTATTTGAACAGCAATTTGCAGTCATTTGGGTATTGGCAATTGACTGATCATTACACCAGCCTTTTAATAAATCCGTCATTCCTGCCCGCCAGCTCCCTTACAATAATGCGAAAAGATTAACGGGCGTAAGATAGCTGTTAACGCATATTCCTTTTCTATTCCCCATACATTTTCGTGTAGCTCTCCCGGTAAAACTTATGCGTCACTACATCTTAAAATTATATACATATTCTGCCGCATTGTATAACAGTTCGCACAATCGGTGAAGGTAGTTTTGTATAGCTCACCGGGTACGAAGTGCGCAATACAGGCTAAAGGATAAATAGCGCCGGTGGAAATGTGCGGGGGTAATTTAAACTTGGTAAACCGTAATTCAGGAGGAGAATTTCACATTAATATGCGATTGTTCAATGCCGGATTACACATGATTTTTGCAACCGGATATAACTATATTTTAAACTAATAATATAAAGGATAGAGTGATCCAATACCGGTAAAAACGCATTTTGTAAAACTTAACCTGGTTTAATTTTTACAAAATACGGCCATCATATTTTTGAGCTAAAATTAGTATTATGGAAGTTGTCATATTCAAAACAGATATTAACAATGAAGCAGCATTAAAACTTGTTGCACCGCATATAGATAAAGCAGTTGGTTTGGCAAAATGGCAATTGGATATTTCAAAAGCTGATAAGCTACTCACGGTTTATTCTCCGGTCAGGTTGAATGAAACGGAGCTGTTAAAAGCAATCCGGAAAGCTGGTTTTTATGCAATAATCCTGGAGGATGACTACTGCATTTAACTAAAGCACATTTTTTAATGGTACCACTTATTGAAAACCAACATCATTTTTAATTAAAAAATTTCAATTCATGAAAAGAAAAATCGCATTTATTTTATTGACTGGCTTTACAATGTTGTTTTTTAGCGCCTGCCGGAAAACGGATGAGATCTTTAATCAACAGCCACCATCTTCAATCGATACTACGGCTTACCTGCAGTTGTCGGTAAGCGGTGTACAGCAAACCGGCAGCCAGTTGTATGCACTCATCAGCATCGACAGCAAAGCGGGGCAGGCTGTAGTAACCAATAAAAAAATTACACTGGACCTCATCCAGGGCAGTTACAAAACAGATAAGATTGAATTGCCGAAAGGTGAATTTAAATTGTCAAAATTCATCGTGGTAAAGGCTTCTGATACGGCCGTGTTTGCTTCACCACTGGCTAACAGCCCCAAAGCTGCACAGGTAACCCATCCTTTGGCAATCCCTCTGAATATAGTAAAAAAGGGAATCAATACAGCAGTTGTACAGGTGCTTAATATTGCCAGTTCGGATTTGCCGGCCGGCTTCGGTTATACCGGTGCTGATTTTGGTTTTCAAACCTTCACAAACCTGAAAGTTAAATTAAAGATCAGTGTGGGCCAGGTAGTATATGACAGCCTTCCGGGCAAATTATTAATTGATGCCGTTAACCAGGCAGGCGAACATTGGACAAGGGAAATTGATATGCAGAAGGGCATTACTGATATCCGTGTACCCGATGCTTATTCATCATATACTTTTAAAGTTTCGAAGTGGATGGTGTTGGCACAAAAGGTATTAGGCGCCGGGGAGCTTCATTCCAATATGGTGGTTGCATTGGAAACCGGCCGCCAGCCAAAACGACTGGTTGAGGAAGCTACTTTTATTGAAAATGCTTTAGCCCTGGTGCCGGATAGCAGAACAGAATATTTCTATATTGCCAACCTTTTGTCTGGTATTAAATATTACCTGAAATCTACACAGGTGAGTGGACTACCGTTGACCAATATTTACAAGTTTATATACAGTGGCAACGAGCTGGATAGCATTCAAAGATTTGGCCCTGGTAATATTTCAACAGGCTATACCACGTTTGATTATAGTGGCGGTAAAATCAGCAATATGCGTAACCGGAGTTACGACCAGGAAACAGGTGTTGCCATAGAATATACAATGGCAGGCAACAATGAAGTGGTTGAGATTGACTACCTGTTCCATAACGGCCATACCATGAATTATAAATTCAATACAAAAGACGGTAATAGAATTTCAGAGCAGGCCCTTTCTTCAACCGGTGGCAGCGAAGGCGGCACATTCGAATACGATTCCTATATTAACCCAAAACACCAGTTGGGCTACCCGGATATTTTCTTCTTAAATTATTCAAAAAACAATCTCACCAGGGAGCAGAAAAATTATGCAGGTGCAATACCTTCTGTAGTACCATACAAATTTGAGTATGTGTATGACAATGATGGTTATCCTTCGGAAGTATATACCAGTTACAAGGGATATTCCTCGCAGCAACATTTGTACAGGATTAAGAAAACGTATAAGTATCAATAAGCATATTATTCGCTGCGAAAAATAAAGCTAAAGCAAAGAGCTGGCCGCAAAATACTCACAACACAACCCAGGTAATTGACAGGCGCCGAACTCCGGTACTGTGCCTGGCAGTTACCTGGGTTGAAATTTAAAAAATGCAAGGTCATTAAAACATGCCTGCATATTGTTAATGGCTATATTACCGCACTACCTCAGCCCGCTCAAATACTTCACCACGGTCAGCCGCAAATCGGTCCGCACATCTCCCTGCCCGTCAAAGCGGCGCAGGGTTTTAATTTCCGGGTTGCCTTCTTTCAAAAACTCAAGCCCCTTTTCGGTGCCACCAAATAAAAACTCCGGTGACACGATGGTGTATGTTTTTGATGGATCAATGATGGCATCATTCAGCAACCAGTTGCTGCCGTCATTCCTGATATTGGTGCTTAGCTGCAGGTAGCCTCCCAGGCTTTTGAGCTGATCACTTTTTTCAAGCATTTGTTTCAGCAGGCCACCGCTTAGCACCACTTCGCAGAGCTTGCCGCCAAAGGGCAGCGTGCGGATGATATCCAGTTGGGTTACCACGCCCTCAATCATATCATCAATCCGGATGGAGCCGCTGTTGAACACCGCCGCATCCGCCCCCGGTGAAGCCGCCATCATTGAAGCAGCAATTAAATTGCCCAGGTTGGTTTGCCGGTACCGCACATTGGCTTCGGTGCCATCCAATGCCTCTTTGGTGCGGTACACCACGGCATCCGGCTCCAGCCCTATTTTACGGAAAGATGCATAGGCATTGTCTTCCCATACTTTTACAGCAGCAGCTACCACCGGGTCGGGTAACACGGTGCTGTCTACATTGATCAGTTCCGAAATGATTTTTATTTTGCCCCGCCTGCCATCCCTGAATACGAGGTGCCGGTACATGGTTTTGGCATTGGCATCCGCCTTGGCAATGGCTGCTTTGCGGATGGTTACATAATTGTGCTGGTGCTCGTGCCCGCCCATGATGAGGGCGATGCGTTTCATTTTGCGCAATACGGTTTCATCTTCGGCCAGGCTTAAATGGGTGAGCCCGATTATTATATCGGCCTGCCGCTTCACCTGCTTACAAGCCTGCTTCATGGTTTCCAGGTAATCGGTATAGGCTACCCATGGCTGTGGATTGCTGTGCAGGGTGGCACTTATGATACCAATGCTAAACTGCCCATGCGCCGATGCCAGCAGGTAGGAGCGGGGTATGGCAACCGAGTCCGGTTTTATTTTATAAAAAGGGGATGAGCTGCCACCGGCATGTTGATGCAGTACATCGCTGCTGAGCCAGGCAAACTCCGATTCGTTGATCCGTTGTTGCAGGTCATTTTCCGGGATATCAAATTCATGGTTGCCAAAGGTTACCAGGTCTACGCCCGCTTTGTTCATCATGTCTACCATGTGGCGGCCATATACCCGCTGGTTGTTTATTTTGGTGGTACCAATTACAGAAGGGCTCACAAAATCGCCGGCCAGCACCACAAAGGTTTGGTAGCGGCTTTCGTGCTGCTTCACCAGGGTGGCTACCCTTGCCATGCCGCCCTGCCTGCCCTGGTTGAGCGGGCCTATTTCGTACACATCATTTAACTGGAGAATGCAAATCGTGTCCTTTACGGGTTGCGCAAAAATAGCCGGGTAAATAAAAGAGCTGATGATGGTTATGATGGATATATATCGTTTCATTGATTGGTATTTTTTTCAACGATAAAGATAATATTTACTTTACAGGATCAAAGTTGGAATCTACGGCTACGGTACACATCTGTGGATCATCAGCCAATGGAGTTTGATAAAGCCAGGTTCAACATCGGGGTATTCTCCGCCGTGGTTCGTGTCTTCACGAACCAGAATGCCCGATAATATCACGTCCCTATGGGATTTTGGTTCATTCATTCTATTCTGCTACCGATATTTTATCCCTGGCGGGACGGGGGATTGCAAATGAAATTTTATGGGGTATCGCAAATTGTCGCAAGGATTGCCAGCCTTTATGAAATTCATTTAAACTTAAAAGTTGCTTTACTAAAGCTGGCAACCTTAAAACCGGGGCGGTAATTTGAAATGCATCCACCCTGAATAACCCACTCACAAGAACACATTTATACTATCTTTAAATTTCATTGGCCATCCATCTTTTTGTAACAGTTTAAAAAATATAATTTGATTCCGCGAAATAATGTGTCATTCCTCAATTACTTCAATGGGAACAACTCTATTAATACTGCTATGATGATGTTGATCCGGATAATAACAGGTGCCCTCCTGGTAACCGGAATTGCCAACCATGGTATTGCAGGTGCCCAAACCAAACCGCCGGCATTTAAAGTGATCGCATTCTTCACCGCCAAAAACGATGCTGCCCATATCAGTTTTGTAAAAGAAGCCAATCAATGGTTTCCGAAAATGGCAAGGCAGTACCATTTTAAATACGACACTACCAGCAACTGGAACAACCTGAATGCGGGTTATCTTTCCCAATACCAGGTGGTTGTTTTTTTGGATACCCGCCCGGAGAAACCTGCACACCGCAATGCCTTCCGGCAGTATATGGAACAGGGAGGCGCCTGGATGGGATTTCATTTTGCGGGCTTTGCATTAACCCCTTCGCAATTTCCGCAGGATTGGCCCTGGTACCATCAAACATTTTTAGGCGCCGGTTCTTATGTGAGCAATACCTGGCGCCCAACTGCTACCATACTCCGTGTGGAAGATACTACGCATCCGGCCACCCGGCATTTGCCCGCCAGCTTTTCTTCAGCACCCAATGAATGGTACTGCTGGGAAAATGATCTGCGAACCAATCCCGCAATAAAAATATTATTGTCTGTTGATAGTTCCGGTTTCCCGGTAGGCACCGGCCCAAAGCAACATGAAATCTGGCACAGCGGCTATTACCCCGTGGTATGGACGAACACACATTACAAAATGATGTACCTGAATATGGGCCACAATGATATAGACTATGAAAATAAAACCAATCGCGAGCTGTCTCAAACATTTCAAAATACCATACAAAACAGGCTGGTATTGGATGGGCTGCTTTGGTTGGCAAAGGGTGCAGCAGATAATAAAAAAAATGGCAACCGGCTGCAGATAAAATAATTGAATTGCCTCGAATACACGAATGAACACGATAAGAAAATCATTGTTGTACGAATGCATTTTGTTTACCAGGTTAAGGTAACTTGGTAATCATTAAAATATTTGTCTTTTGAAATTATCGCCAGCTTATTATTAAAGCTTTGAGAAATAATTATTCTGTCGAACGGGTCTCTGTGATGAAACGGCAAAGTTGAAAGTATCAATGTGTCTTCAAAAGTTATTGGCAGAATTTGAAAACCATTATTGTCAATTTGTTCTGAAATTTTGCTAAAAGGAGTCTTAAGTTCAAGCTTACCTAAACTTATTTTTATTGCGATTTCCCACAAACTTGCAATACTTATGAAGTTGATGGCATCTTCGTCTTCAATAGCTTTTTTAGCTTTGTCAGATAACTCATTATCTCCATTTAGAAACCAAATTAAAGCATGGGTGTCAATTAGATTATTCATTAGTTCATATAATCTTTAAAGTCTTCTACTGGCTCGTCAAAATCGGCATTCACTTTAAACATGCCTTTTGCACTCCCAAATTTTGGTTTAGGGATGGGAGTGTTTTTTTTATCCTTTATTGCTTTACTTAGAAGAAAGTCTATAAAGTCTGAAACCTCTGATTTTAAATTATCTGGTAAAGTTGCCAACTTGGTGTATAATATTACATTCTCCATGCATTAATGTTTATGTATCAAATTTAGTCAAAAAAACTCATTTATGAATTTTTGAAATATTGAGTCTTATGTGTTTAATTCATAATAAAGCATTCCGTTTTGGAGGCGCCGTTATGCTTTCGTACAACGTATTTATTGGTGCATTCGTGGCATTAAAAAATCTTCTTTGTGACTTTGCTCCTCATCGTCTTAGCGTGAAAAAATACGCATGCAACAAGTGGTATAAAAAATCCGTATGGCGTCTTTGATTCGTAGAGTTATTGCCTGAAAATAAATCCGGGCCATGTTAGCGGTTCGTTATTATGCTGTTCCCACTTTTTTCAATTATTTTTTTGATTCAACTATGGCGAGATTATTAATAATTTTCCATTTGTTGTCGGTATCCAATACCAGCGAATTGTATGAAACAAAATAGTTTTCGGCGCTTTCCAATCGAATTTTTACCATTGCTATCGTGTCACAATCTTCTATGTATTCTATTTCCATTTTCCTGGGTACCCCGCCAAAAATTCCTTCCCTGATATTAGCCAGGTATTTTTGTTTGTCAATTACAGTAACCCCTTTGGTTCCCATGAATCCATTATTTGTAATTCTAAAGTCGTCATGTAATACTTCATCTAATAACAACGTGTCGCTATGGTCACCACCCTTTACAAAATCTGTTATGGTTTGTCTTATTTTTTCTGTTTTTATCATTGTGTTGTTTATTGTCTTTTGTTTCGCCGGGCGCTGCCTGTAGACTGTCTCATTACAATGACCGCAATCAATGGCAATAACTGATAATCTTACCGGCCGCTTCCATCAGCCGCGACATGTCGAAAGGTTTGGTAAGCAGGTCTACTTTAAACTGGTTGCAATATTCAATATCCGAAGGATTGGAGGAAGTACTAAAAACCACCACCGGGATTTCTTTTAATGCCGGATCGCTTTTTAAAATCGCCAGCATCTCCCGGCCATC
Organism: Ferruginibacter sp.; assembly: GCA_031424955.1. Taxonomy (GTDB): domain Bacteria; phylum Bacteroidota; class Bacteroidia; order Chitinophagales; family Chitinophagaceae; genus Ferruginibacter. The sequence goes on along the minus strand of JANPIJ010000024.1, from coordinate 1,807 downwards.
CAGCACCGGCATATTGATATCCAGTACAATCAGTCCCGGGTAGCTTTCCCCTTCGGCCAGCGATCTTAAATAGTTGAGTGCATGACGGCCATCATGCGCTTCGTGAAAAAGAAAGCTGCCATCCAGTTCAAGAATAGCTTCCTGTATCAACATCAGGTCATCAGCGTCGTCATCAACCAATAAAATCAGGCGGTGGTTCTTCATTTTTAAAAGCTGGTTTTTGTTTTATTTTTATAAGCCGCTACATTTGTAAAATACAACAATAAAAGAATGCCAACCTTTTTTTTTAATGAATCAGCGCATTGGTCCGCCTTCCGGCTGGTAATTTTAATACCAGTTATTTGAGTCTGTTTACCGGGTCGGAACGATTATTGATTTACCAGTCAGGCGCTCATTACCGTTAAATCACAGCCGGTGAGCAGGTTTAAAGTACAAAATAATACAACAAAAAAACTTAACCGCTAAAATGATCAACGGATGACCGGTTACATAAAAGAGAAACCCGAATTTAAATACCTGCCTGGCTTTTCCAGGTTTTTAGCAGAGCACAAACTGACCGATTTTGTCCGCCTTCAGATAGCGTTATCCCGCGAACTGGATTTACCCCTCCTTAAATTTTATGCCCATTTGCCGGAACAGGAACTGATGGAAATGGGGGTAAAATCGTCCAGGGTATTTTTACAATGCCTGGTTGATAGCCGGCCGGGCAACCAGTTGGAAGCCACCATTTCTGAATGGAAAAGCAACCAGCTAAAATATGTAACCCAGGAGCAGATACAAATGGATGACCTGCTGTTGATCAGTTATATCCGGAAGAAGGCCTGTACCTCGCTCCTGAAATTGTATACCACCGATGTTGACCAGGTGATACAGCTTTATGAAGAACTGGACCGTTTTTTTATTGCCTACGACCGCAGTACCACCAGTAGCTACGTGCAGCTCTTAAAAAACAGGATAGCCGAGGCTATTTATTTTAAGGAGAAACTGGCGGGCACTTCGCCCGGCTTTAACTATATCTACGATATAGGCAGCGATAGCCAGGTACAACCTTCCTACAAGCTGTTTGATTATCTCGGTTACAACCAAAGCGAATACCAGGATGTGGACGGTTTTTTTACCGCCATAGTTCACCCCGGCGACCGCCAGGCTGCATTGCCCTACCTTGAAAAAATAAGAAAAAGTGCGGATGGGGAAGTGTTTTTTTTCGAATATCGCTTACTCTCCAAAAACAACGGGTATAAATGGATGCGCAATTATGAAAGCATTTACAAAAGAGATGAAAACGGGGATGCCTGTCAATTGATCGGGATAGCATTTGACATCAGCAACGAGCGGTCCATACGCGGCGAACTGGTAGCCAGGGAAGAAGAATTGCTGGAGGCGCAGAAGCTCACCAACATGGGCAATTTTACCTGGCATATTGAATCCGGCGAAATAGCAACCAGTCCTCAAACACGCCGGATACTCGGCTTGCAGCAAGGGGACCAGATGGATCAATTTCTGCAAAAGGTGCATCCTGCAGACCGCCCGGTGGTAAAAGAAGCCATTGAAAATGCCATACAGGGACAAGGTGATTTTGAAGCCGAATACCGGTTTGAAGTAGGTGACATTGAAAAGATAATCTGGGGAAAAGGTAAAGTAATGGTTGAAAATGGCAGGCCCCTGTTGATGAAGGGTACCGTGATGGATGTGACTGATAAACACCACATGGTACAAAAATTAACCAGGAGCGAAACGCTGTACAAACATGCACAGGCACTGAACAAACTGGGCAACTGGACCTGGGAAATAAAGACCGATAAACTGG